>JBLMWU010000293.1:0-43721 GCA_050257395.1 Gemmatimonadota bacterium | reverse complement strand
CCGGGTTTTCGCAGAGAATGCGGAGTTCTTCGAGATGTTGGGCGACCGGTGACGCATCCCTGACCGGACGCGTGAGGGCCGGGTCCGTGCGGACCCGGCCCACGACGGTGCTGCGTGGTTCTTCAGCGCGTCAGCGCTCGACCTCGCCCTTGATGAACGCCTCGACGGCGGCGTGCGCGTCGTGGTCGGCGTACTGCTTCGGCGGGGACTTCATGAAGTACGAGGAGGCGGAGAGGATCGGGCCACCGATCTTGCGGTCCAGCGCGATCTTCGCGGCCCGGACGGCGTCGATGATGACACCGGCCGAGTTCGGCGAGTCCCACACCTCGAGCTTGTACTCCAGGTTCAGCGGCGTGTCACCGAACGACCGGCCCTCCAGCCGGACATAGGCCCACTTGCGGTCGTCCAGCCACGGCACGTGGTCGGACGGCCCGATGTGGACGGCCGCCTTCTCCATCTCGTGCGGGATCTGCGAGGTGACCGACTGGGTCTTGGAGATCTTCTTGGACTGGAGCCGGCTGCGCTCCAGCATGTTCATGAAGTCCATGTTGCCGCCGAAGTTGAGCTGGTACGTGCGCATCAGCTCCACCCCGCGGTCCTCGAACAGCTTGGCCAGCACCCGGTGCGTGATGGTGGCACCGACCTGGGACTTGATGTCATCGCCGATGATCGGCACGCCCGCCTCGGTGAACTTGCGCGCCCACTCCGGGTCGGAGGCGATGAAGACCGGCAGCGCGTTCACGAACGCCACCCCGGCATCCAGCGCGCACTGCGCGTAGAAGCGGTCCGCCTGCTCCGAGCCCACCGGCAGGTAGGAGACCAGGACGTCCGTCCGGGTCTCCCGGAGCACCGACACGACGTCGGCGACCGGGTCGTCGGACTCGGTGATGATCTCCCGGTAGTACTCGCCCAGCCCGTCCAGGGTCGGGCCCCGCTGGACCGTGACGCCGGTCGGCGGCACGTCGCAGATCTTGATGGTGTTGTTCTCGCTGGCGCTGATCGCGTCCGCCAGGTCCTGGCCGACCTTCTTGGCATCCACGTCGAACGCGGCCACGAACTCCAGGTCCCTGACGTGGTACGGGCCGAACTGCACGTGCATCAGGCCCGGAACCCGGGTGGCCGGCTCAGCGTCCCTGTAATACTCCACGCCCTGGACGAGGGAACTCGCGCAATTGCCCACGCCCACGATCGCTACCCGTACCGAACCCATAGGGGTTGCTCCTCTTCTCTCGCCGCCTGGTGGTGGCGCCGAATGACTGCGGCCGGCCGTGCCTGCCGAATGATTTGTCCTAACTGCCAGCCGGACGGGGGTTAACCCCGTCCGGTCGACTCCCGTTCCGAGGCGATCAGCTCGTTGAGCCAGCGGACCTCCCGCTCCACCGACTCCAGTCCGTGCCGGTGCAGCTCGAGCGTGTAGCTGTCGAGCCGCTCCCGGGTCCGCGCCATCGCGGCGCGCACGCCGTCCAGCCGCTCCTCCAGCCGGGTGCGGCGGCCTTCGAGTATCCGCATCCGGATGTCGGCCCTGGTGAGCCCGAAGAAGGCGAAGCGGACGCCGAAGCCGTCGTCCTCCCACGCGGCCGGGCCCGTCTCGGACAGGAGTTCCTGCAGCCGCTCCTTGCCATCGGCGGTCAGCCGGTAGACGATCTTCGACCGGCGGCCCGCCAGCGGCTTGGCCGGGCCCTCTGGGACGTCTTCCGCGATCATGCCCTGCGCCAGCAGTTCCTTCAGGCACGGGTACAGCGAGCCGTACCCGAACGCACGGAACGCGCCGAGCAGGGCGTTGAGCCGCTTGCGCAGCTCGTAGCCGTGCATAGGCGTCTCGTGCAGGAGCCCGAGCACCGCGAGCTCGAGTACTCCCGACCGCTGACCGCGCCCCGATCGCTGACTGCTCAGTGCCCGCACCTCCCCCGCCTGTCCGCGCCGGATTTTGCCTCGTCGCGGCGTGAAACCTGATATCTACAGCTTCAGTATGCCACGTCGATGTATCGAACCGATACATCGCAAAGATACGTTCCGCACGATCCCCGCGCAACCCGCCGTTCACCGCGCGTTCTTCCCAGCCCGCCCGGCCCACCGCCCAAGCCGCCGTCTGGCCTGATGAACGGCCCAGCCGGACGGGGCGCGGTGCGCCCCGGCCCGAGGGAGCCAAGGCACGCGATCCCGCCGGAACAGCGGCTGCCCGGCCGAAGGCCGCGCGATGCCCCGCCCCGTGCGAGGCGCGACGAGCGGAGCGAGGGAGCGCCTCCAGCCCGAGCGAGCCAAAGGGCCGCGCCGCCGTCTGGACTGACGAGCGACGAGCGCAGCGAGGAGCGAGGAGGGAAGACGGCGGGCTCGAGCGGCCCGGAGGCGAGCGCGGGCAAGGAGGAGCCCGGCGGCGAGCGAGGGCTTAGGAAGGCACGCGAATGCGTCGTACCCTGTCGGAGATGGCACCGAGGCGTTCAGTGGTCGATTACGGGCTTGCCCGCCGGGCAACGCTCGCGTCGGTCCTTGCCGGCCACACCACGGTCGCCGATGTCTGCGACGCGCATCCGTACCTGCTCAGGGCCGCGAAATTCCACGGTGAGGCCACCGACACGGCCTGCCCGATCTGCCGCCGGAGCAGGCTCACGCACGTCACCTACGTGTATGGGGACGAACTGGGCCAGTACGAAGGACGGGTGAAGCAGGGACCCGAGCTCGCCGAGATGGCAGCGGAATATGGCGAGTTCCGGGTGTACGTCGTCGAGGTCTGTCAGAGTTGCGGGTGGAACCACCTTGCGTCGTCCTACGTTCTCGGCACAGGCCAGCCGCGCACCCGGCGCGGCCGGCGGGCCAGGACGGCGGAGTGAGGGCGGTCCGGCCCGGCGGGTAAAGGAGCCCGGCCCGGCTATCCGGTCCGGCCCTGCGGCGCGGGTGCTGGCGGTAAGCCCGCGTTGCGGGTGCGACGGATGAGAAGGAAGAAGGCGCCGGGACCGCTGGTGCCACCAGGTACCGTGTAGCGGGCTTCCCCGCCCAGCCCACGACTGCCTCACCCAACCAGCGAGGACGCGTGAGTAATCCAGATCTACCGCGGCCGTACCCAGTGGAACCCGGCCGCGATGACCGCGCATGGAATGGCTCCGGCAATGGCCGGCCAGGCCGTTCCTCGGGCCGCTACGACTCTGCTGGCGGTGCTGCCCGGCCAGCCGCCGGCTCCGGATACGACCGCGGCCGGTCCGGGGACCGGGGCGGGCGCGGCGGTGACGGCTACGATCGCGGCGGCTGGGGGGACCGCGAGTCCGGCCGCCGTGACGACTACAGCGGCCGCGGGTACCGGCGCGGCGACGGCGGCCGCGGGCGGGACGGCAGCCGCGGTGCCGGGGGCCGGGGCGGTGACCGCGGCGGCCGGACGGCGATGCGGTCCGAGCCTGGCCCGCGCGGCCGCGACCAGTGGGGCCGGCCGGGGCCGGGCGGCCCGCGCGACGCCGAAGGCTGGCGCGGCGGCGGCACGGCGGTCCGGGAGCGGCTCGCGGCCCGGACGGGCGGGCAGTACCGGGGCGACGGCAGGCTGCGCGGGCTGGCCGACCGGCTTCCCTTCGGCGGCGGCGGGCCCGGCGGCCCGGGCGGCCGCGGCGGCCGGGGCCGCGGGCCCGGCCGCAAGGGCGACTGGTGGCGCTACTGGACCTGGAAGAAGGCCCTCACGGTGGCAGGCGTCGCCACCGGGGCGTTCACGGTGGTCGGCGCGATCAGCGTCGGCGTGGTCTACGCGCAGACCACCATCCCCAACCCGCAGGCCTCGGTCTTCAACCAGGCGTCCACCGTGTACTTCAGCGACGGCAAGACCATGGTCGGCCGGTTCGGCAACACCGACCGGCAGATGCTGACCTACAACCAGATCCCCAAGATCATGCGGGACGCCATGGTGGCGGCCGAGGACAAGAACTTCTATAACGAGGGCGGCATCTCGCCGACCGGCATCATCCGCGCCACCTACTACGACCTGACCCGGTCCGCCGGTGCCCCGCAGGGCGCCTCCACCCTGACCCAGGAACTGGTCCGGCAGTACTACGACAACATCGGCACCCAGCAGACCATCAGCCGGAAGATCAAGGAGATCTTCGTCGCTGAGAAGCTGGCCCAGGTGAAGTCCAAGGCCTGGATCCTCACCACGTACCTGAACACGGTGTACTTCGGCTCCGGCGCGTACGGCGTCGGTGCGGCCGCACAGACCTATTTCGGGGAGAACGTCGGCCAGCTCACCCCGGCCCAGGCCGCGATGATCGCGGCCATGCCGCAGAGCCCGAGCTACTACAGCCCGGACCCCAACGGCCCCAACGGCCGTGCCGCCTACGGCGGCCTGGTCTACCGCTGGAAGTACGTGCTGGGCGCCATGGTGAAGATGGGCACCCTGTCGCAGCAGCAGTACGACCAGGCCATCAAGCAGGGCTTCCCCAAGGTCGTCAAGGCGGTGAACAACAACTGGAGCGGCTACCGCGGCTACATCATGCAGGCCGTGTTCAACGAGCTCCAGACCGTCTACGGCTACAAGGCCGGCAAGATCGACAACGGCGGCCTGCGCATCGTCACCACCTTCAAGCGCGGCCTGATGAACAGCCTGTACGCCGCGGTGCGGACCAACCGGGGGCTGATGCGGGCCGGCACCCCGCCCACCGGGGCGACCGTCGCGTCGATCGGCCTGCCGAAGTACGTCCACATCGGCGCGGTACTGGAGGATCCGCGCACCGGCGCGATCGAGGCCATGTACAGCGGGCAGGACTACAACAAGAGCCAGTACGACTACGCGCTGCAGTCCCGCAACCAGGTCGGGTCCTCGTTCAAGCCGTACGTGCTGGCAGCCGCGGTCAAGCAGGGCATGAACGTCCGGACCAGCAAGCTGAACGGGTACGCCCCGCTGTGGATCCCGCCGGACAGCTCGCCCACGACCTACGCCAGCCTCGCCAAGCCGGCCAACTCGGCATCCTGGTACCAGGTCCGCAACGACGAGGTCAGCAACCCGAACCGCCCGGTGACCGTGGAGGAAGCCACCGCGCTGTCGCTCAACACCGCTTACACCGACCTGTGGCACCGGGTCGCCTACAACCCGGCGACCGGCGACCACCCGGTGGTGGACATCGCCAAGGCGTTCGGCGTGAACGTGGGCGCCTACCCGGCGGGCTCCGGGCTGGCGCACATCGAAGACCAGGCCGGTACCGCGCTGGGCCAGGCGTCGCTCACGGTGGAGGAGCAGGCGAGCATGATCGCCACGCTCGCCGACAACGGCGTCTACCACAGCGCGCACGTGATCAAGCAGATCACCCAGGGCAACGCCGTCCAGCAGGCCAAGATCAAGACCTGGACGGTGCTGACTCCCGAGCAGGCCGCGGATGTGGACTGGGCGATGTCGTTCGACACCTCGCCGGGCGGGACCGCGGCCGGCGACGGCCTGACCAACGGCCAGACTGTCATCGCCAAGACCGGCACGACCAACTTGTCCCAGCAGGCGTTCTTCGAGGGCGCCACCCCGGGCCAGGCGATGGCGGTCGGCATGTTCGTGGACAAGGGCGGCTGCACCCTGCCCGCGTCCCAGCAGTACATGTGCAGTTCGACGAACGCCCTGTCCTACACCCCGCCGCCCGGGCTGCAGACCCTGTACGGGGTGGGCGGCTGGGCCGGTTACGGTGGCCAGTGGCCCGCCACGATCTGGCACACCTACTTCATGAACGAGTTCAACAACCAGCCGGTCGAGCAGTGGCTGCCAGTCAACAACCTGGGCACGGCCTGGAACCTGGTCGGCCCGAACCTGATGCCGAAGCCCAAGCCCAAGCGTCAGCCGGGAGGGCTGGGCTGCCTCTTCGGCAACGGCCACAAGTGCAAGCAGGGAGGCGGCGGCCAGCCGACCCCGCTGCCCACGGTGCCGCAGCCGACGCCCAGTGCCACCTGCAACGGCCCGTTCTGTCCCACCCCGCAACCGACAGCGACGCCCTGACAGCCGGTAAGTCCGACCGCCCGGGCGGCGTGCCCGGGCGGGATGTGCCCATGGGGGGAGTGAGGTGGTGACCGCGGAAGACCCGGGGGAGCCCGGGCGGGCGCCGCTGACGGCAGGCGCGGGTTCCGGGTGCCGGCGCGGCCGCCTCGCCGTGGCGGCCGGCTCGGTGACCGGGCTGGTGGCCGCCAGCCTGCTCGGCAGCGCGCTCGGCTTCGCCAACAAGGCGGCGTGCTGGGGCGGGGACTGGAACAGCTACCTCAAGCAGTTCCAGGCGCACTGCTACACCGACATCTACCCGCTCTACTTCAATGAGCAGCTGTCCGCGGGCAAGGCCCCGTATCTCGGTCACCCGGTCGAGTACCCGGTGGTGATCGGCGGGGCCATGCAGGCGGCCGCCTGGCTGGTCCGCCCGGTCACCGATCCGTATCTGCGCGGCAAGGTCTTCTTCGAGGTCACCCTCGTGCTGCTGGCCGCCTGCGCGGTCGCCGCGGTGCTCGCCACCGGCTACCTCGCCGGGAAGTCCCGCCGGTGGACAGGCTGGCTGGTCGCGCTCGCGCCCGGCCTCGTGCTCGGTTCGTTCATCAACTGGGATCTGATCGCCGTCGCCCTGGCCGCACTGGGGATGGCGGCCTGGGCCGGACACCGGCAGGTCCTGGCCGGGGTGCTGCTCGGGCTCGCGGTCGCCACGAAGTTCTACCCGCTGCTGTTCTTCGGCCCGCTGCTGCTGCTGTGCCTGCGGGCCGGGCGATTGCGGGCGTTCGCGGTCACCTTCGCCTCCGCGGTGGCGGCGTGGCTCGTCGTCAATCTGCCGGTCGCGCTCGCGGCGCCCTCCGGGTGGGCGCGGTTCTACCAGCTCAGCGCCACCCGGCCCGCGGACTGGGGTTCGATCTGGTACTTCTTCGAGACCGAGCACTGGCCGCTGGTGGGCACCACCTCGCTGAGCGCGCTCAACCTGCTGTCCCTGGTGGTCTTCGCCGCCGGCTGCGCGGCGATCGTGGTGCTCACGCTGGCCGCCCCGCGGCGCCCGCGGGTGCCGCAGGTGTTCTTCCTCGTGCTGGCGGCCTTCCTGCTGTCGAACAAGGTCTGGTCGCCGCAGTATGTCGTCTGGCTGGCGCCGCTGGTCGTGCTCGCCCGGCCGCGGCTGTGGTCCTATGCGCTGTGGCAGGTGGCCGAGGTCGGCTACTTCTTCGCGATCTGGGCCTACCTGATCAGCGTCAGCGTGCCCGGCCCGCGGGGCGCCGCGGCGGGCGGCATCGGGCCCGGCCTGTACTTCGCCGCCCTGCTGGCCCGGTTCGCGAGCGTCGCGCTGCTGTCCGGGCTGGTGGTGCGGGACATCGTCCGCCCGGACGCCGACCCGGTGCGCGCCGCGGGCGAGGACGACCCGGCGGGCGGGGTGCTGGCCGGGGTGCCGGACCGCTGGCGGCTGCGGCTGCGCGTGCGGGTCCCGGCCCCCGCTCAGCTGGTGCCGAGCTGGCCGCGGAGCCAGGCGATGTCGGTGCCCGGGTCCGGGGTCTCGCAGATCAGCGGGGCGCCCGCTGCCCGGGCAACCTCGAGGATGAGCGACGGGTCGATGGTGCCGTCCGCCAGCCCGGCGTGCCGGTCCCGGCCGGAGCCGAACTCGTCGCGCGAGTTGTTGCAGTGGATCAGGTCGATCCGGCCGGTGATGGCCTTCACCCGGTCCACGATGCCGGCCAGGTCCTCGCCGCCCGCGTGAGCGTGGCAGGTGTCCAGGCAGAACCCGACATCGTCACCCCCGGCGCCGGCGATCGCGTCCCACAGCCGGGCCAGCGCGTCCAGGCCGCGCGCCATGGCGTTGTCACCGCCCGCGGTGTTCTCGATGAGCATAGGCAGCGGCCGCTCGACCCGCTCGATCGCCTTGCGCCAGTTGCTGTACCCCTCGGCCGGGTCGGTGTCTTTCAGCACGTGGCCGCCGTGCACGATCAGGCCCTTGGCGCCGATCGAGGCCGCGGCGGCGAGCTGCTTGGTCAGCAGGTTGCGGCTCGGGATGCGGATCCGGTTGTTCGTGGTCGCCACGTTGATGCCGTAGGGCGCGTGAATATAGAGGTCCACCCCGGCCGCGGCGGCGGCAGCCGCCAGGGCGTCCGGCCCGTCCCCGGGGAACACCGGCGCCTTCCACCCCTGCGGGTCGCCGAGGAAGAACTGGACCGCGTCGGCGCCGGTCTCGGCGGCAGCCGCCAGCGGGTCGTCGTCACGGACATGCGCCCCGATGAGAACCATGCTCCGAGCCTACTGGCGGCCTCCGTCACGCCCGGCACGCTCGCCGGTGGCCCGGCCCGGCAGCGTGCGGTGCCGGGCCGGTCAGGCCCCGAAGCCGCCGTGGGCGAGTCCCAGCGCGAGCCCGACGAACCCCGCCACCAGCCCGGTCACGATCAGGATCCGCTCGGGCCGGGTCGCCGAGATCAGCTGCGCCCACAGCCCGATCACCAGGGCCGCCAGCCCCAGCGAAGTCGCCAGCACGTGCTGGCGGACCACGAACCCGGTGGCGAAGGCCACCACTCCCGCGGCGAGCGTGAAGGCGGTGAGCCCGTTCTCCAGAGGATGACGCTTGCCGTCGGTGTTCATCGTGATGCGCGGCATGTGCGTGCGGGCCGCCGGCTGGCCCTCCGTGGACTGGCGCATGGCCACCACCCTTCGCCCTGTGTCATCGGCGCCAAGGGACCAACTGCGTTGTTCCCGGCCCGGGGGCGCGGGAATCCTGGGCGCCGCTGTCGGCAGGCCCTGGTAGCCTGAATCGGCTGCGGCCCGCCGGGGGAAACTGATCCGCCGCGGGTATGCAGCACCTCCTGTCACGGAAAGACCGTGACCGCGCCAGTCCAGAGGAGGAAGGCTGAATATGCGCCGATACGAGATGATGATCATCCTCGACCCGGGCCTTGAGGAGAACACGGTCCAGCCGTCGCTGGAGCAGTTCCTCAACGTGGTTACGAGCGAGGGCGGCAGCGTGGACAAGGTGGACGTCTGGGGACGCCGGCGCCTCGCCTACGACATCGACAAGAAGTCCGAAGGCATCTACGCCGTCGTTGACATGCGTGCCGAGCCAGGCACGGTCCAGGAGCTCGACCGCCAGCTCGGCCTGAACGAGGCGGTCCTGCGGACCAAGGTCCTGCGCCCCGAGCGCTGACCCCCGGCCCGGGTGGGCCGCGATCCCCGGTGACGCCGGGAACCCGGCACCTCCCAGACCACCCCATCCCATCCCCGACCCGGGAGCACCCGATGGCAGCAGGCGACACTCAGATCACGATCGCCGGCAACCTCGTCGACGACCCTGAACTCCGTTACACCCCGACCGGCCAGGCCGTGGCCAAGTTCCGGGTGGCCTCCACCCCCCGCTTCCGGGACCAGCAGTCCGGGGAGTGGAAGGACGGCGACAGCCTCTTCCTCACCTGCAACGTCTGGCGGCAGGCCGCTGAGAACGTGGCCGAGAGCCTGCAGCGCGGGATGCGCGTGATCGTCAACGGGCGGCTGCGGCAGCGGTCATACGAGACCCGGGAAGGCGAGAAGCGCACCGTGTACGAGGTCGAGGTGGACGACGTCGGCCCGTCCCTGCGCAACGCCTCCGCCAAGGTCACCAAGTCCAACCGCTCGGGCGGTGGCGGTGGCGGCTTCGGCGGCGGCAGTGGCGGCGGTGGCGGCGGTGGCGGTGGCCAGGGCGGATACGGTGGAGGCGGCGGCAGCCGCCAGGCCGAGGACCCCTGGGCCTCCGACTCCAGCGGGTTCGGCGCGGACGGCGCGTCCGACGAGCCGCCGTTCTGACCTGCTGCCCCCAACATTTCCTGACCGCATACCATCCCCGCTGACGCGGGGCTCTCCCAAGGAGCACCACGATGGCTAAAGCACCGATACGCAAGCCGCGCAAGAAAGTCTGCCTGTTCTGCCAGGAAAAGATCGGCTACGTCGACTACAAGGACACCGCGCTGCTGCGGAAGTTCATCTCCGACCGCGGCAAGATCCGGGCCCGGCGGGTCACCGGCAACTGCACGCAGCATCAGCGCGACGTCGCCACGGCGATCAAGAACGCCCGCGAGATGGCGATGCTGCCCTACACCAGCACGCCCCGCTGAGGCCGAGGAGATTCCGACGATGAGTGGCACTCCGATGAAGCTGATCCTCACCCAGGAGGTCAGCGGGCTGGGTGCGCCCGGTGACGTGGTCGAGGTGGCTGGCGGCTACGGGCGCAACTACCTGGTCCCGCGCGGCCTTGCCATGCGCTGGACGCGGGGCGGCGAGAAGCAGATCGAGCTGATCAGGCGGGCCCGCTCGGCCCGTGACATCCGCAACCTCGACGATGCCCAGGCAGTCGCCGAGCAGCTGCAGAAGCTGCCCGTCCGGCTGCAGGTCAGGGCGGGCAGCTCGGGCCGGCTGTTCGGCTCAGTCACCCCGGCCGACATCGCGGCGGCGGTCCAGGCCGCGGGCGGCCCGGAGCTCGACAAGCGGCGGATCGAGGTTGGCAACCCGATCAAGACCGTCGGCAGCCACAAGGTGGCCGTCCGGCTGCACCCCGAGGTCAGCGCCACGGTCACGATCGACGTCACCGGCGGGGCCTGAGCCCCGCCCCGTTAGCAGGCGCTGCTCAGCAGGTGCCGGGTCCGGGCGTGCCCCGAGCATGGCCGGCCGGCTCCTCGTCCGTGTAGCCGCGCACCCGCCGCGCCAGGCCCGGGTCGAGCTCGGCCACCATGGCCCAGATCGCAGCCAGCCGCTCCGCCACCTGGTCGGGGCTGTCATCGCCCGCGCTCGCGGCCTCCGCGGCGAGCTGGTCGATGGCCTCGCCGATGCGCGTCAGCCGGGCGGCTGCGTTCGAACACATGTTTGAACCCTAGCGGCATCCGCCGACAGGCCGCCGCGCTTTCGCGGGCTGCGTTCGCCCGCCGCGAACCGGCTTCGGCTGTGGATAAATCACGGCAGCTGTGGATGACCATTCATCCCGGAGATTTTTTCCGCCCACACCCAGTGGACGGCGTCTGCACATGTCAGAAGGGCGATCCGGGCTGCCACGCGGTGCCTGTCCCCAGGGCCTTCCCCAGCCTGCGCACAGGGGCGGCGGCGTGTCTGCACAGCCTGCCCACAGAGTTATCCACAGGCGCGTTTGGCCGCGTCCCCGGTTAGCGGAAGACTGTCAGACCGGTCCGCTAAAACGGATGCAACGGTCCGCGGCGGGCGCCTCGCGCGCCCGCTCCCAGGGGGAGGTGCTGGCAGGTGAGCGTCGCCGAGATCACCCCCCAGGGTTCGGAGTTCGAGCGGACGCCTCCCCACGATCTGGCGGCGGAGCAGTGCGTCCTCGGCGGCATGCTCATGTCGAAGGACGCCATCTCCGACGTGATGGAAGTGATCCAGCCGGGCGACTACTACCGGCCGGCCCACCAGCTCGTGCACGAGGCCATCCTCGACCTGTACGGGCGGGGTGAGCCCGCAGACGCGGTCACGGTCGCGGACGTGCTGGGCAAGCGCGGCGAGCTGGGCCGGGTGGGCGGCGCGACCTATCTGCACACGCTGATCGCCTCCGTGCCCACGGCGGCCAACGCCGGCTACTACGCGCGGATCGTCCGTGAGCGGGCCATCCTGCGCCGGCTGGTCGAGGTGGGCACCCGGATCGTGCAGCTCGGCTACGCGGGCGACGCGGACGCCGACGAGCTGGTGGACCGCGCGCAGGCGGAGATCTTCGGCGTCACCGAGCGGCGGGCGAGCGAGGACTACCTGCCGCTGTCGGAGATCATGCCGGGAACCCTCGACGAGATCGAGGCCATCGGCTCGCGGGGCGGCGGCATGGCCGGCGTGCCGACCGGCTTCGCCGACCTGGACTCCCTCACCAACGGCCTCCACCCCGGCCAGATGGTCGTCATCGCGGCTCGTCCTGCTATTGGCAAAAGCACGCTGGCCCTGGATCTCGCCCGGGCGGCGGCGGTGAAGCACCGGCTGGCTACGGTCATCTTCAGCCTGGAGATGAGCCGTAACGAGATCACGATGCGGCTGCTGTCAGCCGAGGCCAGGGTCGCCCTGCACGCGATGCGGACCGGCCAGATGGGCGAGGAGGACTGGACCAGGCTCGCCCGCCGGATGAGCGAGGTGGTGGACGCGCCGCTGTTCATCGACGACTCCCCGAACATGTCGATGATGGAGATCCGGGCCAAGTGCCGTCGGCTCAAGCAGCGGCAGGACCTCAAGCTCGTCATCGTGGACTACCTGCAGCTCATGTCGTCGCCCAGGCGGATCGACAACCGGCAGCAGGAAGTCTCGGAAATGTCCCGGTCCCTCAAGCTGCTCGCCAAGGAAGTTGACGTTCCTGTCATCGCTATTTCTCAGCTCAACCGTGGGCCAGAGCAGCGCACCGACAAGCGCCCGATGCTGTCTGACCTGCGTGAGTCTGGCTGCCTGACAGCCGGCACCCGCATCCTCCGCGCTGACAGCGGCGCTGAAGTGTCCCTGGGCGACCTGCTGGCGTCAGGAGAACGGGACATCCCCGTGTGGTCGCTGGATGAGCGGCTGCGGCTGGTCCCGCGGACCATGACCCACGCGTTCCCGAGCGGTGTCAAGGAGGTCTTCAGGGTGCGGCTGAAGTCTGGCCGCGAGATCGGGGCCACCGGAAACCACCCGTTCCTCACCTATGGCGGGTGGTCGCCGCTGCAGGAGATCCCCATCGGTTCACGGGTGGCCGTGCCGCGGCATGTGCCTCCGCCGATGCAGCTGCAGGAGATGCCCGAGGCGGAAGTCATCATGCTGGCGCACCTGATCGGGGACGGGTCCTTCGTCAGGAATCAGCCCATCCGGTACGCGAGTATCGACGAGGCGAATCTGGCGGCTGTCACGCAGGCGGCGACGCATTTCGGGATCACCGCCATCCGGGATGAATATGCCGCCGCTCGGTGCACGTCACTCCGTTTGCCGGCACCTTACCGGCTGGCCCGTGGCCGCAGGAATCCCATTGCGGCCTGGCTCGATTCGCTCGGGCTCTTTGGGTTGCGGAGTCCGGAGAAGTTCATTCCTGAGCTTGTCTGTTCCCTCCCGAAGAAGCAGCTGGCGCTGTTCCTCCGCCATCTATGGGCCACCGACGGCTGTGTCTGGTGGGATGAGACGGCCGGGCAGGCGCGCATCTACTACGGCTCCACAAGCCGGCGGCTGGTCGACGATGTGGCCCGGCTTCTGCTGCGCTTCAATGTGATGACGCGGGTGAAGGAGACGAGGAAGGCTGACTACCGGCCCTGTTACCAGCTGCTGATCTACGGGGCAGAGAACCAGTTGCGCTTCCTCGACGACATCGGGGTGCATGGTGCCCGTGCAGTGATGGCAGAGAAGTCACGGGAGAGACTCGCTGGCATCAAGGGCAACACCAACCTCGACACGATCCCCCGCGAAGTATGGGACCGGGTCCGGAGCGTGCTGACCGAACGCCAGATGACCCATCGGCAGTTCTCGGCTGCGATCGGCACGAAGTTCTGCGGCAGCACGCTCTGGAAGCATGCACCGGGCAGGGAGCGCCTCGCGCGCATCGCCACCGTCCTGGATGACGCTGAACTCGAGATGGTGGCAACCAATGACGTGTTCTGGGACGAGATAGCTTCGGTGGAATCCCTCGGCGAGCAGCCGGTCTACGACGCGACGGTCCTTGGCACGCACAACTTCATCGCTGATGGGATCAGCGTCCATAACAGCATCGAGCAAGACTCGGACGTGGTGATCCTGTTGCACCGCGAGGATGCCTACGAGCGGGAATCGCCGCGCGCTGGAGAGGCTGACCTCATTGTGGCTAAGCACAGGAATGGGCCAACCGCGACCGTGACAGTGGCATTCCAGGGGCACTACTCACGCTTCGTCGACATGGCCCCGGGTTAGTCGCGGCGGGCATCAGCGCCGGTGAGGAGCATACGGGCGAGGCTCCTCAGTACGCGCGGCCGAAGATGAGCCGCTTGCCGTAACCGGACGACTGGCCGCAGCGAATGCAGGGGCCCTGCTCCGGTTCGCCGTCGTCCGGAATGACACGCGGCGTCGCGGCCGTGGCCGCCTTGATGTCGTCCTCGCACGCGGGCTGCCCGCAGTGAAACGCCCGGGCCCAGCCGGTCGCGACCGCCGCGGCGAACTCGTCCCAGGTGTCCACGGTGGCGGTCCGCTGATCGCGGAACTCCGTTGCCCGCCGCAGCAGCAGGCCCTGGAAGGCGGTCAGCTCGGAGGTCAGCCGGGCCGGGGCCTCGTCCAGTGTGATCGGCGTCTTCTGGCCGCCGAGCCGGATGGCCATCAGCGCCGTGCCTGCCGCGAGGTCCCGCGGCCCGAGTTCCAGCCGGATGGGGACGCCCCGCATCTCCCAGTCGTTGAACTTGAAGCCGGGGGTGACCTGCGGCCGGTCGTCCACGTGTGTGCGGATGCCAGCCTGCCGCAGCCGGTCAGCCAGCTCCCGGGCGGGCGGCAGCACCTGCTCGGCCTGCTCGCCGCGGCCGATCGGGACGATCACCACCTGGTAGGGAGCGAGCAACGGCGGCAGCACGAGGCCCTTGTCGTCGCCGTGTGTCATGATCACTCCGCCGATCATGCGGGTGGTCATGCCCCACGAGACCGTGTGGCACAGCTCCAGCTCCCCGTTCTCCGCCGCGTACTGGATGCCGAAGACCTTGGCGAAGTTGGTGCCCATGTAGTGCGCCGTGCCGGCCTGGAGAGCGCGGCCGTCGCGCATCATCGCCTCGAGCGTGTAGGTCCGCCTGGCACCCGGGAACCGCTCGCCGGGCGTCTTCTCGCCCGTCACTACCGGCATGGCGGCCACGTCCGTGCAGACATCGGCGTAGAGGCCTTGCGCGAGCATGGTCTCCCGCATGGCGTCGGCCTCATCGGCGTGCGCGGTGTGGCCCTCCTGCCACAGAAACTCGGTGGTGCGCAGGAACATCCGCGGCCGCATCTCCCAGCGGACAACGTTGGCCCACTGGTTGAGCAGCATCGGCAGATCCCGGTACGAGCTGATCCACTTGGCCATCATCTCGCCGATGATCGTTTCCGAGGTCGGCCGGACGATCAGCGGCTCCTCGAGCTCCTTGCCGCCCGCGTGGGTGACGACCGCGAGTTCCGGCGCGAAGCCCTCGATGTGCTCGGCCTCGCGGCGCAGGTAGCTCTCCGGGATCAGCAGCGGGAAGTAGGCGTTGACGTGGCCGGTCTCCTTGATCCGCCGGTCCATGTCGGCCTGCAGCAGCTCCCAGATGCGGTACCCGTACGGCCGGATCACCATCGTGCCCCGCACCGGGCCGCGGTCGACCAGCTCGGCCTTGAAGACCACCTCGTTGTACCAGGCGGAGAAATCCGCGCTCAGCGTGGTTACTCCGCGTTCATCGCCTGCCACACGCAGAGGATAGGAGATCGGGCCTGCCAGCACACATGGGTTTTTGGCCTGCCGGAAGCCGTCAGTCGAACGGCCCGGCGTGACGCAGGAACTCCAGGAACCTCCGGGCGGTCGGGGCCAGCGTGCGGTCGGTTCGCCAGGTCAGGCCGACGACCCGCGCGGCGCCCTCGGCGGCCAGGGCGACGCCGATGGTGCCCGATATGCCAGCGAACTGCTCGGGCAGGATCGCGACACCGAGGCCCGCGCCGACCAGCCCTTCGATCGTGGCCAGATCGCCGCTCTCGAAGGAAACGTGCGGCGTCACGCCGCCGGATGCCAGCAGCTCGCCGACCAGGGACCGGAATCCGAACCCGGGTGGCACGGTCACGAAGTTCTCGTTGGCCAACTCGTCCAGGCGCACCTGGTGGCAGGCCGCGAGCCGGTGCGCTGTGGGCACCACCAGGACAAGCCGCTGCCGCTGCAGCGGCAGCCAGCCGTGCGGCTCCGGTGGGCGCGGGGAGATGAGCGCGAGCTCCGACAGGCCTGACGCGAGACCTCGCAGGATCTCATGACCAGGTTCCTGGCGCAGGGTGACGCGTGCGTGCGGCGCTTCCTGGCGGAAGTCACGCAGGATGCGCGGGACCAGCGAGGTCGCCATCGAGTCCAGGAACGCCAGCCGGACGGTGCCGGTGTCCGGGTCAAGCAGCTCAGCGAGCTCACCGCGCAGCTGGTCGTATCGCTGGGTGATGTCCCGTGCCGCGGAGAGGACCAGGTCGCCGTAGGGGTTGGGCTGCACGCCGGTGGCGTTCCGCTCGAACAGGCGGACCCCGAGCTCGCTCTCGGCCCGCGCGAGCAGCCGGGAGAGCGTCGGCTGGCGCAGCTGCAGCGCGGCAGCGGCGTCCGTGACCCGCCCATGGTCAGCGAGCGCGAGCAACCGCCGGAGGTCCTCGATGTGCACGGCCTCATGTTATGCGCAATACGTATCCGCAAGATAATTCTCATGCATTTGACGTATGGCGGAGGCGGTCAGACAGTGGACGAGTGACCTCTACGACCGGCGTGACAGCAACTGCGGGTCCAGTGCCCCGGCGGGCGCACCATGAGGGCTACCGCGTCGGCGACCCGGGCTACAAGCGGATCGCGGTCGCGCTGTTCGCAGCCGGAGTGGCCACGTTCGCGCTGCTGTACAGCACCCAGGCGCTGCTCCCGGAACTCGCCCGTGCGTTCTCCCTGTCCGCTGCGCAGAGCACCCTGTCGCTGTCGAGTACGACGGTCGGCCTCGGCGCCGCACTCCTCGGGACGGGAGCCGTCTCAGAGCTGCTGGGGCGGACACGGCTGATCCACCTCTCGCTCACCGCGTCCGCATTCGTGGCGCTGGCCTGCGCCTTCGCCCCCAGCTGGGACGCGCTCCTCGCCCTGCGGCTGGTGCAGGGCATCACCCTCGCTGGCCTGCCCGCGGTCGCCACCGCATACCTGCGCGAGGAGACCCATCCCGGCGCCTACGCCCGGGCTGCGGGCCTCTACATCGGCGGCACCGCCCTGGGCGGGATGACCGGCCGCCTGATCACCGGCGCGGTCGCCAGTGCCGCGGGCTGGCGATGGGCGCTCGCCGCGATCGCGGTGCTGGGCCTGGCCTGCGCGGCTATCGCTCTGCTCGCGCTGCCCCAGTCGCGGAACTTCGCCCCGGCACCGGCCCGAGCCAGCTATCTGGCGGCGATGATGCGGCGTGCCCTGTCCGACCCGGGGCTGCTGGCGCTGTACGCGATCGGCGCCTGCTCGATGGGCGCGTTCGTGGCCGTCTACAACGCGCTGGGCTTCCGGCTCACCGGCGCGCCGTTCCACCTCAGCCTCGGCGCCGCCGGGCTGGTCTTCCTGGTCTACCCGGTCGGCACCCTCAGTTCTGCGATTGGCGGGCGCCTGGCTGAGCGCTTCACCCGCCGGGCCGTCGTGCCGGCTGGGTGCCTCATCACGGTGGCGGGGGTGCTGCTCACGCTGCCTGGGTCGCTGCCTGCCGTCGTGCTCGGCCTGGCGGTGATGACGGCCGGATTCTTCGTGGTGCACGGCGTAGTCAGCGGGTGGGTTCCGGCCCGTGCGCATGCCGGGGGTGTCGCCTCCGGGCAGGCGGCGTCGCTTTACCTGTTCGCCTACTACCTGGGCTCCTCGATCTTCGGCAGCCTGGCCGGCCGCGCGTGGGCACTGGCTGCCTGGCCGGGTGTCGTGGCACTGACCTTGGCACTGCTGCTGGTCAGCGGGCTGCTCACCGCGTGGCTACGGCGCATCCCCGCGCTGGACCCGGCCCGCCGCTGACGCCCGCGGCAGCGGGTGGGACCACCGGGACCCGTGGCAGCGCGAGGCTAGCGGCGCCCGACGATGCCGCGGAGGAAGGCGGCCTGCCCGGCGTGCTGGAGGTCGTCGGAGATCACGCTCACCAGGCGGACGGCCAGCGTCACGGGCGGATCCCATCGGGTGTCCACGATCCGCGGGAGATCGGTGTCGGAGATGCCTTCCAGGAAGCGGAGCGTCTGCTCGTACACGGCGTCGTGGTAGGCGGTCAGCAGTTCAGCGTCGGCCTGGACGGCGGCGACCTGCTTGGAACTGTGGCCGTATCCGTGGTCGAGGCGGTCCAGCGGCAGCCCGAACCGGTCCACCCAGCCACCGGCCGTCCAGACCTGCTCGACCTCGGCCACGTCGGCGACATGATCGTCCTGGATGCGGGTGAGGTGCCAGACCAGCCAGGCGATCGAGTTGGTGTCGTCGTCAACGCGGAACGCGAGCTGATCCCGGCGCAGGCCGTCAACGGCCTGATGAACGGTCTCCCGGATCCTCCCGAAAGCGTCGGTGAGCAGGTCAGTGCTGGTCATCCGTAGCCCCCTCGGTAGCTCCCTGCGAGAAGTCCCCGTCAGCGACTCTACGTGGCGGCCGTGATGACAGCCGCTAGGCCCTCCCCGGCCGGGCGCCGCCCTGGGGCCTCGGTCTGGCTGGTACGGGCGCTGCGGCGCGTGTCGTAGACTATCGGGGCATCAAGCGCTCGTAGCTCAACGGATAGAGCATCTGACTACGGATCAGAAGGTTGGGGGTTCGAGTCCCTCCGAGCGCGCCAGCGAAAGCCCAGGTCACGGGCCTGACGCCTCTTCCCCTGATTCCCCCACGGGTTCGTAATTTCGTCGAGCATTTCGTGACCCTCTGCGAAGATGTGGCCGGTGGGATGGGAGGCACTCGAGCAGTGGGGTGACGACGTCGTTCGCATCGAACCGCTCACTGGCGGAGTTGGCGTCAACGAGGTGTGGAGCGTGCGCGTCAACGGGCACCTCGCGGTCGGTCGTCTCGGCCAGCGCAGCGACGCGGATCTCGCGTGGGAGACCGGCCTGTTGCGTCACCTCGACCGTGAAGGGATGCCGGTGCCGGTGCCGATCCCAACCACGGACGGCCGGCACTTCGCCGGCGGCCTGGTGGTGATGACCTATGTGGAGGGCGGATCGCCCGAGACCGAAGCCGACTGGCGTCGCGTCGCCGGCACACTCCGCCAGCTGCATCGGTTCACGCACGGCTGGCCCCAGCGCCCGGGCTGGCGATCGTCGACCGACCTTCTGCACGCCGAGACCGGGACGAGAGTCGACCTCGGCGCGATGCCGCCTGAGGGTGTCGTGCGATGCCGGGCAGCGTGGGCGCGGCTCACCGGTCGCACGACGTGCGTCGTCCACGGCGACCCCAACCCGGGCAACATCCGCATGACCGCGGATCGCGTCGCGCTGATCGACTGGGACGAGTCGCACGTCGACGTCCCCGACCTCGACCTGGCACTGCCGCACAACGCCGCCGGTCTCGACGACGACGCGTACGGCATCGCCGCGCAAGCGCGGGCCGCATGGGAAGCCGCCGTCTGCTGGGACCCCAGCGGGACCGACCAGTTCGCAGTCAGGCGGCTCGCCGAAGTCCGGACGGTCTGAGCAGGGCTTCGGGACGAAGACGCCACCACGGTAAGGATGCGGTGCCGGGGTCAAGACGAACTTGACATTCGCTATCCTCCCAGCGGATCTGGCCATCGTTCTGCGCCGCTGAAGGGCACCGCCGGCCCGTGACCGCTACCGACCGTAATCAGGATTCCGCCTCACCACTATGAGGCAGCGCGCCTAGCCGCATGTTTGGTCGTGCGCGCCTCCATCTGCGCCTTCATTGCGGGCAGGTACTGCCCAGCGGTCATGCCCTTGACGAAGTCCGTCAGTTGCCTCAAGGGCGGGAACCGCCAGAACGAACGGGAACGGGACTCCATCGTCACCTTCGTCCCGGAGCCTTCGGTCTCGAACGAGATCGTGATGTCGCCAGCCATGGCCGACGACGACCTGTCCGTGATGCGCCGGTTGGGGACGAACTCGGTGTACACGTCGAAGCCCTCCATACGGATGACAGGTGTCTTGGAAACCCAGCGGTAGTAGGTGCCCACGCCCTCGTCGGTCAGCTTGGCATCCGTGACATCGAAGTGCATCGTCACGCCTTCCGGCACGTACCTGGGGTCCTTGACAAGGTCGAAGACCTTCTCCACAGGGGCCTCGATATGGATACTGCGCTTCATGGTGCTCATCTCCGGTAAATGGCTTGCCGCCTCACCGTGCCGCCGCCGACAGCGGCGACCCAGCCTTTCCCCCAAAATTCACAGTAGTGACTTAGGTCCCACACGGGCAGGGGCGAAGGACCCCACGGCGCGGACGCAGGTCCTGGCGATCGCGCGCGAGATCAGGGCCCCTCCCCGGTACGGGAGGGGTTTTCGGGCAGCCCCGGGATCCACGCTGGAAGCCGCGCAGGACCAACCTCAGCCAGCTGCTGAACGGCGGCGCAGATACCGGTCGATGATCCGCTGGATACCGCTGACGTGGTCATAGTGCCCGTGGGTGGCTACCGCCACCGGCTCGGCCCGCATCACCGGCAGGCACGGCCGCAGGGCGGCGATCCCGGTACCGCTATCGATAACAAGATCCCGGCTCTCACCCCGGACGAAGTACACGTTTGCCTGGATGAGCGGATCCACGTACGGCTCCCACAACCGCGAGATTCCCTGGTCCAGGTCCTCAGCCGCGAACCAGTCATCAACCTCGGGAAGATCCACGACACCAAGATCTCATGGCGACCCGCGGCCGAGGCGAGCGGTGATCAGCGGGGCCGCCTCGCGCAGCCAGGCCTCGGCGCGCGGCAGCACGGGGTTGGCCGGCGTCCCGCCCCACACCGCGCCGCGCGGCGGCACCCACCCGGCCGACGCCTCGTGCAGGGCACGGATCAGCCGGGCCAGCGCGACGAGCACGTCGTCGCCCGCCGCCTCCGGCGGCAGCGGGTGACGGTGCACCTCACCGGGAACGAACGACAGCACCTCGCGGCCCTGCTCGTCGACGCCGAGCGGAAGCGGCGCGCCCGTGAACCCGGCGTCGCGCAGGTGGGCCAGGTACGCCTGCACGGTCAGGCTGAACGGCCGCAGCGGCCGCCGCACCGTGTCCCCGATCCGCACGATGCCCTGGGTGACGCCGTCCCCGACCAGCAACTCGCCTTCGCTCACACCGCAGCAGCCTAGCCACCGCCCGGCACCGGCCCCGGTCCTTGACTGGCCACCCGCCCACACCAGCAGCCCGGTTACCGCACCGGCATGGGAGCGCCGAGCGGCGCGGCCTGCCAGGTCGTGGCCCGGGCTGTAATCGCGGCACTGGAGCGGAGGAGCTCATCGTGACGCCGAGACGGCCTCCTGTGCAGCGGGCCGGGGGGCGAGGACCTTGACCATGATCAGACAGGGGTTGTCAGGCCACAGGTCGTGAATCTCCTCCAGCGGCCGAAAGCCCATGCCTGTGTAGAACTGCCGGGTACGGGCGTACCCATCATCCGGATGCGACGGACCGAGCGTCTTGACCTGGAGCAGTTCCACACCCTCGGCGATCAGATCGTCCTCCAGGGCCCCCACCAGTGCCCGGCCAACACCCCGCCGGTGCATGGCGGGCTCCACCGCCATCAGGTAGATCTCCGCCGACACGGGAAAATGCCGAGCCGCCAGCAGCACCCCGACCGGCTGTTGCTTCGTGACCGGGCCAGCCGGTTCCGCGGCGGGCCAGGCCAGATAGGCCGGCAGCTCGGAAGCCTTCGCCACGTAGCCGACGATCGACGATTCGATCCCGAACCAGCCAGGCAGCGACCGGAGCAACTGGTTAACGGTCTCCGGAGCCTGCTCGCCAGAGGTCACACGCCAGAGACGGGCAGACCGGCCCTCCTGGATGCCGGGGGTCATCCCCACACGCTACAGCGGGAAATCCCGCAGCCGCCGTCGCATGATGACGCGGGCGCGGCCCGTACCGCCATAGTCATCGACCTCGGTCATCGCGAAGCCCAGCCTGCGGTGGAACGACGGACGGTGCCGGGGTCAGCAGGCACGTCTGTCCTCCTGCGGGTGGCACTGGGCCCGCGAGCGGCTGCCTCCGTGCGCCGTGCTCAGCTGCTACCGGTCCCGGGCACGGCTGGCCGCCAGCCCGGATCGGTAAAATGTGCGGGTGACCAGCAGACCGGCCGCGGCGCAGCGGGTGCGTGACCTGGCGCGGTTGCGGCGGGTGCGGGACCGGATCGACCGGGAGTTTGCGCAGCCGCTGGATGTGGAGGCGCTGGCGCGTGGGGTGGCCATGTCGGCGGGGCATCTGAGCCGTGAGTTCCGGCTGGCTTATGGGGAGTCGCCTTACAGCTATCTGATGACGCGGCGGATCGAGCGGGCGATGGCGCTGCTGCGCCGTGGCGATCTGAGTGTGACGGAGGTGTGTTTCGCGGTTGGCTGCTCGTCGCTGGGGACGTTCAGCACGCGTTTCGCTGAGCTGGTGGGGATGCCGCCCAGTGTCTACCGGAGCCGGGCGGCGGGCGCGGCTGAGGGGCTGCCGGCGTGTGTGGCCAAGCAGGTGACCAGACCGGTCAGGAATCGAGAAGCGCCCGCTGGCCCGCTGTCGCCATACTCCTGACGAGGAACAAGTCCACAGCCAGGGCGATCGGGTTTCGATTTCCGCGCTTCCCGCTCGTCTCCGGGCCGGCAGCCCCGCCGGGCCGGTGTGACCCGCCACTTCAGGAGTGACCATGACCGGCTCTTCCACCCAGGGAATCAGGACCGTGCTGCATCCGGTGTCTGACCTGGCGGCAGCCAAGGCGGTGTACACCGCCCTGCTCGGCGTGCCGCCGCAGGCCGACGCGCCCTACTACGCCGGCTTCGACGCCGCTGGCCAGCACATAGGGCTGGTGCCGGGCGGCGGGCCGCAGGGCATGACCTCACCGGTGGCCTACTGGCACGTGCCGGACATAGAGGCGAAGCTGGCAGAGGTGACCGCTGCGGGTGCCACCGTGAAGGAGGCCCCGCACGACGTCGGCGGCGGCCGCCTGGTGGCCACCGTCACCGACCCCGACGGCAATGTCCTCGGCCTGCTGCAGGACCGGTGAGCGCCGCCGCCCGCGCCGCCGCCGAGCGTCGCCGCGACACCGAGCACCGGCTCACCCACGACGTGGACGTCTGGCTGGCCAGTGCCTCGGCGGATGGTGCGCCGTACCTGGTGCCGCTGTCCTTCGACTGGGATGGCGAGACGCTGCTGGTGGCCACGCCGGCGGACAGCCCGACCGGCAGGAACCTGGCTGCCACCCGGGCGGCCCGGGTGGCGCTGGGACACACCCGTGACGTGTCCATGATCGAGGGCGACGTCGAGGTGCTGGAGATCGGCGCGCTGCCGCAGGAGCAGGGTGACCGGTTCGCCGCGCGCACCGGCTTCGATCCGCGTGCGCTGGCCACGCCGTACCGGTGGTTCCGCATCTCCCCGCGCCGCATCCAGGCCTGGCGCGAGGTGAACGAACTGCCCGGCCGTGAACTGATGCGCGACGGCCGCTGGCTGGCCTGACCGGCACGGCCTGGGGGCTGGCCAGCCGATGCCTGCGCCGCAGGCGGAGACCGCGACGGGCGGCTCCGCGTGACAGATGGAGACACGATGAGCACGGCTACGACGACGGGCGCGCAGTCACCTGCGCCGCACGCTGGCGACACCCACGATCTGATCCGCGTGCACGGCGCGCGCGAGAACAACCTCAAGGACGTCAGCGTCGAGATCCCGAAGCGCAGGCTGACGGTGTTCACCGGAGTCTCCGGCTCGGGCAAGAGTTCCCTGGTGTTCGGCACGATCGCCGCGGAGTCGCAGCGGCTTATCAACGAGACCTACAGCGCGTTCGTGCAGGGCTTCATGCCCACGCTGGCGCGGCCCGAGGTCGACGTGCTCGAAGGGCTGACGACCGCGATCATCGTCGACCAGCAGCGGATGGGCTCCGATCCCCGTTCGACGGTCGGCACCGCGACCGACGCCAACGCGATGCTGCGGATCCTCTTCAGCCGGCTGGGGCGGCCGCACATCGGCTCGCCCAAGGCCTTCTCCTTCAACATCGCCTCCGTCAGCGGAGCGGGTGCGGTCGCGTTCGAGCGCGGCGGGAAGACCGTGAAGGAGCGGCGCAGCTTCAGCATCACCGGCGGCATGTGCCCGCGCTGCGAAGGCCGGGGCGCGGTCACCGACATCGACCTCGCCCAGCTCTTCGACGACTCCAAGTCGCTCAACGAGGGCGCGATCACCGTCCCCGGCTACAAGGGGGGCGGCTGGAACTCCCGGCTCTACGTCGAGTCGGGCTTCGTCGACCCGGACAAGCCGATCCGCAGATACACCAGCAAGGAGCTGCACGACTTCCTGCACCACGAGCCGGTCAGGATGAAGATCGCGGGCATCAACATGACCTATGAGGGGCTGGTCCCGCGGATTCAGAAGTCGATGCTGTCCAAGGACAAGGAGGCGATGCAGCCGCACATCCGGGAGTTCGTGGAGCGGGCGGTCACCTTCGCCGCGTGCCCGGAGTGCGGCGGCACCCGGCTCACCGCGGCGGCCCGGTCGTCGAAGATCGAGGGGATCACCATCGCCGACGCGTGCGCGATGCAGATCAGCGACCTGGCCGGATGGGTCCGCGGCCTCGCCGAACCGTCGGTGGCGCCGCTGCTCGCGGCGCTGCGGCAGACTCTCGACTCGTTCGCTGAGATCGGGCTGGGCTACCTCAGCCTCGACCGCCCGTCGGGCACGCTGTCAGGCGGCGAGGCGCAGCGGGTCAAAATGATCCGCCAGCTCGGCTCCTCTCTCACCGACGTCACCTACGTCTTCGACGAGCCCACGATCGGGCTGCACCCTCACGACGTCCAGCGAATGAACGACCTGCTGCTGCGGCTGCGGGACAAGGGCAACACGCTGCTCGTCGTGGAGCACGAGCCGGAGACGATCACGATCGCCGACCACGTCGTGGACCTCGGCCCCGGGGCAGGTACGGCGGGCGGCACCGTCTGCTTCGAGGGCACCGTCGAGGGCCTGCGGGCCAGCGGCACCATCACCGGCCGCCATCTCGGCGACCGGACCGCCCTCAAAGAGAAGGTGCGGACACCCGCCGGCACGCTGGAGATCCGCGGCGCGACAGCGCACAACCTGCGCGACGTCGACGTTGACATCCCGCTCGGGGTGCTGGTTGTCGTCACCGGCGTGGCCGGTTCCGGCAAGAGCTCGCTCGTGCACGGGTCGATCCCCGCCGGTGCGGGCGTGGTGTCGGTGGACCAGGGCGTGATCCGCGGCTCGCGGCGGAGCAACCCGGCGACCTACACCGGGCTGCTCGACCCGATCCGCACGGCGTTCGCGAAGGCCAACGGCGTGAAGCCGGCGCTGTTCAGCGCCAACTCCGAGGGCGCCTGCCCCACCTGCAACGGCGCCGGCGTCATCTACACCGACCTGGCGATGATGGCCGGCGTGGCCACCACCTGCGAGGAATGCGAGGGCAAGCGGTTCCAGGCGTCGGTGCTGGACTATCACCTCGGCGGCCGCGACATCAGCGAGGTGCTCGCGATGCCGGTGACCGAGGCCCAGGAGTTCTTCGGCACCGGCGAAGCGCGCACCCCGGCGGCGCACGCCATCCTCGGCCGGCTCGCCGATGTCGGGCTCGGCTACCTCAGCCTCGGCCAGCCGCTCACGACGCTGTCCGGCGGCGAACGGCAGCGGCTCAAGCTGGCCACCCGCATGGCCGAGAAGGGCGGCGTCTACGTCCTCGACGAGCCGACCGCCGGTCTGCACCTCGCCGACGTCGAGCAGCTGCTCGGCCTGCTCGACCGGCTCGTCGACTCCGGCAAGTCGGTCATCGTCGTCGAGCACCACCAGGCGGTCATGGCGCGCGCCGACTGGATCATCGACCTCGGCCCCGGCGCCGGCCACGACGGCGGCCGGATCGTCTTCGAGGGCACCCCCGCCGACCTGGTCGCCGTCCGCTCCACCCTCACCGGCGAGCACCTCGCGGCCTACGCCGGCGCCTGACATCACAGCCTGACATCACATCTGCGCACCGGGCGCCGCCGGGGGCCAGGCCCTTAACCGCACCCCGGCCGGGACAGGTCGCTGAATTCCGGGATGTTCAGCACCTGCCCGGCGTGGATGACGTCCCGGTGGCCCAGGTGGTTGGCCTGCCGGAGCGCACGGACCGTGGTGAAGTACCGGCACGCGAGGCTGTGCAGCGTGTCGCCGGGCTGGACCGTGTGCCGGACCGGCAGGAACGGGGGACGGGACGCAAACGGCAGGGACGGTGGCGGCCACGTGGGAGCGGCCAGCGGCGGCCAGGAGGGCGCCACCACCGGGACAGGCCTGCGGACCGGGCCGGACGGGGGCGCCGTCGCGGCGGAGGTGCCGATCGCGGCGGCGACCGCCCCGCCCAGGACGATCACCGCGAAGATCGCCATGAGCACGCCCGCCGCCTTCCCGGCCGCGGCGGCCACGGCGGCATCCGGCCCGATCCTGGTGTGACCGCGCGCGTAGCGGCCGAGCTCGTGGCAGATCGCGGCGCGCAGCTCGTCCGCGGTCAGCCCCATCAGCAGCGGCAGGCCGACGTAAAGGCGCCTGGTGCCGGCGAGCAGGCGGAGAAACCGGCATTCCTCGCTGACCTGGGCGCTGGCCGCTGCCACCGCCCGGACCTCATCAGGCGGGCGGGTGCCCACCCGGGTGGCCAGCTCGGTCACCATGGCCCACAGCCCCGGCGCGTCGCCGGGGGTGAGCAGCACCGAGTCCCGGACCCGCCTGCCGGGGTCGACGCGGTCCCGGACCTCCGTCATCCCCGCGTCCCCTCCCCGCTCCCGTTCCCGGAGCACCACCATCCATGACGCGAGGACCCGGCACAATGCCCGGATCAGGCAGATAACCGCGCCGATGACCACCGGTCCCGGGGCCGTCCAGCCCAGGGACGTTGGCCCCTGGTGCCCTGCCGCCGCCGGGGGCAGCGTAGAAGCGGGGATGTGCCATGAAGATTGCTTACTTCCACGCTTCCAAGTTCGGCAACGGGGCGATGGTCGCTGCCGAGTTCAAGCGGATCATGGAGAACGAGGGACACACGGTCGAGGTCTGCCACGTCCGGGACGCCGACCCGAAGCGGATGCCCCTGGCGGACCTCTACCTGTTCAGCTCCCCGGGCCGGATGGGCAAGCCGATCGGGAGCGCCCGCAGGTTCCTGCGCAAAGCCAGGCTCGAGCGCGGGGCGCGGTACGCGATCCTGACCACCGAGGGCGCCCCGCAGCCGGACCCGAAGACCGGGAAGGTGCCGTCGGCTGAAGAAATGGCCCGGTGGCAGCGGGTCATCCCGATCATGAACGAGCTGCTGCAGGCTAAGGGCCTGGTGAAGGTCGCCGAGGGCAAGGTTTACGTGACCGGGCTGAAGGGGCCGCTGGAGGAGGGCTGGCAGGACAAGGTCCGGGCCTTCGCCGCCCAGATCTCCCCGCTGCGGAGCCAGGCCGTCTGATCCGGGTGGCGCTCACGCGTCTGCGGGCGCCCGTGGGCATGCGGAGGGGCACGGCGATGTTGACGCTGGCGATCGCATCCACCCCTCTCGCGGAGGATCCAACGTGACCGTGCACGACATCCCGGTGAAGACGCTCGCCGGGGACCCGTCCTCGCTGGGCGAGCTGGCGGGCAAGACCCTGCTCGTGGTGAACGTCGCTTCCAAGTGCGGCCTGACGCCGCAGTACACCGGGCTGGAGCGGCTGCACGAGCAGTTCGCCAGCCGCGGCTTTTCCGTCGTCGGGTTCCCCTGTAACCAGTTCGGCGGCCAGGAGCCCGGCACGGCCGGGGAGATCCAGGAGTTCTGCTCGGTGAATTACGGGGTCACGTTCCCGATGTTCGAGAAGATCGAGGTGAACGGGCCTGGCCGGCACCCGGTCTACACGGAGCTGACCCAGGCTGCCGACGCAAGCGGCGCGGCGGGCGACATCCAGTGGAACTTCGAGAAGTTCCTGCTGCGCCCGGACGGGACGGTGGCAGGCCGGTTCCGGCCGCGCACCGAGCCGGACGACCCCGAGCTGGTCGCCGCCATCGAGGCGAACCTGCCCGCCGGGACCTGACTCCCGGCCAGCCGCAGGGACGGGTGCCCGCCGTACCGGCGGGCACCCGTTGTCCGGTGGTCCATGCTGAAGGCATGGGTTTCTACGAGACTCACATCCTGCCGCGCCTGACCGACCGGGTGATGCGGGGCGGCGAGTTCGGCCGGCTGCGCGCCCGGGTCATGGCGGGCCTGGCCGGGGACGTGCTGGAGATCGGCTTCGGCTCGGGCCTCAACGTGCGGTACTACCCGCCGGCCGTGAAGCGGGTGCTGGCGGTCGATCCGGCCACCGTCGGCCGCAAGCTGGCCAGCCGGAGGGTTGCTGCCAGCGCGGTGCCGGTCGAGTACATCGGCACGGACGCGCAGCAGCTGCCGCTGGCCGGCGCCAGCGTGGACCACGCGGTGAGCACGTGGACGCTGTGCACGATCCCGGATGCGGGCCGGGCGCTGGCCGAGATCCGCCGGGTGCTGCGCCCGGGCGGCACGCTGCATTTCGTGGAGCACGGCCACTCACCGGACGCGAAGGTGTCCCGCACCCAGGACCGGTTCACGCCGCTGCAGCGCCGCCTGGCCGGAGGCTGCCATCTCAACCGGCGCATCGACCAGCTGCTGGCCGGCGCCGGATTCGAGCTGACCCGGCTGGACACGTTCTACCTGCAGGGCCCGCGCGCCTGGGGGTACATGTTCGAGGGCGTCGCCACCCGGCCCGCGCAGCCCTGAGGCCAGCCGCCCGCCCCAGCCGGGCACACGAGCGCCCCGTCCCCAGGGGCGGGACGGGGCGCTCGTGACTGTGCCGGATCGGCTACGGCAGGGTCATGTGGAACTCGCCGCCGGGGAAGTCGGAGGTGTAGGTCACGCTGTTGTCGGTGATGGTCTGGCCGAACTCCGTCGGGACCGCCAGCTTCGTCCCGGTGGAGGTGCCGTTCGACGTCATGATCACCTTGTTGTGCGCGAACGGGCCGTCGAAGCCGATCAGCCCGCTGCCCGAGCTGAGTTCCGCGTCGTCGGCACGGCCGACGTGCAGCGCGGAGGGCGGGGCGTGGTAGCCGAGGCCGATGCCGCAGGCCTTCCAGGGTGTGCAGCCGAACCCGGCGACGATCCGCGCCTGCCCGAAGATGGCGGTCCCGACGTTGTGGTAGTCGTAGCTCTGCACGGCGGTGGTCAGGTCATTCGCGTGGAACCGGTCGAGGCCGTTGGTGTGGTTGAAGAAGTTGCTGAGCTCCATCTTGTCGCCGCTCTTGAAGGTGGCTGACCACGAGCCCGTGATCTTGCCCTTGCACGGGTGGGCCTTGGACCAGGTGGCGCAGATGAGCGCGTGGGTCTTGTTGTTGTAGACCTTCGCCTCGATGTGCCACGGCTTGGCGCTGGTGTCACTGGTGCTCGCGTAGACCCCGAGGATCGTGTCCCGGCTGGAGGACCAGAACTCCGCGCTGTACTCCACCCGGTTCAGGTAGGACTTGAAGGTGGTCGGGTCCGGCAGGACGAAGTCGGCCTTGACGAACCGGAACGAGGCCTGCGTCGCGGCGTACCCGGTCTCCATCGGGCTGTACAGGTTCGGCCCGGTGGTGCCGGGCTTGACCGACGCGGACGCCGCGCCAGCCGGAAGGGCGATCATCGCCGCGGTGGCCAGCGTCACGGCCGGGACCGCGGTGAGGCTCAGCGCACGCCTCAGTGCCTTATGCATCCTGTCTCCATGTGTCTCACTGGGACGTCCTGCCGGCGGGGCAGGGACATTATCCAGGCCGGCCGTCCCCTTTCCAGACGCTTTGCCCGCCAAATCGGATTACGTCTTAGCTTCGGTCTTCCGTCACACTGGCCACGCGGGCAACTGGCTCCGGTGCGTGACACGATGACGGCATAACGCCCAGCCCGCCCGCTGCCGATGCCGAGGGAGTGCGCATGCGCGTCGTGGAGGTCAGCCAGTTCGGGGGACCCGAGGTCCTCACGCCCGCGGAGCGGCCGGATCCGGTCCCGGGCCCTGGCCAGCTGCTCGTCGACGTCGCCGCGGCCGGCGTCAACTACATGGACATCTACCAGCGCGAGGGCCGGCCGCCCTACGCCAGCAGCGACGGGCCCTTCGTCCCGGGCGCAGAGGGTGCGGGCACGGTCACCGCGCTGGGCCGGGACGTGGCGGGGTTCGCGCCGGGGGACCGGGTGGCGTGGACCGGCATCCCCGGCAGCTACGCGGAGCAGGTGGTGCTGCCCGCCGACCGGGCCGTTGCCGTTCCCGGGGGAATGGACCTGCAGGCGGCGGCAGCGATCATGCTGCAGGGCTGCACCGCGCACTACCTGTGCCACGACACCTACCCGGTCGCGGACGGCGACCCGGTGGTCGTGCACGCCGCGGCCGGCGGGGTGGGCCTGCTGCTCACCCAGCTGGTCAAGCTGCGCGGCGGGGTCGTCATCGCCACCGTGTCCACACCGGCCAAGGCGGAACTCGCGCGCGGCGCCGGCGCCGACCACGTGGCCGGCTACGGCGATTTCGGCGACGTGGTGCGGGAGGAGACCGGTGACGGCGCCGCGGCCGTGTACGACGGAGTGGGCCAGGCCACATTCGACGCCAGCCTGGCGGCGCTGCGACCGCGCGGGATGCTGGTGCTGTACGGGGCGGCCAGCGGGCCGGTCCCCCCGTTCGACCTGCAGCTGCTCGCCCCGGCCGGGTCGCTGTTCGTGACCCGGCCGACGCTCGTCCACTACGTCGCCAGCCCGGCCGACCTGCGGCGGCGTACCGCGGACCTGTTCGGCTGGGTCACCAGGGGCGAGCTGTCGGTGCGCATCGGCGGCACCTATCCGCTCAGCGACGCCGCCCGCGCGCAGGAGGACCTGGCGGCCCGCCGCACCACCGGCAAGCTGCTGCTGATCCCCTGACCCGGCTCGCTCGCGGGCGAAGGCCTGGGCAGCCGGCCGGCCTCAGCCAGCGGACTGGCCCACCACCTGGAAGGTGGCCAGCGTGGGGTCGGCGGCGTAGGCGATCCGGCCGCCGTCGGCGAGCACGGCCCGCAGCGCCCCGATCAGCTCCCCGGTGATGACCTCGCCGGGCGCCAGCACCGGCACGCCCGGCGGGTACGGGGCGATCAGCTCCGCGCTGACTCGCCCGGCCGCGGCGCCCGCGGGCACCGTCTGGTGCGGCGCGAAGAACGCCGCCCGCGGCGGCATGGCCTGCTGCGGCGTGACCGTCCAGGCTACCGACGGCGAGGGCCGGCGGGGCGCGCCGCGGTGCCGCCCGACCGCGGCGGCCAGCGCACTGGTGAACTGGCTCACGCTGGCCTCGTCGTCGGCGAGGGTGATGATCGGCACGATGGTGTCCCGGTCGGCCATCTCCACCGGCATGCCGGCGGCCAGCAGGTCCGCTTCCACCGCGTGCCCGTGCGCGCCGGTGCCCGCCAGCAGCACCACCAGCTTGGACGGCTCGACGCCGGGCCCGTCCAGCACGTCCAGCCCGGGTATCTCGCGCAGCCGCCGCCGGGCCGCCGCCACCGCCGCCAGCAGCTGGCCGCACAGGGCCTCACCGTCCCGGGCCAGCAGCGCGCGGGCGGCGTCGATGCTCGCCATGATCGCCCCGGCAGGGCTGGTGGTGTGGGTGGCCTCGAAGGCGCGGTCCAGCCGCGCCGGGTCCAGCCGCCCGGTCCTGGCCAGCACGAGCGCGGCCTGCGTGTAGGCGGGCAGCGCCTTGTGCGCGCTGGTCACCATCGCGTCCGCGCCCGCGGCGAGCGGGTGCGGCGGCAGGTCCGGGTGGAACCCGAAGTGCGCCGCCCAGGCCGCGTCCACGATCAGCGGTACCCCGGCCTCGTGGGCGGCCGCGGCGTGGCCGGCCAGGTCCCCGGTGGCGCCGGTGTAGGCCGGATCGCCGAGGAACACCGCGCGCGCCCGCGGATGGGCGGCCAGCGCCGCCCGCACCTCGTCCACCGCCACCGCCTGCGGCAGCCCGGACGCGGGGTCGGTACCCGGCCGTACCCACACCGGACGCAGGCCCGCCAGCACCAGTCCCAGCAGCAGCGAACGGTGCAGGGTCCGGCTGACGATGACCTCGTCGCCGGGAGACCCCACGGCCAGCGACAGCGCCTGGTTGCCGTGGGTGGAACCGGCGACGGAGAAACGGCACCAGTCGGCGCCCCACAGCTCCGCCGCCCGCTGCTGCCCCTCGGCCAGCAGCGCGTCGGCGTGCTTGATCGTGTCCAGCCCCCCGTACAGCGGGGAGTCCCCGGCCACCACCGCGCCGGTGAGGTCCTGCCGCTGCTTGTGCCCGGGCACGCACATAGGGGTGAGCGGCACGCCCGGGCCGGTGAACCGCAGCCAGGCGTCCAGCAGCGGCGCGCCGGCCCGCAGCCCGCGCGGATCACGCGGGTCGGCCGGGGCGTCAGGGCTGTCAGCGCCGGCCGCGTGCGGGCCGGCCACGTGCGCAGGCAGGGTCACCCGCCCAGTCTGCATGACCCTGCCCGGTCCTGCTGATTGCGCTGATTGGCCGCGGCTGCGCAAGAATGGGCGCATCCGGGGCCGGGCGGGCAATAGCAGGAGGTGCTGCATGCCCGAACTGATCGTGCTGGGCGACGATGACGTCCGCCGCTGGCTCAGCCCGCAGGCCGCGGTGGCGGCGGCCCGCGAGGCGCTGACCGCCGCATACTGGGGCGAGCTGGCGGCGCCGCCCCGGCTGCACGCCCAGCTCGGTGACCTCAGCCTGGCGTTCACCGCGGGCGGCTTCCCGGGCGGCCCGCTGGGCTTCCGGGTCTACGGCACCTGGCCGGGCTCCTCTGACCAGGCGGTCCTGGTGTGGGATGGCAGCGGCCGGCTGGCCGGGGTGATCACCGGCACGGAACTCGGCGCCCGCCGCACCGGCGCGCTCGGCGCGGTGGCCGCGGATCTGCTCGCGCCGCCCGGTGAGGTGACCGCCGCCGTCCTCGGGTCGGGCGCCCAGGCCTGGACGCAGCTGTGGGCCGCCACCGCGGTACGGCAGTTCCGCCAGGTCCGCGTGTACAGCCCGACCGCGGGGCACGCTGCCGCGTTCGCGGCCCGGGCATGGGCCGAGCTGGGCCTGCCCGCCGCGGCGGTGGGCGCCGCCCGCGAGGCGGTGACCGGGGCGGACTTCATCCTGGTGGCGACCCGCGCGGGCCAGCCGGTGCTGGAGTCCGGCTGGATCAGCCCGGGCGCCCACGTCACCACGGTCGGGCCCAAGACCGCGGCCGCCCACGAGCTCCCGCCCGCCCTGGCGGACCGCGCGGACGTGATCGTGAGCGATTCGCCGGCCCAGGCGGCCGCCTACGGGGAGCCCTTCTTCACCAGCCGCCCGCTGGCCCACCTCGGCGCGATCGCGGCCGGCCAGGCGAGCGGCCGCCGGCGTCCCGATCAGCTCACCCTCTACTGCTCGACCGGCCTGGCGGGCTCCGAGGTGGTGCTCGCCGCCACGCTGCTGGAGCAGGCCCGCGGGGCGGGCGCTGGTCACGGGGAGTAGCAGGGCCGCGGGCTGGGCATGTCTGGGAAGAGCCGGCCTGCGGCGCGGGCCGGGTGCCCGGCGCTGCCGGGCCCGGCCGCCGCGGACAGGGGAGGCCGGCCCGATTCCTGGGGGAACGATGGCGGTCTGTGAGACCTGCGGTAACGACTATGCCCGGGCATTCGAGGTACGCATGAACGGGGTCGCGCACACGTTCGACAGCTTCGAGTGCGCGATCCACCGGCTGGCGCCGTCCTGTGAGCACTGCGGCAGCCGGATCATCGGCCACGGCGTGGAAGCGGGCGACGTGATGTTCTGCTGTGCGTCCTGTGCGGCCGCCCAGGGGGCGGCGGGCCTGCGCGACCACGTGCCGGCCTGACCGGCGCCTGCCTGGCTGGCCCGGCCCCGGGCGCGCGGCCCACTGGTGACAAAAGCCTCTGGGGGCTCCCGCCCCCGGGCGGGAGGGTAGGGGTAGGACCCGGTCTCCCGCCCGGGCGGGGAGGGCGGGAGGAACCGCCGAGCCGGGCGGGGAGGACTCATGATCAGGCAGATCGGATCCCAGTACCAGGCAGAGTCCAGGCTCGCTCTGGAGGAGCGCGTGCATCAGCTGGAGACCAGGGTGGCGACGCTGGCCGACGCGGTGGAGGTGCTGACGCGCGGCCTGGAAGGCGGCCCGCTCGCGGAGCCGGACGAGCGGAAGGTGGTCGACGCGGCCCGGAAAGCACATGACCTGCTGCTGGCTGCCCGGACCGTACCGCCCGCGGTCAGCGAGGAGTTATCCCCGCGTCAGGCGGGCGCCTGGCCGGCCGGCGGAACGGGCTCGTCCTCCAGCCCGTCCGCCTCGGCTCCGCTGGCTTCGTCGAGGGCGTCGCACGCCACCCTGAGCCGCTCCACGGCCGCGAGGATGGCCGGGTCGATGACGGGTCCCTCGTCGCCGCCGCTGGCATCGGGGCTCGGCCACTCGTAGATGTCCACCACCGACAGCGCCGCCTCCTGCAGCAGCTCCGCTGGCGCGTCCGCGTCGAGCAGGGCGGCCAGATGGCGCATGGGCGCCAGCAGGGGCTCGATCTCCGGCGGGACGTCGCGTGCGGGCAGGTGGTGATGCATGGCCTGGACGAGCCGTGCCACATCGGCGCGCAGCGCGTCTTCCCGCTCGTGCCGCAAGGCCCCGTTCATGCTCTTGACCCTACTCCGGTGGCCCGGGCATGCAGGCGGGGGAGGATCTCCGCTACGTGCGGATCGCCCTTGCGCGGTGCGCGGGCAGCACACCCGCTCCTCCGCGTCACTCTTGGGGTGCTGATCCTTCCCCGTCACCTTCTACAACACCGCCGGGGCCGCGATCATGCCCCGGCGCCGCGCGGAGCCCTGCGGGGTCCGGACCGGCCGGGGGTAGGGGGCGGGCATGGCTGAACTCAGGCAGCAGACGCCGTACCGGTTCCTGATCCCGCGCCAGGGCCAGATGCGGGTGCCGGGCGTGGTGTTCGCCTCCCGCGCCCTCCTGCCCGACCTGGCCGAGGACCGGTCCGTCGACCAGGTGGTGAACGTGGCCACGCTGCCCGGCATCGTCGAGGCGTCCTACGCCATGCCGGACATGCACTGGGGCTACGGCTTCCCGATCGGCGGGGTGGCCGCCACCGACCCGGCGGCCGGCGGCGTGGTGTCGCCGGGCGGGGTCGGGTTCGACATCTCCTGCGGGGTGCGCCTGCTCGCGGCCGGGCTGGACCGCCACGAGCTGGCCCCGCTGCTGGGCCGGCTGATGGACCGGCTGGCGGCGGTGACACCGCGCGGCGCGGGCAGGGGCGGGCTGTGGCGGCTGCGCGGGGCCAGCCAGCTGCGGGACGTGCTGGCGGGGGGCGCCCGCTACGCGGTCCGGGAGGGCCACGGCACCGAGCGCGACCTGGAGCGGTGCGAGGACTACGGGGCGGTCGCCGACGCCGACCCGGGCCAGGTCAGCAGCCGCGCCATGGACCGGGGCCTGCACCAGGTCGGCAGTCTCGGCTCGGGTAACCACTTTCTCGAGGTGCAGGCTGTGGACGAGATTTACGACGGGGAGGCGGCAGCGCGGTTCGGGCTGCGGCCCGGCCAGGTCTGCGTGATGATCCACTGCGGCTCACGCGGGCTGGGTCACCAGATCTGCACCGACCACGTGCGGGCCATGGAGAAGGCGATGACGCGCTACGGCATCTCCGTGCCCGACCGGCAGCTCGCGTGCGCCCCGGTCGGCTCGCCGGAGGGCCGGGCCTACCTGGGCGCGATGGCCGCCGCCGCCAACTACGGCCGCGCCAACCGCCAGCTGCTCGCCGCCGCGGCCCGCGAGGTGTTCGCCAGCGTCACCGGGGCCGGGCTGGATCTGGTCTACGACATCTCCCACAACCTGGCCAAGCTGGAAACCCACGAGGTGGACGGCAGGCCGCTGCTGCTGTGCGTGCACCGCAAGGGCGCCACCCGGGCGCTGCCGCCCGGCCACCCGGAGTTGCCGCCCGGGCTGCGGGAGGCGGGCCAGCCGGTGCTGATCCCGGGCTCCATGGGCACGTTCTCCTACGTCCTGGCCGGGGTGCCCGGCGGCGGGGCGTTCGCCTCCACCTGCCACGGGGCGGGCCGGGTGATGAGCCGGCATCAGGCGCTGCGCACGGTCACCGGCCCCGAGCTCCGGCAGCGGCTGGAGGCCCGCGGCATCGCGGTGCGCGGCGCCTCCGCGCGGGGCCTGGCCGAGGAGACGCCGGAGGCGTACAAGGACGTCACCGCCGTGGTGGAGGCCGCCGAAGGCGGCGGCCTGTGCCGCAAGGTAGCCCGCCTGGTACCGCTGGGCGTAGTCAAAGGCTGACCAGCCCGAGCGACCCAAAGGCCCGCGGAGCCACCGGGACAACGGGCGGTCGGCCCCAGGGGGCGCGGTGCGCCCCGGCCCGGGCGAGCCGAAGGGCTCGAGCGGCCCGGAGGCGAGCCGAGGGCCAGGAAGAGAGCGGGAAGACGGCGGGTCCCAGCGGCCCGGCAGCGAGCCGAGGGCTTAGAAGGGGGATTCAGATGGGTGACTTTTTCGGGGTCGTGGCGGCCGGCCCGTTCTTCTTCGTGAGCGCGTGGCTGCTCATGATCTTCGCCGGGATCGTGAGCACCGACGTCGGCATCCGGCCGTTCGGGTACCTCACCTCCATGGTGGTGACCATCGCGCTGTGGCTGGCGGTCGCGCCCGCGGTGGGGGCTATCGCGCGGGCTGGCCGGAAGGCAAGGGGCTGACCGCTGGCTGGCCGGGTCCCTTCTCCCGGAACAGCACCCGGTCCAGCCGGATCGCCGCATATCCCAGCGACGACAGGACCACCACGACGGCCAGGTCGAGGACGGTCAGCGGCTGGGTGTGCAGCAGATCCTGCAGGAACGGCAGGTACAGCCCGGCGAACTGGAGACCCAGCGCGACCGCGACCGACAGCGGCAGCAGCAGGTTCTCCCGGGTGCCGGGCCGGGCCCGGGAGCCGACCGCCACCGCGAGCTGGGTGGCGCCGAGCGCGAAGAAGGCCAGGCTCTGCCACGGCCGCCCGGTGGCGTGCCCCCACACCCCGACCCCGATCGTGACCGCGGCCACCACCAGCCCGACCCGCAGGATGCGCTGCCACAGCCCGGCGCCCAGCACGCTCTCGGCAGGCGGCCGCGGCGGGCGCTGCATGGCGCCGGGGTCGGCTGGCTCGCTGCCCAGGGCCACCCCGGGCAGCCCGTGCGTGAGCAGGTTGACCCACAGGATCTGGGCGGGCAGCAGCGGCAGCGGCAGGCCGACGGCGGGCCCGATCAGCATGACCGCGATCTCGGCGCCGCCGCCGGACAGCCCGTAGAGCAGGAACCGGCGGATGTTCGCGTACACCCGGCGGCCCTCCTCGGCGGCAGCCACCACGGTGCGCAGCTCGTCGTCGGCCAGCACCAGGTCGGCGGCCTGCCGGGCCACCTCGGTGCCGCGCTTGCCCATGGCCACGCCGATGTCGGCGCGGCGCAGGGCCGGCCCGTCGTTGACGCCGTCGCCGGTCATGGCGACCACGTCGCCCGCGTCCCGGCGGGCCTGGATGATGGTGAGCTTCTGCTCTGGGGTGGCCCGCGCGAACACCCGGGCGTGCCCGTCCTGTTCCAGCGCTCCCTCGTCCCGGCAGTCCACGACCGGGTCGCCCCGGTCGATGATGCCCAGCTCGGCGGCGATGGACCGGGCGGTGGCCGGGTGGTCGCCGGTGATGAGCACCGGGGTGATGCCCGCGGCCCGGCAGGCGGCGATGGTGCCGGCGGCCGACGGCCGGGGCGGGTCGAGGATGGCGATGAGCCCGAGCAGGCGCAGCCCCCGCTCCAGCTCGTGGCCGGCGGTGGCCGGGCCGTCCGACCGGTCCGCGGTGGCCACCGCCAGCACCCGGAAACCGCCGGCGGCCAGCTCCTCCGCTTCCCGGGCGGCGCGGCCGATCACCTCCGGGCCGTCGGTGAGCACCGGTGCCCGCAGCACGGCCTCAGGCGCGCCCTTGCAGATCACCCGCGCCCCGCCAGCGGGCAGCCGGTGCACGGTGGTCATCAGCTTGCGGTCGCTGTCGAAGGGGACCTCGGCGGTGCGCGGCAGCTGGCCCTGGAGCTCCGCCAGGTCCAGCCCGAGCTTGCGGGCGGCGGCCAGCAGGGCGGCCTCGGTCGGGTCGCCCACCGCCAGCCAGCCCTGGCCGTCCTCCCGGCTGTGGCGGAGCGCGGCGTCGTTGCACAGGGCGGCGGCGGTCAGCAGCCCGGTCAGGGCCGGCTCGTCCCCTGGGGTCAGGCGCCGGCCGTCCCGCCGGACCTCCCCGTCCGGGGCGTAGCCGGTGCCGGTGACCTCCGCGGTGACCCCGTCCGGCGTCCACAGCCGGCGGGCGACCATGTTGCCCTCGGTCAGGGTGCCGGTCTTGTCGGTGCCGATCACCGTGACCGAGCCGAGCGTCTCCACCGCGGGCAGCCGCCGGATCAGCGCGCTGCGGGCGGCCATCCGGCGGGCACCGAGCGCCAGCGCCAGGGTGACGACCGCCGGCAGCGACTCCGGCACCGCCGCCACCACCAGGCTGATCGCGGTGATGACCATGAGCTCGAGGGACTGGCCGCGGACCAGGCCGATGACCGCGACAACGGCGCACAGCACCACCGCGGCGACGGCCAGCACCCGGCCGACCCCGACCAGCCGCCGCTGCAGCGGCGTGAGCCCGGAGCCGGTCGCCAGCAGGGCGGCCACCCGGCCCATCGCGCTGTCCAGCCCGGTCGCGGTGACCACCGCCCGGCCGCGGCCGCGGACCACCACCGTGCCCGCGGAGACCACGTCGCCGGGCTCCTCCTCGTCCGCCCGGGCGGACTTGTCCACCGGCACGGACTCGCCGGTCAGGGAGGCCTCGTCGACCAGCAGCGCGGCCGCCTCGGTGACCTGGCCGTCGGCCGGCACGATGTCGCCTTCGGCCAGCACCAGCACATCGCCCACCACCACCTCGGCGGCGGGGATGTGCCGCTGCTGGCCGTCCCGCAGCACCCGGGCCTCCGGGGCGGTGAGCTGGGACAGCGCGGCGATGGCCTGCCCGGCCTTGACCTCCTGCGCCACCCCGACCGAGGTGTTGACCACGATCACCAGCAGGATGACGGAGGCGTCGGTCCAGTCGCCGGTGGCCAGGGTGAGCACCGCCGCCGCGAGCAGCACCACGACCAGCGGGTCCCGCAACTGGGCCGCGACCCGGCGCCACAGCGGCACCCGGCGCGGCGGCGGCAGCACGTTGGGGCCGTTCCGCTCCAGCCTGGCGGCAGCCTCTCCGGAGGAAAGGCCGCCGGGCCCGGCCAGCATGGCTCCGGTGCCGCGATCAGTCACCGCGCCCCCGCCTCCCGCCCGGCACTTTCCCCATGCTTAAGACCCTGCCCCGGCGGGGCGGCCGGGAACAGGGACGGAAGGCACGTGTTCGGGCATCAGGCCGGCGCCAGCCCCGCCCGCGGGTGTTAGTCCTTGCGGTCGGTCACCAGGCCCAGCAGCCAGCCGACCACCGAGACGATGAGCGCGCCCAGGAAGGCGGGCACGAACCCGGTGATGTGGAACGGCAGCGCCAGCGCGCCTGCCACCGCGCTGACCAGCCACAGCAGCAGCCCGTTGACCACCAGCGCGGCCAGGCCGAGCGTCAGCACGTAGAACAGGCACCCGACGGTTTTGATGATCGGCTTGAGGATGGCGTTGACCACGCCGAAGATCAGCGCGACCACGATCAGCGTGAGCACCTTGGACACGGTGCTGCCCGGCCCCAGCTCGATGCCCGGCACCACGGCCGCTGCGATAGCGAGGGCCGCGGCCGAGCCGAGGAGGCGAATCAGGACATGCATGGGGGCAATCCTGGCACAAGGAATAGGCCGCCCGGCCCGGAAAGCGGACTGTCCCGCCTGCTGTCCCGGTACGCACTGGTTCGCGCGGAAAGCCCGGGTCGTCCGGGAACGGGCGCCGCGGCCGGCTCACCGGCCATCCTGCGGAATAGTGAAATGTATTCCTGTTTAATACACCAGCGAAACTCCAATTCAGGCGGACGCTGGACAATATACGGCAGCGCATGCGAGAATTTGCCATTGTCCGGACCCGCATGGATATCATGCCCGATGGCGCGCCGGCCGGCCGCGGGGGAACCGGCGGGTGCCGTCCTGCCGGGGCCCGCCAGCGAATATGGTCTGGCACGCCGGGGCGGTGCGGCGGGTGCGGGCAGCAGGGGGCAGCGGGGGGCAGTGAGCAGCAGCAGGGGGAAACGCTGGTGGGATGCATCTGGCAGTCTGAACACGTCACCGGGCTCGCCGCGGCCGCCGCGGGCGGGCAGCGCGGGTTTTCGCCGCGGCACCGCAAGCCGACCCGCTGGAACCGTATAGCGGGCTATTTCCAGCGAAAGTGCACAAACAGCCGGCCGAAATTCTTCGAATCTTTCTCGACCCGGTGATACAGCGCCTTGATCTCTTTCTGCTCAAGGAAGCGGATCACGCGTTTCTTCAGCTGCCCGGAGCCTTTTCCTGGGATGATCTCGATGACGGGGGCCTTCTTGGCGACCGCCTCGTCGATGATCGCCCGCAGGGCGCGGTCGATGTCCTGGCCCCGGTTGTAGATGTCATGGAGGTCGAGTTTGAGCTTCACGGGGCTGCTCCGATCGGCACGGCGGCTCAGGCTGGCTGCCAGCGTATGCGCTGGGTCAGCCGGGTGCGGGGGGAGGCGCGGCGGGCAGGCCCAGGCCGGCGATGATCCGGGCGACGACCGCTTCGGGCGGGCCGGTGGCCTCGACCGTGAGCACCCCTTCCGCCGGGGCTGGCGGCTCGAGCGCGGCGAACTGGCTGTCGAGCAGGCTGGCCCGGAAGAAATGCCCGTGCCTGGCTGCCAGCCGGCCTTCAAGCACGTCGCGGCCGGCCGCCAGCAGGACCAGCCGGACCCCGGGGCGATCCTGCCGGAGCAGGTCCCGGTAGCTGCGCTTGAGCGCCGAGCAGGCGACGACCGCGGACCCGCCCGCGGCGGTGCGCGCGTCCATCCACTCGCCCACCGCCCGCAGCCACGGCCAGCGGTCGGCGTCGGTGAGCGGGATGCCCGCGCGCATCTTGGCGATGTTGGCGGGCGGGTGGAGCGCGTCACCGTCTTCGAAGGCCCAGCCCAGGCGCCCGGCGAGCAAGCTGCCGATCGTGGACTTGCCGCTTCCGGAGACACCGGTCAGGACCACGATCATCGATCGCAGCGTACCCCGGTGCCGGGACCGGAATCCGGGACGGGCGCCAGCGGAGTATGGCCGATCGGCCCTGGCCTCAATGGCCAATGGTCACGCAGGATGAATCGGGGCGCGGGAGGCGCCAGAGGGGGGAGGAGCCGCATGCGCCAGCTGCGGGTCATGATCGCAGTGGCGGCCGTGTGCGCGGCCGCAGCGGCCATGCCGGCGGCGGCCGGCACCGGCGCCTGGGCACCCCGGGCGGCCGGGGCGGCGCGCCCGGCCCCGCTCAGCCAGCGGGCGCTGGCCGGCGCCGTGCGGATCAGCCCCGACTGGCGGCACGCCGCTCACGTGATCACCGGCGCACCGCCCACCACGGCGCTCTGCGAGCAGAAGTTCCAGATCGCCTGCTATCAGCCGGCCCAGCTCCAGCAGGCCTACGGCCTCCCGCCGCTGCTGCGGGCCGGCGTCACCGGGCGCGGGCAGACCATCGTGATCGTGGACTCGTTCGGGTCCCCCACCATCGCGCACGACCTGGCCGTATTCGACCGCGCGTTCCACCTGCCGGCCCCGCCCTCCCTGAGCGTCATCCAGCCCGCGGGCAGGGTCCCGCCCTACCGGCCCACCGCCACCCGGGAAGGCTGGGCGGGCGAGACCACCCTGGACGTGGAGTGGGCGCACGTCATGGCCCCCGGCGCGAGCATCTTGCTGGTGGAGACCCCGACCTCGGAGAACGAGGGCACCACCGGGTTCCCGGACATCGTCCGGGCCGAGAAGTACGTCATCGCCCATCACCTCGGCGGGGTCATCAGCCAGAGCTTCAGCGCCACCGAGCAGACGTTCCCGGGCCGGCAGGCCGTCCTGGCGCTGCGCGGCGCCTACCTGGCCGCCGCCCGCGCCGGCGTGACCGTGCTGGCGGCGTCCGGTGACAGCGGCGCCGCCGACCTGCAATCCAACGGCAGCAGCTACTACCTGCAGCCGGTGACGTCCTGGCCGGACAGCGACCCGCTGGTCACCGGCGTCGGCGGCACCCAGCTCACGCTCGGCCCCGACGGCACCCGCACTGCGCCCGACCAGGTGTGGAACGACTCCTACAACCGCGCCACCAACCAGTTCATCTTCGGCGACAGCGGGCCGAACGCGCTCGCGGGCGGCGGCGGCAGGTCCGTGCTCTTCGGCCGGCCCGGCTACCAGGACGGGGTCCGGGCCGTGGCCGGCAGCCAGCGCGGGGTGCCCGACATCTCCATGAACGCCGCCTGCAACGGGGCGGTGGACATGTACCAGAGCTTCCCCGGCCAGACGGCCGGCTGGTACCCCACCTGCGGCACCAGCGAGGCGACGCCGCTGTTCGCCGGGATGGTCGCGCTGGCCGGGCAGGTGGCCGGGCACCCGCTGGGGGTGCTCAACCCGCGGCTGTACGCCATGGCTGCCCAGCGGAACCCCGGGATCGTGGACATCACCCTCGGCAACAACACCGTGTCGTTCACCCAGGGCGGCCTGCAGACGGTGACCGGGTTCGCTGCGGCGCCCGGCTACGACCTGGCGTCCGGCCTGGGCACGGTGGACGCGCCGGCCTTCGTCGCCGCGCTCGCGGGCGGGCGCCGCTGACCTCCTGATGCGGCCGGCCGCGCGGATGCGCCCGGCGGTGCCCCATCGACCCCGCCCGGCCGCCTACCGTGGTCTCATGACGTCGCCGATCCGCCCGCCCGGCCAGCTCGCCGCGCCCAGCCAGGTGAGCGTGCTGGTGGTCGAGGATGACCAGGGCATCGCCACCCAGCTGGTGCGGGGCCTGACCCGGGGCGGGTACGCGGCGGACCACGTGACGACCGGCCGTGAGGCGCTGGCCTGGGGCGACCCCGACGTGGTGCTGCTGGACCTGGGGCTGCCGGACATCGACGGGGTGGAGGTGTGCCGCCAGCTGCGCGAGCGGTCGGACGTGGCGATCATCGTGGTCACCGCCCGCGGTGAGGAGCCCGAGCGGGTGCTGGCGCTGGACGCGGGCGCCGACGACTACCTCGTGAAGCCGTTCGGGCTGGCGGAGCTGCTGGCCCGGATCCGGGCCGTGCTGCGCAGGGTGCGCCCGGGCGGGGAGGTGCTGCGGCACGGCCCGCTGGCGGTCGACGTCCGCACCCGGAAGGTCACCGTGTCCGGCCGGGAGATCGCGCTGACCCCCAAGGAGTTCGACATCCTGGAGTGCCTGGCGCTGGACCCGGGGCGGGTGGTGGCCCGGCAGGAGATCCTGGAGAGCGCCTGGGACGCCCACTGGTACGGGCCGACCAAGGTGCTCGACGTGCACGTGGCCGCGCTGCGCCGCAAGCTGGGCGTGGCCGGGCTGATCGAGACCGTGTACGGCCGGGGTTTCCGCCTCGGTGAAGTGTGAGCGGGGCTCCTGATGGCCCGCAGGATCGTGCTCGCGCTGCTCTCCCTTATCGGCGCGCTGCTGGTCACCAGCGTGGTCCCGCTCGGGCTGATCACGACCGGGCACGCACGGGAGTCGTTCCGGGAGGACACCCTGCTGGCGGCGCGCACGCTGGCCAGCGTGGCCGAGGAGAATCTCGCTGATCACACCCGCGGCGCGGCGCTGGCCCAGTCGCTGGCCCGGGCACGCGGGGCCGGTCAGCAGGTGTGGGTGTACGACCCGGCCGGCCGGCTGATCGCCGCCACCGGCGGCGGGCAGCCGCCGGCCCGGCCTGGCGAGCTCGCGCCGGTCCTGGCCGGCGGCCCGGCCTCGGTGACCGAGGCCCACGACCGGCGGCGGGTGGTGGTGGGCGTGCGGGACGCCCTGCACCGGGCCCCGGCCGGGGCGGTCGTGCTCGCCCGGTCCGCCACGGAGCTGGACGAGCGGGTGGCCGCGCTGTGGGCCTGGCTGGCCGGGGACACCGGCGCCGGGCTGCTGGCCGCGGCGGTGCTGGCGGTGGCGCTGGCCCGCTGGGTCAGCCGCCCGCTCAGCGCGCTGGACGCGGCGGC
>JBLMWU010000292.1:0-11679 GCA_050257395.1 Gemmatimonadota bacterium | reverse complement strand
CGCCCGCGCCGGCGTCGGGGGCGCCCGCGCCGGCGTCGGGGGCGCCCGCGCCGGCGTCGGCGGCGCCGGCACCGGCGGTGCCAGCACCGGCGGCGGGCGGCCCTGCGGTCACGGTGCCGGCGGCCGCGCCCCCCGCCGGGACCGGCTCATCAGCGGCGGCCGGCCGGCCCGGCCCGTCGGCTGGCCCGCCGCCCAGGCGGCTGGCGAGCGCCCGCGCCGCCCCCTCAACCACGAGCGTGTACTGGGGAAACCAGCGGTCCAGCGGGGGCACGTCCAGCGTGCCCGGCAGCCCGGTCACCCCGCTGGCGGACAGCGCGGACAGTTCCCCGTGCAGCCGGGCCGCGGCCCCGGCCCGGTCCCGCCACCAGCCGTCCGCGCGGGACCCGACCACGTTGGCGCCGTCCACGATGATCGTGACCGGCTCCAGCGCCCGGGCGATGACCGGCCACTGCGCCGCGAACCCGGGGTGCAGCTTGCGCCTGGTCACCTGGGCCGCCGGGATCCACTTCACCTCGCTCGCCTCGTCACCGGCCGGCTGCACCGGGAACGGGGCCCTGGCCCGCGCGATCAGCGTCCGGTAGGACCAGCCGTCATGGTCGTCGTGCACGATGCCGGTGACCCGCACCGCCGCGGGCGGCAGCAGGCATTCCTCGGCGGCTTCCCGCAGCGCGGCCTCCTGCGGGGACTCGTGGCTGTCGCGGGCCCCGCCCGGCGTGCCCCAGGTCCCGCCGTTGTGGGTCCACCAGGCCCGCCGCTGCAGCAGCACCACGGTGCGCCCGTCGCCGTCCGGGGCATAGGCGAGCAGGCCCGCGGCGCCGTGCCGGCCCCAGTGCCGGTGCCCGAGGCCGCAGATGGTCCAGCCGTTCCCGTCCCGCTCAGTCATCAAGGCAGGGGCGCCGATATCCCGGTGGTGAAGCCTGGGAGGAGCGCCCTTACCCCCTTTCTTGGCCAGAATGTGAATTGTTTTCCGATAGAGTGTTCGGGTGTCTCGTTATCGTCTCCTGCCTTCGCCTGCCCAGGAGGCAGTGTTACGCGAGCACTGCGCGCACGCCCGGTTCGTCTGGAATCTCGCTGTTGAGCAGCAGTCGTGGTGGCGTCCGGGCAGAAGGACCGCGCCGGGGTATTGCGCCCAGGCTGCCCAGCTCACCGAGGCCCGTAAAGAGCACGAATGGCTGGCGGCGGGGAGCGTGACCGTTCAGCAGCAGGCGCTGCGGGACTTCGACCAAGCGATGCGCAACTACTTGGTGGGCACGCACCGCAAGCCCACGTGGCGCAAGGCCGGCCGACACGAGGGGTTCCGGATCGTTGCGGTCAAGCCCAGCCATGTGCGCAGGCTGAACCGCAAGACCGGGGAGGTGTTCGTCCCGAAGGCGGGCTGGGTGCGGCTCCGCTGGTCCCGCGCCGTCCCTGCTGCCAGGTCCTATCGGGTCACCCGTGACTGCGCTGGCCGCTGGCACATCGCCTTCGCCGCCATCCCTGAACCGATCCCCGGCCCAGGAAACGGTACTGTGGCCGGCATTGACCGAGGCGTGGCCGTCACACTTGCCCTGTCGGACGGGACCACCTTCCAGGCCCCCGCGACGCGCCCAGTTGAGCGGGTGCAGCGCCGCCTGTCCCGCGCCAGGCGGGGCAGCAATCGCCGCGCCAGGCTCAAGAAGCGCCTCGCGCGCCTGCACGCCCGCAACGTCGACGCCCGCAAGGACTGGGCCGAGAAAGCATCCACCCAAATCGCACGGCGTTACGACCTGATCCGCATCGAGGACCTCAAGGTGCGGAACATGACCCGCTCGGCCCGGGGCACGATCGAAAGTCCCGGCCGCAATGTCCGGCAGAAGGCCGGGCTGAACCGGGCCATCCTGGCTTCTGGTTGGTCCCTGTTTGCTGCCCGATTGGAGCAGAAGGCGCCCGGCCGCCTTGAAAAAGTCAGCCCCGCGTTCACGAGCCAGGCGTGCTCGCAGTGCGGGATCGTGGACCGGGAGGCTCGCGAAAGCCAAGCTGTCTTCCGGTGCAGGTCCTGCGGATATTGCGGCAACGCTGATGTGAACGCGGCATGCAACATCGCGGCGGGGCACGCCGTGACTGCGCGGGAAGGCCCAGGGCTGCCTGAGCCGGTGAACCGCGAACCTCAACTGCTTGCCTCCTGACCCGGAAGCCAGTAGCTGGAATCCCCATCGCCCAGGACGGGGAGGATGCCAACGGGGCCGACGATAGCCGATCCGGCCGGCTGGCCACTGTGCCCGCGCCCGGCCGGGACGGCCGCCCGTAAGCTGAGCCCATGCCCGATTCGACGCTTGCGGACCAGCTCACCAGGATGCGCCAGCGGTGGACCGCGCCACTGGTCCTCGAGGTCGACCTCACCGAGGGCATCGCGGAGGAGCCGCCCGCCGACCCGGTCTCGGCCCTGCTCACCATGCGGCGGCCGCGGCTGGCTGACCTGCTGGACGGGCTGCGCCGGGCGCGGTCCGACGACCGGGTCAAGGTGCTGATCGCCAAGCTCGGCGGCCGCCGGCTGGGCCTGGCACGGGCGCAGGAGCTGCGCGCGGCGATCCGGGAGTTCAGCCGGGCCGGGAAGCACGCCATCGCCTGGGCGGAGACGCTGGGCGACTTCTCGCCCGGCAACGTCCACTACTACCTGGCCACCGCCTTCGACGAGATCTTCCTGCAGCCGTCCGGCGACGTCGGGCTCACCGGCGTCAGCCTGGAGCAGTGGTTCTACCGGGGCGCGCTGGACAAGCTCGGGCTGGGCTACCAGGTCATCAAGCGCAAGGAGTACAAGACCGCGGGCGACCGGTTCACCGAGCGCGGTCTCACCGGGCCGGCCAGGGAAGCCTCCCAGCGGCTGGCCGAGTCGCTCACCGGCCAGCTCGCCACCGGGGTGGCCGAGCGGCTGCGGATCAGCGAGCGTGAGGCGCGGGCGCTGATCGACAAGGGCCCGTTCAACGCCGCGGAGGCGCTGGCGGCCCGGCTGGTCGACGCGCTCGGCTACCGCGACGAGGCGTACGCGGCCGCCCGCAAGACCGCCGGCCCGGACTCCTGCCTGCTCTACCTCAGCCGCTACCAGCGCTCGCGGGCGCTGGCCCGGCGCGCCCGGAGCCTGCCGTCCACCGGCGGGCACGGGGTCGCCCTCATCTACGCCACCGGGCCGATCCGCAGCGGCCGCAGCGGCCGCGGCCCGCTCACCGGCGGTGTCATGGGCTCTGACACGGTCAGCTCGGCGATCCGGCAGGCAGCCGCCGACCACCGGGTCCGGGCGATCGTGCTGCGCGTCAACAGCCCCGGCGGCTCCTATGTGGCCTCCGACGCCATCTGGCGGGAAGTGGTCCGGGCGCGTGACGGCGGCACCCCGGTCGTGGTGTCCATGGGCGACGTGGCGGCGTCCGGCGGGTACTTCATCGCCATGGCCGCGGACGCGATCGTGGCCCAGCCGGGCACGCTCACCGGCTCCATCGGGGTGCTCAGCGGCAAGCCGGACGTCAGCGGCCTGCTGGCCCGGGCCGGGGTCACCACCGACGGCGTCGCCGAAGGCGCCCACGCGGACATGTTCACGCTGACCCGCCCGTTCAGCGACGAGGAGCTCGGCCGGGTCAACGGCTGGCTGGACCGGGTCTACGACGACTTCACCGCCAAGGTCGCGACCGGCCGCGGGCTGACCCGCGAGCAGGTGCACGAGGTGGCCCGGGGCCGGGTGTGGACCGGGGCCGACGCCGCTGGCAACGGCCTGGTGGACCAGCTCGGCGGGCTGGCGGATGCGGCCGCGCTGGCCCGCGGCAAGGCCGGGCTGCCAGATACCGCGCCGATGCGCCTCTATCCGCACGTCCGGCCGCTGGAACGGCTGCGGCCGCCCGCGTCCAGCGACGACCATGCGGCCGCCCGGGCCCGGGTGTTCGCGGAGAGCTGGGGCCCGGTCTGGCGGCTGGCGGCCGACACGGGCCTGCCGCCATTCGGGCCGCTGCTGCTGCCCGGCCACTGGCAGATCCGTTGAACGGGGACCCGGCGCCGGCACCGGGGGCCGGCGCGGGCCCGCCGCTGCCCGGGCTGGCCGACGCGCTGTCCATGTTCGCCACCGGGGTCACCCTGGTCATGGCCGCCGACGGCCGGGACGACATCGGGACGACGGTGAGCGCGTTCTGCCCGGTGTCACTGGCGCCGCCGCTGGTGCTCGTCTCGCTGATCGCCAGCTCCTACCCGGCGGAGGTGCTGGGCCGGGTGGACCGGTTCGCGGTGACCGTGCTCGCCGAGGAGCAGCGGGCGCTGGCGGGCCGGTTCGCGGTGGCGGGACGGCCGGGTGCCCGGCTGCTGCTGGAGGGGCTGCCGCACCAGCGGGGTGCCGCGAGCGGGGCGCTGATCCCCGGCGGCGGGCTGGCTGCGCTGGAGTGCGAGGCGGCGCAGCGGCTGCCCGCCGGGGACCACCTGCTGGTCATCGCCGCGGTGCTGGGTATCCCGTACGTGGCCGAAGCCGGCCGGCCACTGATCCGGTTCGCCGGCCGCTACCCGTCTGCCCGCTGAGGCACCGGCCGGTCAGCGCGTGGGCGTGCAGGCCGCTGGCTCCTCGCGGTGAGACGAGCGATCCCTGCCTTCGGCTCTGGGCACCGGGAAGGGCCGGGCCGGCGCCGCCAGGGACCTTCACATCCGGCGACACGGGACTGGTTCCCGGCGTCAGCTGCCATCAGCGCCCGGCGCAGGTTGTGCGGCTTACCGTGGTGGCTGCGGCGGGGCCGGCGGCCGCGGAGGCGCCGGTACCGGGGGCCCTCCGGATGAACGTCCGCGCCACGGCCGCTCATCAGCCATGCCGCGGAAGGCCTCCGGGCCGGCAGGCGAGTCGAGGTCGGCCAGCTGCCCCGCGGCCTCCAGCCGCAGGCCATCATCAACACCGTCGTCACAGGCGACAGCGCGCAACGCCTCGGCAGCGGCACGCTGGTCAATCGCGGCCAGCTGCCCCGCGGCCTCGAGCCGCAGGCCATCATCAACGTTGCGGGATGGGTGCGGGTTGAGGGCAGGCAGATGAGATCGCTTGCGGGCGGCGGCCGGGTCAGGCGGGGGCGGAAGGCTGGGCCAGGCCGCTGAGCAGAGCGCGGATGACGGTGACGACACGGTCGCGGGTCTGCTGGGGATCCGCGGAGCCTGCGATCAGCATCGCCCCCCGGGTGAGCGCGCCGAGCAGCAGCCGGGCCAGCGTCTCCGGGTCCTCTGCCCGCAGCCGCCCGGCCGCGGCGGCGGCCCGCAGTTCCCCGACCAGGGTGGCGAAGGCGTAACGCTCGTCAAGCTCGGTGAAGCGGGCCAGGCCAAGCACGGCGGGCGCGTCGGTGATGCAGATCCGCTGCACCTCCGGCACGAGCATCGAGTCCAGGAAGGCCTCGAACCCGCGGGCCAGGGCCTCGATCTCCCCGGGCGCTCCGGCGGCGGCGTCGGCCGCGGTCGTCAGCAGCCCGATGTGAACCTGCTCGAAGACCGTCTCGAACAGGACCGTCTTCGTCCGGAAGTGGTGATAGAGCGCGCCGGTGGTGACCCGGGCCTCGCGCGCGAGGTCCTCCACTGACGTTGCCGCGTACCCGTCCCGCCCGAACAGGTGGCGCCCGGCGGCGACCAGCGCCGCACGGGTCTGCGCCACCTGCTCGTCCCGCAGCGATGATGCGCCCCTGCCGGGGTCAGACACGTTGCCCATCACGCATGTATAGCGGCCGGAGGCGGCTTGCGAGTAGCCAGGCGATCTGACATTGTGTCACTATCTAACATAGTGCCACTATGAGATTCATCATCACCGGACAGAGTGCTGCGAGGGAGCCATGACAAGCGGAACGATCGAGTCGCTGCCTGCCACCCGGGCGCTGCGGGAGGCGGCCGCCCGCACCGCCGGCCTGCTCAGGACCGTGCGGCAGCCGGGGGCGGCGGTTCCCGGCCTGACCTGGACAGCCGCCGAGACCGCGGCGCACATGGTGGCCGAGTTCAGGGACTACGCAGCGTTCGCGCGCGGCGAGCGGGACGCGGGGGCGCCGCTCGCGTCCGCCGGCCGGGAGACCGCCGCCCAGCGCCAGGCCGCCGCCAACGCCGCGCAGCTGGCCCGGTTCCCCGAACGGGACCTGTCCCGGCTGGCTGACCTGGTCGTGCCGGCGGCGGAGGACTTCCTCGCCGCCGTTCGCGAGCTCGGCACCGGCGAGCGCATCGGCACCAGCAACGGCCTGGCCATGACGCCGCCAACGATGGCCGCGGCGCTGCTGGGCGAGCTGGTCGTCCACGGTCACGACATCGCCCGGGCGGCGGGGGTGCCATGGCCCATCAGCCGCCCGGACGCGGTCCACGTGATCGCCGGGGTGATGGCCATGGTGCCCGGCTACCTGGACCAACGGCGGGCGGCCGGGCTGCATGTCAGCTACGAACTGCGGCTGCGGGGCGGCCCGCGGTACCGGATCGCCATCGACGACGGCGTGGCGGAGATCAGCCCGCCGGGCTTGGCCGCGGACTGCTGGATCTCGGCTGATCCCGCGGCCTTCCTGCTGGTGGGCTACGGCCGCACCGGGCAGTGGGGCCAGATCGCCCGGGGGAAGCTGGTTGCCGGCGGCCGCAAGCCGTGGCTGGGCTTCGCATTCGGCCAGCTGATCACCGGGCCGTAGCCCGTCCCCGCGGTCCGGCTGCCAGCCGGGTGGCTGTGGGCAGCCTGTGGACACTGTTGTGGAGGATGCGGTGGACAAGCCGGGGAAAGCGGGGGATAACGGCACCTGGCCTGTTGATGACTTGTGGACGGCCAAAGAATCTTGAAATTGCTGGCTGGAACCTCTTGTGCACCTCGCCCAGGGGGGCGTAAAAATTCCTCTACCGCTGGAAGCGGGGCCGCCGGGGGAAACCCCGGACGCCGGATCAGCCGGGTGACCGGAGGGTTTGGCGGGTCCCCGGGCCTGGCGGGGTGGAACGACACTGGATTGCCGGGGTGACCGGCGGAAATGCCAGGAAACTGGCAGGACTGCTGGACACCAGCGGAACCGCCGGGCAACCGGCGGGACCGTTCGGGCCACGCCGGTGGGATTGCCGGGCAACCGGCGAAACTGCCGGGGCCAGCTGGCAGAACCGCCAGGACGCTGGTGGGACTGTCAGGGCCATCGGTGGGGCTGTCAGGACGCTGGCAGAGCCGCCGGAGGTGACTGGTGGGACTGTCTGGACGCTGGCAGGAACACCGGGGCCGACCGATTGGACCGCTTGGACGCTCGCGGGACTGCCGGGGCCCAGCTGGCAGGACGGTGCCGGGAAACCGGCAAGGCCCCCTCCATCTCATACATGGAGGGGGCCTTGTTCATTCTGCCTGGCGGTAATTGTGCCCAGGTATCTGGGCCGTATCCATCGCGACACGCCGTGGCTCCCGGGACATTCGGGTTGCATCCGGCATGCTGCTCCCGGGCGCGTCAGCCGCCCGGCGGGCTCCCGGCGGCCAGCTCCCCGTCCCGCCAGACCGCCGCGATGAGCGGCACCCCCGGCCGGTACGCCAGGTAGGCGTGCGACGGCGCGTCCAGCAGCACGAGGTCGGCGCGGGCGCCCACGCCAAGGTGCCCGATATCGTCGCGCAGCAGCGCTCTGGCGCCGCCCGCGGTCGCCGCCCACACCGCCTCCTGCGTGGTCATCCGCAGCTCACGGACTGCCAGCGCGATGCACAGCGGCATGCTGGAGGTGAAGCACGAGCCAGGGTTGCAGTCGGTCGCAAGCGCCACGGTCACGCCCGCGGCGAGCAGCCGCCGTGCGTCCGGGTAGGGCTGCCGGGTGGAGAACTCGACTCCCGGCAGCAGCGTGGCCACCGTCGGCGCGGCGGCGAGCGCGTCCACGTCCGCATCGGTCAGGTAGGTGCAGTGATCGGCGGACGCGGCCCCGTGCTCGACCGCGAGCCTGACCCCGGGGCCCGGCCCGAGCTGGTTCGCGTGCACCCGGGGCACCAGCCCGGCCGCCCGGCCGGCCGCCAGTACCGCGGCCGCCTGGTCCGCGCCGAACGCCCCCTCCTCCACGAACACGTCCACCCACCGCGCATGCGGCGCGCACGCTGCCAGCATCGGCCCGCACACCAGGTCCACGTAACCGCCGGGATCGCCCGCGAACTCCGGCGGCACCACATGCGCGCCCAGGTATGTCACCTCCGGGGTGACCTCCCGGGCCAGCACGACGCTGCGCCGCTCGGACTCCACGGTGAGCCCGTAGCCGGACTTGCACTCCAGCGTGGTGGTGCCCTGCCCGAGCATCTCCCGGGCCAGCCGGTGCAGGCCGGCCCGCAGCTGGCCGTCGGTGGCCGCCCGGGTGGCGGCGACGGTGCTGCGGATGCCGCCGGCCTGGTAGGGCTGCCCGGCCATCCGGGCGGCGAACTCGGCGCTGCGCTCGCCCGCGAACACCAGGTGCGCGTGCGAGTCGGCGAACCCGGGCAGCACCGCCCGGCCCCCGGCGTCCACCCGCTCGTCGGCGGCGGGCGCCCGGCCGGCCGGCCCGGTCCAGGCCACCACCCCGCCGTCGATCACCAGCGCCGCATCGGTGCGGGCCGAGTACGGGCCAGGCCCGGACCCGTCAGCCGGCTCGTTGGTGACGAGCTCACCGATGCCGGTGATCAGCGTGCTCATGCCACCTCACCGTAGCCGGGGCAGCCCAGCATCCGTGACCCAGTGTTTCCCATGATCGTGAAGGATTCTCAGTCGTCGTGACTGACGATCCTTCACGATCATGAGCGGGCGGCGGTCAGCCGAGCTGGATGGAGCGCTTGGCCATGCCGAGCCAGAAGCCGTCGATCACGGTCCGCACGCCGTCCACCTGGCCGGCGGCCGCGCCCAGGGTGACGAACAGCGGCGCGAAGTGCTCGGTCCGCGGGTGCACCAGCCGGGCGGACGGGGCCTTGTGCTCGAAGTCCAGCAGCGCGTCCAGGTCGCCCCGGCTGAGCGCTTCCCGCCCCCAGTGGTCGAACTCGGCCATCACCGGGTGCACCCGGCCGTCCATGCTGATGGCCCGCAGGTTGTGGGTGAAGAACCCGCTGCCCACGATCAGCACGCCCTGATCGCGCAGCGGGGCCAGCTTGCGGCCGACCTCGAACAGGCCCGCGGGGTCCAGGGTGGGCAGCGAGATCTGCAGCACCGGCACGTCGGCGTCCGGGTACATCTCCTTGAGCGGCACGTAGGCGCCGTGGTCCAGGCCCCGGTCCGGGATGTCCTGCACCGGCGTGCCCGCTGAGCGCAGCAGCTTGCGCACGTCGTCAGCGAGCTGCGGCGCCCCCGGCGCCGGGTAGGTCACCTGGTAGTAGTGCTCGGGGAAGCCCCAGAAGTCATAGACGAGCGGCACCGTCCCGGTGGCCCCGATCGCCAGCGGCGCGGACTCCCAGTGCGCGGACACCATCAGCACCGCGGACGGCCGGGGCAGCGCCCGCGCCCAGTCCGCCAGCTGCCGGGTCCACAGCTCGTCGTCGGCGAGCGGCGGGGCGCCGTGGCCGAGGTAGATCGCGGGCATCCGGCCGGGGTCGCCGCTGCCCGCCGGGGCGGGGCCCTGCTGGGGGGTGGTGATGCCGGCCATGGCGCTCAATCCTCCTGCTGCCCGGGACGGGCTGGCTGGTCTGGTGTCTCGGCGGCTGAGCGCACCGTAGCGGGCGCCCAGCTCACGCCGGGACAACAGTTCCAATTCAAACTACATTCCCCTGCCACGGCAAGCTCATTCGATTTTGAACCACCTGGGTAGGCTGGCCCGGTGGACGACAGCGCGCCGTGGCTGAACCAGGCCGAGATGGCGGCCTGGCTCGCCTTCCTGGAGGTCAGCCACCTGCTGGACCGGGCCATCGAACAGCAGCTGCGGCAGGACGCCGGCATCTCCCACGCGCAGTTCGAGGTGCTGAACCGGCTCGCCGCCGCGCCCGGGGGGCAGCTGCGGATGAGTGAGCTCGCCGACGTGATCGTGGTGTCCCGCAGCGGGCTCACCTACCAGGTCTCCCAGCTCGAGAAGACCGGCCTGGTGGTTCGGGAGAAGTGCCCCGGCGACGACCGGGGCGTGCTCGCGGTGCTCACCCCGGCCGGGCGGGCGGCGCTGGAGCGGGCGGCGCCCGGCCACGTCCGGCTGGTCCGCCGCTCCCTCATCGACGCCCTCAGCCCGGCCCAGCTCACCGCCCTGGCGGACGGCCTCGCCGCCGCCCGCACCCGGCTGCGCGCCGGCCCGGGTAACGCCGGCCCCGGGTAAGGCGGCTAGGGCATCAGCGGCCGGATCGCGGCGGCCAGCGCCGCGGGGACGTCGTCCACCAGCAGGTGGCGGCCCCCGGCGACCACGTCCCGGCCCGCCACCACCACGTTCCGCACGTCCGCGGCGGTCCCGGCGAAGATCACCGACTCCAGTGCCCGGTCCGGCGCCGTGCCCGCCAGCCGCGGGCTGTCCAGGCTCACGGTGACCAGGTCGGCCAGGGCGCCGGGCACGATCTCACCCGCGTCCGGCCAGCCGAGGCAGGCGTGCCCGGCCACGGTGGCGGCGCTGGCCAGCTCGGCCGCCCGGAAGTGGCCCCGCTGCCCGGACCGCAGCCGCTCCCCCAGCTCCACCCGCCGGGCCTCCTCCAGCAGGTCGATCACGGCCTGGCTGTCGCTGCCCAGGGTCAGCGGGCAGCCCGCGGACGCCAGCGCGCGGGCGGGCCCGATGCCGTCCGCCAGGTCGGCTTCGGTGGTGGGGCACAGGCACACCGCGGTCCGGGTCTCGCCCAGCAGGCTGATGTCAGGCATGGTCAGGTGGGTGGCGTGCACCGCGGTGCTGCGCGGCCCGAGCGCCCCGGCCTGCTCCAGCAGCCGGGCGGGCGTGACCTGGTAGGCCGCCAGGCACGCGTCGTTCTCGGCGGGCTGCTCGGACAGGTGGACGTGCAGCGGCGCCCCATACGTGTGCGACCAGGCGACGAGGGGATGCAGCTGGCCCGGGGGCACGGCCCGCACCGAGTGGATGGCCGCCCCTGCCCGGGCGTGCGCCGACAGCAGCCCGCGCGGGTCCGGGCCGAGCGCGGTGGCCCGCTCCGCCCACCGGGCGGCATCCCCGTCGCCGAACCGCAGCTGCGGCCCGGTCAGCGGCTCCGGCGAGCCGCCGGGGGCCAGCCCGCCGGACAGGTAGCACGCGTCCAGCAGGGTGATCCGGATGCCCGCCTGCGCCGCCGCCTCGATCAGCGCCCGGCCCATCACGTTCGGGTCCGCGTACGGGGTGCCGTCCGGGCCGTGGTGCAGGTAGTGGAACTCGCCCACGCAGGTGACGCCGGCCAGCGCCATCTCCGCGTACACCGCCCGGGCCAGCGCCAGGTACCGGTCCGGGTCCAGCCGCGCGGCCAGCTCGTACATCCGCTCCCGCCAGGTCCAGAACGTTCCCCGCCCGACCTGGACCGTCCCGCGCAGCGCGCGGTGGAACGCGTGGGAGTGGGCGTTCGCCAGGCCGGGCAGGGTCAGCCCGGCCAGCCGGGTGACCCCGGCGGGCAGCCGGTCAGCGGGCACGCCGGGGGTCACCGCGGTGAACAGCCCGCCGCCCGCCTCGATGAGCACCCCGGAGCGGACCCCGTGGCCGGGCAGCCAGGCCAGGTCGGCGTGCCAGCGGCGCGGCGGGCCGGCGGCCAGCGGCCCGCTGGCCGGGGGCTGGCTGCTCAGCGGCATGCCAGCTCCTCCAGCACGGCAGCCAGCGCCTCCACCCCGGCCAGGCAGTCGGCCTCGTCCGCGTGCTCGGCGGGGG
>JBLMWU010000291.1:0-22085 GCA_050257395.1 Gemmatimonadota bacterium | reverse complement strand
CACCACAGCCAGGCCGCGGTTCGCCCGCGAGGCGGGCAGGAAGCTCAGATGCCGGCGTACGGCACGGCTTCGAGGATCTCGACGGTGGCGGCGCGCCCGTTCGGCAGCGTGTAGGTGGCCGTGTCCCCGACCTTCTTGCCGTCGATGGCGCTGCCCAGCGGGGAGCGGGGGGAGTACACGTCAATGGGCGACCCGGTTTCCTCCCGGGACGCCAGCAGGAAGGTGACTTCGTCGTCGTCGCCGTCGAAGCGGATCGTCACGGTCATGCCGGGGCCGACCACCCCGTCGGTGCGCGGCGGCTCGCCCACCCGCGAGTTCTCCAGGATGTGCTGGAGCTGGCGGATGCGGGCCTCGCGCTTGCCCTGCTCCTCCTTGGCGGCGTGGTAGCCGCCGTTCTCCCGCAGGTCGCCCTCTTCCCGGGCGGCCTCGATCCTCTTCGCGATCTCAACACGCCCCGGACCTGCGAGATGATCCAGCTCCGACTTGAGCCGGTCGTACGCTTCCTGGGTGAGCCAGGTAAGACTCTCGTTGCGTGTCTCGGTCACGGGTACTCCTTGCATGGGGTGCGGGCACTGCGTGCCTGCCGGAGTCGGTCGCGGCTCCTGGGGGTAACCATTCGAGGCTAACAAGGCTCTGCGCCTGCGTCGCGTCAGTCAAGGCCCAGGCCCGGCGCGCCCGGCCCGGGAATGACCTCCCGGGCAGGCGTGTTCCGGCACAATGACCTGTCGGCATTCCCCAGGGCCTGCCGGCAAACCAGATATATCCAGCCTATCCGCTGTTTAAGCATGCCAAGGGGACCAGCTTGCCTGCCGTGACCAACGAGCCCGCCGGCGGCGCCGCGCCGCTCCGGCTGATGGCGGTCCATGCTCATCCGGACGACGAGTCGAGCAAGGGTGCCGCGACCATGGCGCGGTACGTCCGCACCGGAGCGGACGTCATGGTCTGCACCATGACCGGTGGTGAGCGCGGCGACATCCTCAACAAGGCGATGGAGCGGCCGGAGGTCCGGGCGAACCTGCCCCGCATCCGGCGCGAGGAGATGGACCGCGCGCGGGAGATCCTGGGGGTCCGCCAGGAGTTCCTCGGCTTCACCGACTCCGGGCTGCCCGAGGGGGACCCGCTGCCGCCGCTGCCCGAGGGCTGCTTCGCGCTGCAGAAGCTCGAGGACGCGGCCGCTCCGCTGGTCCGCGCGGTGCGGGAGTTCCGGCCGCACGTCATCCTCACCTACGACGAGAACGGCGGCTACCCCCACCCCGACCACGTCAAGACGCACGAGGTCACGGTCGAGGCCTTCGACGCCGCGGCCGACCCGGACCGGTACCCGGCGGCCGGCGAGCCGTGGCAGCCGCTCAAGCTCTACTACTTCGCCACCTTCCACAAGGACCGGATCACCGCGCTGCACCAGGAGATGGAGCGCCGGGGCCTGGCGTCGCCGTACGGGGACTGGCTGGCCCGCTGGGACGAGCGGGCTGCGAACCGGGCCGAGCTGACCATCACCACCCGGGTGCCGTGCGCGGAGTACTTCCCGGTCCGGGACCAGGCCCTGCTCGCCCACGCCACCCAGATCGACCCGGAGGGATCCTGGTTCGCCGTCCCGCTGGACGTGCAGGAGGCCGCCTGGCCGACCGAGGATTACCAGCTGGCCAGGTCGCTGGTGAATACTGGGATACCGGAAGACGACCTGTTCGCCGGTATCCGGGAGAAGGTGAGCTTGTGACGATCCTGGCGGCCGCCCACGCGGTCTCCAGCAGCTCCGTGGTGCCGGGGGTGCTCGGCTTCCTGGTGGTGGCCGGCATGAGCGTGGCGCTCTTCTTCCTGTTCCGGTCCATGAACAAGCAGCTGCACAAAGTCGCCCCGCCCCCGCCCGCCCGGCCCGGCGCGGCCGCCAAGGCGGGCCAGCCCACCGCCCCCGCCGGCGGCGACGGCGGGCCCGCCGCGGGCTGACCCGGCCCGGTCACGCCCCGGCGGCCGTGAGCTCCTTGCCGTAGGCGAGCAGCAGCAGGTCCGGGCGGGGTGACCAGTCCCGGTCCGGCAGCCGGCGGAACCCGGCCCTGGCGTACAGCCGCTGCGCAGCCAGCATGTCCGGCCTGGTCAGCAGCAGCAGCCTGCGGACGCCCAGCGTCAGCGCCCGCTCGGTCACCGCGGTCACCAGGGCCGCGCCGACCCCCCGGCCGCGTGCCTGCGGCGCGACCGCCAGCGCCCTGATCTCCGCTTCGTGCGGCGCCCGCACCAGCTCGTCCGCGTACGGCCACGGCTGCAGCATGACCGTGCCCAGCAGGGTCCCGCCGTCCACGGCCGCCAGCACCTCACCGCCGCCGTCCGCCCCCAGCTCGCGCAAGGTGGGCGCGTAGGTGGACTCCGCGGTCAGGAAGCCGTCCGCCCGGTAGGCGGCGAGCCGCAGGTCGCCGATGGCGGGGAGTTCTCCGGGCAGAGCGGGACGTATGCGCACACCGCCCATTCAAGCGGGCCGCCGGCGATACTGGACGGTAACCATGTCACTGGGGGGGCGAGGGAAAGGAAACCGCCATGACCCAGCGGATGGCGCCGCAGGTGCCAGCGGCGCAGGTGCCGGACGAGGCGTACCTGCTCGACGTGCGGGAGCACGACGAATGGGCGGCGGGTCACATCCCGGGAGCGGTGCACATTCCCCTGGGCGAGCTGAACCAGCGGTACCCGGAGATCAGCCAGGACCGCGAGCTGTACGTGATCTGCCGGTCCGGCGGCCGCTCCGCGCACGCCGCCCAGGCGCTGGCGGGCGCGGGCTGGGACGCCCGCAACGTGTCCGACGGCATGCAGGGCTGGCACGCCGCGGGGCGCCCGATGGAAGCCGCTTCGGGCGCCCCGTTCGTGGCCTGACAGGCCGGGTGCTCTTTAGCCGGCGCTGATGGCGGCGACCTCCGCCGCGGTCAGCTCCAGCCCGGCGGCCTGCGCGGAGTCGGTGACCGACTCGGGGCGGCTGGCGCCGGGGATGGGGATCACGGTGGGCGCCAGCGCGAGCATCCAGGCCAGGGTGACCTGCTGCGGGGACACCCCGCGGGCGGCGGCGATCCGGGCGATGGCGGGGTGCCGGCCGCCGAGCTGGCCGGCCCGGCCGATCCCGCCCAGCGGGCTCCACGGCAGGAAGGCGATCCCGTGCGCGGCGGCGTGCCGCAGCTCGCCCTCGCTGCCGCGGAACGCGGGCGAGAACTGGTTCTGCACGCTGGCCAGGTTGCCCTCGCCGAGCACCCGCCGGGCGATGTCGATCTGCTCCACCGTGGCGTTGGAGATGCCGGCCAGCCGGATCTTGCCGGCGTCCAGCAGTTCCCTCAGCGCGCCGACGGACTCCTCGTAGGGCACGTCCGGGTCCGGCCGGTGGAACTGGTACAGCCCGATGGCGTCCACCCCGAGCGCCTTCAGCGAGGCCTCGGCCGCCCCCCGCAGGTGCCGGGGCGAGCCGTCCACGGTCCACGAGCCGTCGCCGGGCCGCAGGTGGCCGCCCTTGGTGGCGACCAGCACACCGGAGGCGTCGCCGGGGTAGGTGGCGAGCGCCCTGGCGATGAGCCGCTCGTTGTGGCCGGTCTCCCCGGCGTGCAGGTGATAGGCGTCGGCGGTGTCGATGAGCGTCACGCCCGCGTCCAGCGCGGCGTGGATGGTGCGGATGGAACGGCCTTCGTCCGGGCGGCCCTCGATGGACATCGGCATGCCGCCGAGCCCGATGGCGCTGACCGTGACCGGCCCGATGGTCCTCGTTCGCATGGAGGTTTCCCTTCCCGGTGATGCGGTCCGTGGTCTCGTTCCCGGTAACCGCTCCCCGGCCCGAACCCATGCCGGGCCGGTGATAGCGGCCGGCCATCACCGCCATCTCCGCGGGCGATGACCCGCTGGCGGTCAGCGGGCGGCCCGGCCGGCGTCCGGCTGGGCGCACAGGGCCGCCAGGAAGGCGCGGGCCGCGGCCGACGGGCGGCGCACGGACGGGGTGGCCACCGACAGCCGCCAGCGCAGCGGGCGCGGGGACAGCTTCAGCCTGGCCAGGCCGGTCAGGTCGGCGGTGGTGGAGGACGGCAGGAAGGCGACGCCCAGGTGGTGGCGGACCAGCCCGACCGCGGCGGCGTAGTCCGCGACCTCGAACAGGACCTGGCGTTCCAGCCCGGCGGCGGCGAACGCGCGGTCCACCACGGCCCGGTTGCCCCAGCCGGACGGGAAGTCGATGAACGGCTCGGCGGCCAGCCGGTCCAGGGTGACGGCCGGGCTGCCGGCCAGCGGGTGGTCCGGCCCGCAGACCAGCAGCAGCGGTTCCTCGCTGAGCGGCTGCAGCGCCAGCCCGGCGGGCGGCCGGCCGGTCAGCGCCAGCAGGGCCAGGTCGAGGCCGCCGCCGATCACGTCGCGGGCCAGCTCGGCCGAGCCGCCCGCGGCGAGCCGCAGCCGCACCACCACCCCGGGATGCGCCCCGTGGAACTCGCCGAGCAGCGCGGGCAGGTCCACCCGGCCGGTGGACAGCATGGTGCCCACGGTGAGGGTGCCGCGCAGCCCGCCCCGGGCCTCGCCCACGGCGTCCAGCGCGGCCTGGGCGGCGGCCAGGGTCGCGCGGGCCTCCGGCAGCAGCGCGTCGCCCGCGTCGGTCAGGGCCACCCGGTGGCGGTCACGGTCGAACAGCGGCACCCCGAGCTCGCGCTCGAGGCTCTGGATCGCGCTGGACACCCCGGACTGCACCACGTGCAGGCGGCGTGAGGCCCGGGTGAAGGAGAGCTCCTCGGCCACGGCGATGAAGTACTGCAGGTGCCGGAGTTCCACCGCAGCATTATCTCTCTTCACGATTTCCGTTAGCGGGAATTGTCGCTTCGGCTGATGGGTTGCCGTCGCCCGCTGGCCCGCCCGGCCCGGGCGTAATCTTGATTACACGTCAACCCCGGCAACAGCGACCGAGAGGTACGGATGCAGTACGTCAACTTCGGCAGCACCGGCCTGCGCGTCTCCCGGATCTGCCTCGGCATGATGAGCTTCGGCAACAACAGCGACCGGCCCTGGGTGCTGGACGAGGATGCCGCCGAGCCGATCGTGCGGACCGCGGCCGAGCAGGGCGTGATCTTCTTCGACACAGCTGACGCGTACTCCGGCGGTGCGAGCGAGGTCGCCACCGGCCGGCTGCTGGGCAAGTTCTTCAGCCGCGACGAGGTGGTCGTCGCGACCAAGGTCTTCTTCCCCGCCGCAGTCGGCCAGAACGGCGGCGGCCTGTCCCGCAAGCACATCCTGTCCGGCATCGACGCCTCGCTGCAGCGCCTGGGCATGGACTACGTGGACCTGTACCAGATCCACCGGTGGGACCCGCGCACGCCCATCGAGGAGACCATGGAGGCGCTGCACGACGTGGTCCGGGCCGGCAAGGCCCGCTACATCGGGGCCAGCAGCATGTTCGCGTGGCAGTTCGCCAAGGCGCAGCACACGGCGGAGCGGCACGGCTGGACCCGCTTCGTGTCCATGCAGAACCACTACAACCTCATCTACCGCGAGGAGGAGCGGGAGATGATCCCGCAGTGCATCGACCAGGGCGTGGCGGTGATCCCGTGGAGCCCGCTCGCCCGCGGCCTGCTGGCGGGCACCCGGACCCGCGAGGGTGAGCGGCGCACGATCCGGTCCCAGACCGACTCCTTCGGCGACAGCCTCTACACCCGGCCAGACGACTACGACGTGGCCGACCGGGCCGCGGAGGTCGCCGCCGAGCGGGGCGTCCCGACCGCGCAGGTGGCGCTCGCCTGGCTGCTGCACCGGCCCGGCGTCACCGCGCCGATCGTCGGCGCCACCAAGACCGGCCACATCGAGGACGCCCTCGCCGCCGAGAAGCTCGCGCTGACCGACGCCGAGATCAAGCGCCTGGAAGAGCCCTACCAGCCGCACGTCGTGCTCGGCCACCAGTGACGGGGCGGGCCGGCCCGGCCGCCGGGCCGGCCCCCAGCCCTCAGCCCAGCAGGAATCACCGGGCTGTGAGCAGGATTCTCACAGTCAGGTGAGGGCGGGCGCCAGCGCCCGCCACTCCTCCCAGGGCCGCGCCCATTCACCGGTCAGCACCTGGACGCAGACGTGGTCGGCGCCCGCGGCGTGGTGCTCGGCGACCCGGCGGGCGATCGTCTCCTCGTCACCCCAGGCGACCAGGGCGTCCACCAGCCGGTCGCTGCCGCCGCCGCTGATGTCCTCGCCGGTGAAGCCGAGCCGCTGCAGGTTCGAGGTGTAGTTCGGCAGCTGCAGGTACATCTCCAGGGTGCCGCGGGCGATCTCCCTGGCCCGGGCTGGATCGGTGGACAGCACCACCTTCTGCTCCGGGGCCAGCAGCGGCCCGTCGCCCAGGATCTCCCGCGCCCGGCGGGTGTGCTCCGGGGTCACCAGGTAGGGATGCGCCCCGGCGGTCCTGGCGGCCGACAGCTTGAGCACCCGCGGCCCCAGCGCGGCGAGCACCCGCCCGCCGGGCGGCACCGGCGGGACGGCGGCGTCCAGCCCGTCCAGGAACTCCACCAGCTTGCCGTAGGGATGCGCGTAGCTCTGGCCGGTGGGCTCCACCAGCACCGAGTGGCTGGCCCCCAGGCCGAGCAGGAAGCGGCCCGGGTGAGCGCCGGCGACCCGGTGATAGGCGGGCGCCACCACCTCCGGCGGGTGACCCCACACGCTGACGATGCCGGTCGCGATCGCGATCCGGGCCGAGCCCGCCAGCATCGCCTCCGGCTGCTCCAGCGTGCCCTCGGGCGACATGCCCAGCCAGATCGCCTGGTAGCCGAGCTCCTCCAGGGCCGCGGCCGCCTCACCGAGGGCGGCGGAGTCCGTCGGGAGGACCCGGCCCGATATCCACAGCCCGATCCGGCCGACGTCAACCGCCACGATCGTCACCTCCGCACGGAGTTGCTCCCGTGCTGCAACCTATCCTGGCCGCCGGTCACCGGCCCGGCCGGTGCCCCCGCAGCGGGCATGATGGGCTGATCCCGCCCCCGCTGCCCGAGGAGACCCCATGCCGCTGCCCCGCGTGGCCGTGCTCGACGACTACCAGCAGGCCGCCCTCACCAGCGCGGACTGGTCCCCGCTGGCGGGCCGCGCGGAGGTCACCGTGTTCACCGATCATCTGGACGGCCCCGCGGAGCTCGCGGCCCGGCTGGCGCCGTTCGAGGTGATCGTGGCCATGCGCGAGCGCACCCCGTTCCCGGCCGGCCTGCTGCGCCAGCTGCCCGCGCTGAAGCTGCTGGTCACCACCGGGATGGCGAACGCGGCCATCGACCTGGCCGCCGCCCGCGACCAGGGCGTGCTGGTCTGCGGCACCGGCGGGTCGGCGGTGAACACGGCGGAGCTCACCTGGGCGCTGCTGCTGGCGCTGGTCCGCAGCGTCCCGGCGGAGGACGCCCGGGTCCGGGCGGGCGGCTGGCAGCACACCGTGGGCCGCGAGCTGGCCGGCCGCACCATCGGCCTGCTCGGGCTGGGCCGCATCGGTGGGCGGGTGGCCGGCTACGCCCGTGCCTTCGGCATGGAGGTGATCGCCTGGAGCCAGCACCTGACCGCGGAGCGGGCCGATGCCTGCGGGGCGGAGCTGGTCAGCAAGCCGGACCTGTTCGCCCGGGCGGGCGTGGTGTCCATTCACGTGCGGCTGTCGGAGCGCACGGCCGGCCTGGTGGGAGCGGCCGAGCTGGCCCTGCTCGGCCCGGACGGGTACCTGGTCAACACCTCCCGCGGGCCGATCGTGGACGAGGCCGCGCTCCTCGCGGCGCTGCGCGGGGGCGTCATCGCGGGCGCCGCCCTCGACGTGTACGCGGCCGAGCCGCTGCCCGCCGGGCATCCGCTGCGATCGGCGCCCAGGACGGTGCTCACGCCGCACCTCGGCTATGTGAGCGAAGAGGGATACGCGGTCTTCTACGGCGACGCGGTCGCGGACATCGCGGGCTGGCTGGACGGCGCCCCGGTGCGCGTGCTGAGCTGAGCCGGCCGCAAACGCGGTTGCACGGCGGCGGAGCCGCACCCGAGGATGGCGGGATGACCTGGACCGCACCTGAAGTCGCGCGCACCGAACCGCCCTTTGTGAACGGCGAGCGGGAATCCCTGGACGCCTGGCTGGAGTACCACCGGCAGACCCTGCTCTGGAAGTGCCAGGGGCTGACCGGGGAGCAGCTTTGCCAGCGGGCGGTGAGCCCGTCCAGCATGTCGCTGCTGGGCCTGGTCCGGCACATGGCCGAGGTGGAGCGCGGCTGGTTCCGGCGGATGGTGGGCGGGCAGGAGGAGATCGGGCTCCGGTTCTGCAGCGACGAGATGCCGGACGGGGACTTCGACCTGGCCGGGCCCGGCGGCGCCGAGGCGGACTTCGCCGCCTTCGGCGAGGAGTGCGCGGCGGCCCGGGCGGCGGCGGCAGGCAAGCCGCTGGACCAGGTCTTCCGGCACCGCCGCGGCGCCGAGATCGACCTGCGCTGGGTCTACACGCACATGATCGAGGAGTACGCGCGGCACAACGGCCACGCCGACGTCCTGCGCGAGCAGATCGACGGCGTCACCGGCGACTAGCTAGCGGGGCCCGGCAGCCGCGGGCCCGCAGGCCGGGCACAGGCCGAACAGCTCGACCGTGTGGTCCACCGCGGTGAAGCCCGCCTCGGCCGCGACCTGCTCCGCCCACTTCTCGACCGCGCGGCCCTCCACCTCCACGCTGGTCCCGCAGGACCGGCAGATCAGGTGATGGTGGTGGGACTCGCTGCGGCAGCGCCGGTACAGCGCCTCGCCGCCCGCGTCGCGGATGGTGTCGATGGTGCCGTTCTCGCTGAGCACCTGCAGGTGCCGGTACACGGTGGCCAGCCCGATCCGCTCGCCGCGGCGGCGCAGCTCGCCGTGGATCTGCTGCGCGCTCCAGAAGCCGGGCAGGGTGGCCAGCACCGCCGCCAGCGCCTCGGCCTGCCGGGTGCCGCGGACCCGGGTGCCCCGTTCCTGGGAGCGCTGCTCCGGCCCGGCCGCGGTCATGACCGCACCGCCGCTGCCGGGGGCGCTGGCGCGGGCACGCCGCCGGGCGGCCGCCCGCCGGCGGCTGGCCGCCCGGCCCGCGCGGTCAGCAGCCGCATGCCCAGGTACAGGACGAACGCCAGGGCCGGGACGTAGAAGCTGACCGGGTACGGGGTGTAGTAGGCGAGAGCCAGCGAGACCCAGGTGATGAGCACCGCCAGGCCGCCGGACAGGGCCAGCGCGGTGGCCGGGCGGCGGGTCACCCGCTCGGCGATCGCCCCCGGCGCTATCAGCAGCGCGAAGATCAGCAGCACCCCGGACACCTGCACCGCCTCGGTCACCGCCAGGGCCATGAGCAGCATGAAGGCGATCCCCAGCGGGCCGGTCGGCACCCCGCGCGCCTGCGCGACCTCCTCGTCCAGCGAGGCGAACAGCAGCGGCCGGTACATGACCGCCAGTATGGCCAGCACCACCACGCTGGTGGCTACCGTCAGCCACGCCGCGCTGGCGCTGATGCCGAAGATCTGGCCGAACAGGTAGGCCAGCGCGTTGCTGGCGTTGCCCTGATAGAGGGTGATGAACAGCACGCCCAGGCCCAGCGAGAAGGCCATGATCAGGCCGATCACCGCGTCGCGGCCGCGCAGCCGCTTGCCGAGCGCCCCCATGCCGGCGCTGGCGGCCAGGCCGAGGGCGCCCACCCCGAGGATCGGGTTGATGCCCAGCAGCAGCGCGCCCGCGGCGCCGGCGAACCCGATGTGCGAGATGGCGTGGGCCGCGAAGCTCGAGCCGCGCAGCACCACGAAGTAGCCGACCAGCCCCGCCACCACGGCCGAGGCGGTGCCGGCCAGGTAGGCGTTGCGCATGAACTCGAAGCTGAGCAGGTTCTGGATGTCCGCGATCAGGTTCCAGCCCGGCCCGGTGAAGAAGGCAGGGCCCTGGCCGGACGCCGCGCCGCTCATGCCCGTGCCCCCCGGGGCGAGTGCGGGTGGGCGATCTCGTCGTCCAGCCCGGCCACGAAGACCCGGCCGCGGGAATCGGTCAGCACCTCGACCTCCGCCTGGTAGAGCTGGGACAGGTTCTCGCTCGTGATGACCTCGGCCGGGGTGCCGATGCAGATGCCGCCGGCGGCGACGTACATGACCCGGTCGGTGAACGGCAGCACCGGGTTGATGTCGTGGGTCACCAGGATCACCGCGAAGCCATGCTGGCGGCGCAGGTTCGCGACCAGCTCGCTGACCGCCTGCTGGCTGCGCAGGTCCAGGCTGGCCAGCGGCTCGTCCAGGAGTAGCAGCCGGGGCCGGGAGACCAGGGCCTGGGCGAGCTGCAGCCGCTGCTGCTCACCGCCGGACAGCCGCCCGGCCGGCTGCCGGCCGTAGCCTTCGGCGCCGACGGCGGCCAGCGCGGCCGCCACCGCCGCGTGGCGCTCGCGGCCGCGGCGGCGCGACAGCCGCATCCCCCACCGGTGGCCGTCGTCGCCGAGCGACACCAGTTCCGCCGCGCCGATGGCGAGGTCCGGGTCCATGACCCGGCGCTGCGGCACGTACCCGATGCCGGGGTTGCCCCGCCGCGGCGGCTCGCCGAACACCCGCAGCGTCCCGCTGGCGGGCGGGAGCAGCCCGAGCAGCATCCGCAGCAGGGTGGACTTGCCGGCCCCGTTGGGCCCGAGCACGGTCAGGAACTCGCCGGGCGCCACCGTGAAGTCCGCGCCCGACCAGACGACCCGGCCGCCGTACCCCGAGGCGAGGTCCAGGGCTTCCACCACGGGCTGCCGGGTGCCGTCCGCGAGGTCGGGGCGGGGCCGCAGGGCACTGGCCCCGCGCGGGGTGGCCGCCGCCCCCGGGACTCCTGTCATGGTCGCCCTCCGTTCCGTGGCTGGGCCAGCGCCCGCTGCAGCACCGTCAGCTCGCGGGAGAGCCACTGCTGGTAGCTGAGCTGGGGCGGCTGAATGGTCTCGGTGACGCCGGCGACCGGGATGTGGTCGCGGCTGGCGAGCTCGCGCATGCTGGTGGTGAGGGCGGTGGCGGTCTGCTCGTTGTAGAGCAGCACCCGCGGCTGCCGCGTCGCCAGCTGGTACTCGAACGCCGCGACCGCGGCGGCGGGCGGCTCGTTGCCCTCGGACACGGCGGTCATGAACGCGGGCGGGCTGATCAGCCGCAGCCGCAGGTAGCGCGCCAGGTACACGACGATGCTCTCGGTCGAGGCGACCGGCTGGCCCGCATAGTCCCGCCGGATGCGGGCGAGCTGGGCGCGCAGGCCCGCGAACGCCGCGTCGGTGGCCCGGCGCCGGGCGGTGAAGTAGGCGGAGTCCGCCGGGTCGAGCGCCTTGAGGTCGGCCTCGATGCGGTTCTCGGCGGCGGTGACGTACGCCGGGTCGTACCAGAAGTGCGGGTTGTCGCCCGGGTGCTTGCCCAGCAGTGCGGCGATGGACAGCACCCGGCGGTGCGGGTTGGGGCTGGCCGCCATCAGCTGGCTGATCCAGTCGTCGTAGCCGGCCCCGTTCTCGATGACGTACCCGGCCTCGGCCACGGCGCGGGCGCTGGTCGCGGAGCTCTCGAACGAGTGCGGATCCGCGTTCGGGTCGCTGACGATGCTGTACACGCTCACGTGCGAGCCGCCGAGCTGGCGGGCGATGCTGCCCCAGAAGTTCTCCGACGCCACCACGTAGATGACCCGGGAGCGGGTGGCGGTCCCGGTGACCGGGACCGGCGCCGCGCAGGCGGCCGCCAGCAGCGCCGCCGCCCCGAGCAGGGCGGCGCCGATGACCGCCCGCCTGACCCGCTGCATGTGCTGACCCCGCCCAGTGCCGTGACCCCGATTGAGAACGATACTGAGAATCGTATTCATTAAGGGGCCGGGCTGCAACTCGGCGAGAGGCGGGTGCAGCCTCGCAGGCGGTGACCCAGGGCCCGTGCCGCGGCCGCGCACGGCCGCCCCGCCGCCCGGCGGGCAGGCGGGCAGGCAATGATGAAGTCATGGCGGACAGGCTGAAGAGCGCGACCAGTCCCTATCTGCTCCAGCACGCGGGCAACCCGGTCGACTGGTGGCCGTGGTGCGACGAGGCGTTCGAGGCGGCGCGGGCGCGGGACGTGCCGGTGATGCTCTCGGTCGGGTACTCAAGCTGCCATTGGTGTCATGTGATGGCGCACGAGTCGTTCGAGGACGAGCGGACCGCCGCGCTCATGAACGAGCACCTGGTGTCGATCAAGGTGGACCGGGAGGAACGGCCTGACGTGGACGCGGTCTACATGACCGCCACCCAGGCCATGACCGGTCAGGGCGGCTGGCCGATGACCGTGTTCATGACCCCGGACGGGGAGCCGTTCTACTGCGGCACCTACTTCCCGCGTGAGCAGTTCCAGCGGCTGGTGCTGGGCGTGGCCAACGCGTGGCGCCAGGACCGCGACAGCGTCACCGGGCAGGCCGGGCAGATCGCCGCGGCCCTGGCCGAGCAGACCGGGCCGCTGCGGGCGGAGCCCGCGGGCGACCTGGCGGCCGTGTGCGAGCAGGCGGTGACCGCGCTGGCGCGGGCCTTCGACGGCGAGCGCGGGGGGTTCGGCCGGGCGCCGAAGTTCCCGCCCTCGATGGTGCTGGAGTTCCTGCTCCGCCACTCCGAGCGGGCCGCGCCGGACGGGGCGGGCGCCAGCGGCCAGCGGGCGCTGGAGATGGCCGCCCGCACCGCGGCGGCGATGGCCACCGGCGGCATGTACGACCAGCTGGGCGGCGGCTTCGCCCGGTACTCGGTGGACGCGGCCTGGGTGGTGCCGCATTTCGAGAAGATGCTCTATGACAACGCGCTGCTGGCGCGGGTCTACCTGCACCTGTGGCGGCGCACCGGCGATCCGCTGGCCCGCCGGGTCGCCAGCGAGACCTGCGCCTGGATGATCCGGGAACTGCGCACCCCGGAGGGCGGGTTCGCCTCGGCGCTGGACGCGGACAGCGAAGGCGAGGAGGGGCGGTTCTATGTGTGGACCCCGGCCGAGCTGACCGCGGTGCTCGGCGCGGAGGACGGCGCGTACGCGGCCCGCGTGTTCGGGGTGACGGAGCAGGGCACCTTCGAGGGCGGCCGGTCGGTGCTGCAGTGGCGCTCCGCCGCCGGGGGCGCGGCCGGCGGGGATGCGGCCGCTGGTGCGGCGCCTGACGGGGATGCGGCCGGCGGGGACGGCGAGCGGCTGGCGCGGATCCGGGCCGCGCTGCTCGCGGCCAGGGCGGAGCGGGTCCGGCCCGGCCGCGACGACAAGGTGGTCGCGGCGTGGAACGGGCTCGCCATCGCCGCGCTGGCAGAGTGCGGCCTGCTGCTGGGCGAGACGGCGTTCATCGGGGCCGCCCGGGACGCGGCCACGCTGCTGGCCCGCGAGCACCTGCGGGACGGGCGGCTCGCCCGGACCTCGCGCAACGGCGTGGCCGGGCCGGGCGCCGGGGTGCTGGACGACTACGCGTGCGTGGCCGACGGGCTGCTCGCCCTGTCCGGGGCAACCGGCGAGGGACAGTGGGTGCCGGTGGCGGGGGAACTGCTGGCGGCCGCCCTGGACCGCTTCGGCGACGGCAGCGGCGGCTTCTACGACACCGCCGACGACAGCGAGCGGCTGCTCTACCGGCCGGCCGACCCGGCCGACGGCCCCACCCCGTCTGGCGCGTTCGCGGCCGCCGGGGCCCTGCTCGGGTACGCGGCGCTGACCGGTTCCGCGCGGCACCGGGAGGCGGCCCTGGCCGCGCTGGGCCCGCTCGGGCCGATCGCCGCCCGGTACCCGCGGGCGGCCGGCTCGGGCCTGGCGGTGGCCGAGGCGATGCTGGCCGGCCCGGCCGAGATCGCGGTGGTCGGCCCGCTGGGCGACCCGCGCACCCGGGCGCTGCACGTGACCGCGCTGGCGGCCGCGCCGCCCGGGGCGGTCATCGCGGCCGGCGACGCGGCGCCGGCCGGGACCGGCGGCGCGGGGCCGTCCGCCGGGACCGGTGATGAGGCGGCGGGCGCTGGTGCGGCGGCGGGCGCTGGTGAGGGTGCGGGAGACGGTGCCGTGGGAGCGGGGCCGGTGCCGCTGCTCGCGCACCGGACCCTGGTGGACGGGGCGCCGGCCGCGTACGTGTGCCGCAACTTCGCCTGCCGGCTCCCGGTCACCGAACCCGGCCAGCTCCGCGCCGAACTGGCCTACCCGGGCGCCGCTCCGGCCGGCCTCCCCGGCTGACGCCGCTGGGCGGTCCCGTGGGTCATCCCGCCGTGCACCCGCTGGCTGTCCCGTCCGCGGAACCCGCCGGCCGCTCTGCCCGTGGGAACCGCCGCTCACCCGCTTGCCATGCGGCCGGGAACCACGGCCTGAGCTGGCGATACGGCATGGCCACGCGGGACCGCCCGCCCGCTGGCGGTCACACTGGGGATTGATTACGCAGCGGAGTGTTAATTTTGGGCTACCCTTTTCCGCGTCTTTCCGGCACACTTTCACGGTATGTGCGTGATCCGTTACGGGCGGTTTGGTCACGGTCTGGCAGCCGCCCCAGCACGGGCGGGTAGAGCCCGCCCCCAGGCGGGTATGCAGGCAACCGTGACACCGTGGGCGGAAGCGCGCCGGGCGCTCGGGGGAAAGCCAGCCGGAACGGCCCTGGCGCGGGTGGCCAGGCTGGCCGCGCCAATTGCCGGGGTCCTGCTCGTCACCGGCGCGGGCTGGCCGATGCCCATTCCGCTCCGGCCGGGTGCCACCCCGGACACGGCGACGCTGGCCGCCGCCCCCGCGCCCGCCGGATCGCACCGGGTGCAGCCGGATGTCCTCATCGTCTCCCGCTACTCGCTGCCGTCCACGGATACGGCCGCGGTCCAGAAGCTGCGCGGCGTGCGCGCCACTGAGGTCGTGGACGCGGCGAAGATCCAGGTCAACGGCAAGTACGTGCAGGTGCTCGGCGTCGCCCCGGCCACCTTCCGCCCGTTCGCGGCCCGCCCGACCGCGACCGCCGCGCCGCTGTGGAACAACGTGGCCAACGGCCAGCTCGCGGTCTCCTACCTGATGGGCAAGCAGGACAAGCTGCCGGTCGGCGCCACCGCGCGGGTGGCCGGGCGGACGATGCTGCTGCCGCTGCAGGTAGGCGGCATCGGCACCGTGGGCATCGCGGGTGTGGACGCGGTCGTCAACCGCTCGGTGGCGCAGAGGCTGGGCTTCCCCATCGGCAACGCCATGGTGGTCAGCGCCCCGCACGCCAACCTGACCGCGCTCAGAAAGCGCCTGCTCAAGCTGCTGCCCGCGGACGCGCAGGTGCAGGTGCTGACGGTACCGGGCCGCCCGGCCGACAGCACGGCGGGCGCCACCACCACGGTCACCGGCGGCGACGGCCGGGCCGCGCTCACGCCAGCGGAGGATCTGGCGATGCTGCGGTCCGCCTACAGCCGGGTGGGCATGCCGTACGTGTGGGGTGCGGCCGGGCCGACCTCGTTCGACTGCTCCGGGCTGGTGCAGTGGTCGTTCGCCCGGGCGGGCGTCGCCATGCCGCGCGTCGCCGCGGATCAGGCGCGCACCGGCCCGGCGGTCACCATCGCCCAGCTGCAGCCGGGTGACCTGCTCTTCTACCACACCGACCCGACCGCGCCCGGCTACATCTCGCACGTGGCCATCTACGTGGGCCGCGGGCAGATGCTCCAGGCGCCGCAGCCCGGCCAGAACGTGGAGCTCGTGCCGGCGGACTTCGGCCCGGAGTACGCGGGCGCGGTTCAGGTGTCGCCTGCGATCGCGGCGCAGGTCGCCGGCGTGCCGCTGGGCTGAGGGCGCGGGCGGCCCCGGGCGGCGCGGGACATTCCGGCGGACCGCGCCCTGCCGCTGCCGCTCCGCCCTGTCCGCCCCGGCCTGTCCGCCCCGGCCTGTCCGCCCCGGCCGCCCGCCCGGGCTGCCCGCCCGCACTGGACAGCCGTTCCTGACGCGGTCCCGAGCCTGCCGCAACGGCGGGCCTGGCCCGGGAGCGTTCGCGGTGGGCATACGGGCAGCACTTGCCAGCCGCTGACCTGGCTTGTAATCATGATTACATGAGTACTTCGAAAGAATCGGCGGCGCCAGGCGCAGCCGAGCAACTGCGTGGATGGTTCACCGGGCGGCTGCCGGACGACTGGTTCGAGGGCGCACCGGAGATCGTGGTCGACCGCGAGGAGATCACCATCATCGGCCACCTGGCCGGGCCTGCCCGGCCGGCCGGGCAGGCTGAGCAGGCCGGGCAGCAGGCTGAGCAGGCCGGGCAGCAGGCTGAGCAGGCCGAGCCGGGCGATCAGGACGCCGAATCCGCCCCTGCGGCTGGCACGGCGGCCGAGGCGGACACCGCGGCCGCGGCGGCCGCGCTGGGCCGGGCCCGCCGGTTCCGCGAGGAAACCAGGGACGCCCGGATCGAGATGGCCCGCGAGGTCGAGCACACGTTCGGCCGGAAGGTCTCCTGGGGCGTTGTCTGCGAAGGCCGGAAGGTGATGTTCACCACACTGTCGGTCCCGGTCATGACCCGGCTGCGCCAGTCGGAGCGGCGGGTACTCGACACCCTCGTGGACGCCGGGGTGGCCCGCAGCCGCAGTGACGCGCTGGCCTGGTGCGTGCGCCTGGTCGGCGAGCACGAGGACGCCTGGCTGGGCGAGCTGCGGGACGCGCTGCGCCGGGTCGAGCAGGTGCGGGCGGCGGGCCCGCAAGCATAACCAGGAATTTCCGCTGGGTATATACCAAAGGTCTAAACCAAAGGCGGATGAATATCCCGCCGGTAACCGCCGGGCTGTCACCGCCGTGTTTCCGGCACCGGCCAGCGGTGCAGATAAGTGCAGAGGGCCGGAAATCCCCGCCGCCATCCCCTGCGGGCCGCCCGTGCCAGCAGCGGCCGCTGTCCCTGACCGCCCGGATGTATTAACACCTCCCGTGGGGAAGATGCGCCTTTAATTCCGTCATGCGTGGGTAGACTCCCCGAATCCCGTGAGCAGGGCGCCGCCCTGCCCGGCGTCCTGGCGGGCAGGCCGGGGGCCGGGCGTGCGGCAGGCGCCCAGGGAGGAGGAGCCACGGTGGGATATGACGTGAAAGCGGCGGCGGTGGCCTGGAATCCGACGGCGCAGCACCTGCGTGAACTGGCGGAGAAAATGCCCGGCAGCCAGATCACGGAGTTCGGCAATGTCGCGGTGAAGGCGCGTGTGGATTCGCGCAGCACGCGCTCCACGTTTCTGGTGGATGACGCCACGAATGCCACCGGGCAGACCATCACCCGCGAGGAATTCCGCCGGGTCGCCGTGGCGCAGGATGAGTACATCGCCAGGACCCATATGGTCGTGGTGGACGGCTACATAGGGGCGGACCCAGCATTCCGCACCCGCGCCCGGCTGGTGATCGAGGCCGCCAACGCCAACGTGGCCGGGATGCAGCAGCAGCTGTACTACCCGCCGGAAGAGGGCTACGACCCGGCGGCCTGGGACCCGGACACGACCGTCATCTACACCCCCAACCTGCCCGCCCCCGGTTACCCGGACGACCGGCTCATCGCCGTGGATCTGGCCGGCAACGTGACCCGCGTCTTCAACTCCGACTACTTCGGGGAGTCGAAGAAGGGCGGGCTGCGGATGTGGAACGACATCGTCTACCACCGCGGCGGCCTCGCCATGCACGCCGGGTGCAAGGTCATCCCGGTGGACGGCAGGCCGCGGGGCGTGCTGATCGTGGGCCTGTCCGGCACCGGCAAGACCACCACCACCTTCACCAGCCAGCTCGGCAGCAAGCCCGCCCAGGACGACTTCATCGCGCTGATGCCGGACGGCACGGTCCATCCCACCGAGAACGGCTGCTTCGCCAAGACGTTCGGGCTGGACCCCCGGTACGAGCCCGCCATCTACCACGCGACCACCAAGCCCGGGGCCTACCTGGAGAACGTGTCCGTGGACGGCGGGGGGAAGGTCGACTTCTTCGACACCTCCTACACCAGGAACGGGCGCACCACCTGGCCGTTCGCCTACGTGGACCCCTGGCCGGCCCAGGAGATCCCCAAGGCGGAGATCCTGCTGATCCTGAACCGGAACGAGAACATCGTCCCCGGCGTCGCCCGGCTGGACCGGGCGCAGGCGGCCGCCTACTTCATGCTCGGCGAGACCACCGGCACCTCGGCGGGCGGCCGGGACGAGGAAGGCAAGTTCCTGCGGGTCCCGGGGACCAACCCGTTCTTCCCCCGCGACATGGCCGACATGGGCAACCGGATGCTCGAGCTGCTGGACAGCCACCCGCTCGAGGTCTACGTCCTGAACACCGGCCGGGTCGGCGGGGGCGAGGACAGCGAGGACTCCCGGAAGGTCACCATCCCGTGCTCCTCGGCGATCGTCCAGGCGATCGCGGAAGGCACCATCGACTGGGACGAGGACCCGGACTTCGGCTACCAGGTCGCCCGGGCCGTGCCCGGGGTCGACGATCCCGCGATCCTGCAGCCGCGCCGCCTGTACCAGCGGCTCGGCCGGATGGACGAGTACGGGGCGATGGTGGACCGGCTCGCCCGCGAGCGGAAGGAGTACCTGACCTCCTTCGCCGGGCTCGACCCCAGCATCGTGGACTCCATCGCCTGACCGCCTGACCGGCCGCGCCGCGCGCCCCCCGCCCCCCCCCCCCGCGGGGGAGCGGGGGGCGCCCGGCGGCCCGGGGGGGGCGGGCGGTCGTGCGATTGCTGCCGGACGAGGGGTAATCCTCGGATAGCGTTCCGGGGTGGAGGCGGTCCGGGGGCGTTACGGCAGGCGCGGCTGAGGAAGGTGCGGGATGGGGCTTCGCGATCTCGTCTACCGGCTGTATGAGCGCAGGCTGGAGGCGTCGCTGTCCCCGCAGGCGATCCCCAGGCACGTCGGCGTCATGTGCGACGGCAACCGGCGCTGGGCCACCTGGGCCGGGCTGACCGACGTGGCCGGCGGCTACCAGAAGGGCGCCGACAAGATCTTCGAGCTGCTGCAGTGGTGCCGCCAGGCTCGTGTGGAGGTGGTCACCCTCTGGCTGCTGTCCACGGACAACCTGGCCCGGCCCGCCAGTGAGCTCGACCCGCTGCTGCGGATCATCGAGCAGACCGTCCGGCGGCTCGCGGAGCAGGACTGGCGGATCAAGCCGGTGGGGGCGCTCGACCTGCTGCCCGCCGAGACCGCGCAGGTGCTCAAGGACGCCGCCGAGGCCGCGGCCGGGAACCCGGGCCTGCTGGTCAACGTGGCGGTCGGCTACGGGGGGCGGCGGGAGATCGCGGACGCGGTCCGCTCGCTGCTGCTCGACCACGCCACCAGGGGCACCAGCATCGAGGAGCTCGCGGAGATCCTCGACGTGGAGCACATCGCCGAGCACCTCTACACGGCCGGCCAGCCCGACCCCGACCTGGTCATCCGGACCTCGGGGGAGCAGCGGCTGTCCGGTTTCCTGCTCTGGCAGAGCGCCCACTCGGAGTACTACTTCTGCGATGCCTACTGGCCCGCGTTCCGCCGGGTGGACTTCCTGCGGGCGCTGCGCTCGTACGCCGCCCGCCACCGCCGTTTCGGTTCCTGACCCTGCTCAGAGCACCCGGCACTAGGGCTGCCGGGGCTCGCGTGTCCCCGCATCCCGGCTGGCGGCGTTGTCGTCGTCGCCGATAGCCCGCTATCGGCTCCTCCTCCGCCTTGCCATCCGGGCGCGGGAACCCGCTCCCTACCTCGGCGCCCTAGCGCCGGGCACTCTAAACGCCCTGGTGGGCGCGGTGCAAGCCGCCCAAATGTGACGCACCGCACAGGTACTTCCGGCGGCTGGAGTTGCCAGGTACCGTCTTGAGCAGGACGGGCGGTTCGGTGCCGCCCGCCGGGAAGGCCCTCGAGATCCTCGAGCTTCGTGCCCTGGCACGTGGGCAGGACAGGCGAAGGGCCGGTACCTGGCCCTCCGCGGCCGGTCCCGGTCTTGTCATCACGTCTGTACCGACCATGGCGCCACCCCCAGGGCGCCCAGGGGAGATCGAGTGGCCAGTTCCTCTGTCCGCCGCTCCGCGCGGCAAAGCAGCACCCGTACCGGAACCAGCGCCGGGAGCAGCGGCTCACGGCGCACCTACGTCCTGGACACGAGCGTGCTGCTCGCTGACCCGGCCGCCATCGGCAGATTCGCCGAGCACCGGGTGGTCCTGCCGATCGTCGTCGTCACCGAACTGGAGGCCAAGCGCCATCACCCCGAACTGGGCTATTTCGCCCGACAGGCCCTGCGGCTCCTGGACGACCTGCGGATCGAGCACGGGCGGCTGGACGCCGACCTCCCGGCCGGCGACGCGGGCGGGAGCGTGCGGGTTGAGCTGAACCACTCCGACCCGCAGGTGCTGCCGCCGGGCTTCCGGCTCGGCGACAACGACACCCGCATCCTGTCGGTGGCGGCCAGCCTGGCGGCCGAAGGCGACGACGTGGTGCTGGTCAGCAAGGACCTCCCGCTGCGGGTGAAGGCGGCTGCGATCGGCCTGACCGCCCAGGAGTACCGGGCCGAGCTGCCCGTGGACTCCGGCTGGACCGGCATGCGGGAGATCCAGGTCGGCGCGCAGGACATCGAGGAGCTGTACGACAAGGGGAAGCTGGAGGAGTGCGAGGCTGCCCGGGACCTGCCCTGCCACACCGGCCTGGTGGTGGCCGCCGGGACGATCGGCGGCTGCAGCGCCCTCGCCCGGGTGATGCCCGACAAGTCGGTGCGGCTGGTCCGCGGCGACCGGGAGGCGTTCGGCCTGCACGGCCGCAGCGCCGAGCAGCGGATCGCGCTGGACCTGCTGCTCGACCCGGACATCGGCATCGTGTCGCTCGGCGGGCGGGCGGGCACCGGCAAGTCCGCGCTGGCGCTGTGCGCCGGCCTGGAAGCGGTCATGGACCGCCGCCAGCACCGCAAGGTGGTGGTGTTCCGCCCGCTGTACGCGGTCGGCGGCCAGGAACTCGGCTACCTGCCGGGCTCCGAGGTCGACAAGATGAACCCGTGGGCGCAGGCCGTGTACGACACCCTGTCGGCGGTCACCTCCCAGGACGTGATCGACGAGGTGCTGGCCAGGGACATGCTGGAGGTGCTGCCGCTCACCCACATCCGCGGCCGGTCGCTGCATGACTCGTTCGTGATCGTCGACGAGGCGCAGTCCCTGGAGCGGGGCGTGCTGCTGACCGTGCTGTCGCGGATCGGGACGGGCTCGCGGGTGGTGCTCACCCACGACATCGCCCAGCGCGACAACCTGCGGGTCGGCCGGCACGACGGGGTGGTGGCCGTGATCGAGAAGCTCAAGGGCCACCCGCTGTTCGCGCACGTGACCCTGGCCCGCTCGGAACGCTCGCCGATCGCCGCCCTGGTCACCGAGATGCTGGAAGACCCGGCGCTGTAGGGGCCGCGGCTGCGGGGCGGCCCGCGGGCCGCCCCGCACCGGCCGCAGCCGGCGGTCACGGCAGCGCCGCCGGCGCGGTACCGTACTCGCGTCATGACTGTCACGCCCGAGACGCCCGGCCTGCCATCCCGGCCCGCCATCACGACCCGGACGCCAGTGTCGGTGATCATGCCGATCCGGAACGAGGAACGGCACCTGGAGGACGCTGTCCGGCACGTGCTGGCCCAGGACTACCCGGGCGGGCTCGAGGTCGTGCTCGCGGTGGGCCCGTCCCGGGACGCGACCGCCCGGATCGCGCAGCGGCTGGCAGCCGCCGATCCCCGGGTCACCGTGGTCCCCAACCCCACCGGCCACCGCCCGGCCGGCAGCAACCTGGCGATCAAGGCGTCCCGGTACCCGATCGTCGCCCGGGTGGATGGCCACGCGCTGCTTCCGCCCGGCTACCTGGAGCTGGCGGTCCGCACCCTGCAGGAGACCGGCGCGGACAACGTCGGCGGGATCATGGCCGCCGAGGGGGTCACCCCGTTCGAGGAAGCGGTGGCGTGGGCCATGACGTCCCCGGCCGGGGTGGGCAGCGCCCGGTTCCACACCGGCGGCCGGGCGGGCCCGGCTGACAGCGTCTACCTGGGCGTGTACCGGCGCAGCGCGCTGGAGCAGGTGGGCGGGTACGACGAGAGCTTCCTCATCGCCGAGGACTGGGAGCTCAACCACCGGATCCGCCGCAGCGGCGGGCTCATCTGGTTCCAGCCGAAGCTGCGGGTGACCTACCGGCCCCGGCCCAGCCTGGGCCGCCTGGCCACCCAGTACTTCCACTACGGCCGCTGGCGCCGGGTGGTGGCCCGGGAGCACGCGGGCAC
>JBLMWU010000290.1:0-25411 GCA_050257395.1 Gemmatimonadota bacterium | reverse complement strand
TGATCGCCCTCGACTGGCGGCTCACCATCGCGTCGCTGATCATGCTGCCCGTCTTCGTCTGGGTGAGCCGCCGCGTCGGGACGGAACGCCGCCGGATCACCCGCGACCGCCAGCGCCAGCTCGCCGCCATCTCCTCCAGCGTGCAGGAGTCGCTGTCGGTCAGCGGCATCCTGCTCGGCCACACGATGGGCCGCTCCCGCTCGCTCGCCGACTCCTTCGCCGCCGAGTCCGGCAAGCTCTCTGACCTGGAGATCCGCTCGAGCATGGCGGGCCGCTGGCGCCAGTCCACGATCCAGATCGTCATGTCCGCCATGCCCGCGGTGATCTACTGGGTGACGGGCCTGACCGGCCACGGCAGCCACCTGGCCATCTCGATCGGCACCCTGGTCGCGTTCACCACCCTGCAGCAGAACCTCTTCCGGCCGACGGTGCAGCTGCTCGGCGTGGGGGTGGACCTGCAGAGTTCGCTCGAGCTGTTCGGCCGCATCTTCGAGTACCTGGACCTGCCCATCGACGTGGCCGAGCCGGAGCACCCGGTGGCGGCCGGCCGGGTCCGCGGGGAGGTGCGGCTGGCGGAGGCCGGCTTCGGCTACCCGGGCACGGGCCGGCCGGCCCTGCGCGGCATCGACGTGACCGTGCCGCCCGGCCACAGCCTGGCGATCGTCGGCGAGACCGGCTCGGGCAAGACCACCCTCAGCTACCTCATCCCTCGCCTGTACGACGTCACGGCCGGCAGCGTCACGATCGACGGCATCGACGTGCGGGACATGTCGTTCGACGCGCTCGCGGCCGCGGTCGGCGTGGTCTCCCAGGAGACCTACCTCTTCCACGCGTCCGTGGCCGACAACCTGCGGTTCGCCAAGCCCGATGCGACCGGCGAGGAGCTCCGGGCCGCCGCGGCGATCGCGCAGATCCACGACCACCTGGAGTCCCTGCCCGACGGGTACGACACCATCGTGGGGGAACGCGGCTACCGCTTCTCCGGCGGGGAGAAGCAGCGCCTGGCCATCGCCCGGGCCGTCCTGCGCGACCCGCCGGTCCTCGTGCTCGACGAGGCCACCAGCGCCCTGGACACCCAGACCGAGCAGGCCGTGCAGGACGCCATCGACGCGCTGTCCGCGGGCCGCACCACGATCACGATCGCGCACCGGCTGTCAACGGTCCGCGGGGCCGACGAGATCATCGTCCTGGACCGGGGGGAGATCGCCGAGCGCGGCACCCACGACAGCCTGCTCGCCCTCGGCGGCCGCTACGCGGCACTGGTCAGCCGGGACGCCGACCTGGCCGAGGCCGCCGCCTGACCCGGGTCAGGCGCCCGCCCCGAGCAAGGGCAGGGCGGGGAACTGGTGTGACTCCCACAGCCGGCGGGCGGCCTCCTCCGGGTAGGGGGCGACGCTGAGCTCCGTGCTGAAGATCGCGGTCTGGCGGCTGGCGCTGCCGTAGCGCGGCCAGCCGGGGTCGCCGTCGCGGGCGAACGCCGTCCACGCCGTCTGGAGGTGCGCGGAAACCACGGCAGCGGCGGCGGGCGGCTCCGCGCCGATCAGCATCGTCGCGAGTTCGCCGGCCGCCAGGTTGCCGAACACCAGCGGCACGTCCAGCGCGTGGCAGGCGCCCAGCACCCCGCCCATCCCGGGCGCGGGCCAGATCAGCTCATAGAGATAGGCCCAGCCGCCGCCAGCGGCCTGCGCGGCGGCCAGCCGCTCGCTCGGCATCCGGAACAGCCAGTCGGACTGGACCAGCTCGAACAGCCGCTCCGCTGACGCGCCGGGGAATGCGTCCCGGTAGCCGCCCGGGCGCGGCTCGAAGGTCTCCAGGGTCCGGGCGGCCTCGGCGTCGCTGACCTGGCCGAGCTTGCCGGCCATGGCGACGAAGAGCCGGAACTCGTCCCGGTTGTGACCGGCGATCAGGGCCACCCCCCGGCCGGCCCCGCCCGCCAGTGCCTGCCAGGGCGTCTGCGGCAGGACCTCGCCGTCGACCACCGGTGAGAACGGGGTCGGCGTGCTGGCGACCCCGCCCCAGCGGCCTGCGTAGGCAGCCATCGCGTCGCTGACCGCGTCCGACGCCGCCACCAGGGCGGCCGGCGGCACGCCGGCCAGTTCCGCGGCGGCCGGCTTGCAGCCCGCCCGCCCGGCGATCACGGTCATGATGTCGCTGGCCAGCGCCGGCGAGAGATAGGTGCCGGGGACGCTCTGCGCGATGGCCCGGCGGACCAGCCCGGCCGCCCGGGGCATCGCCAGCAGCGCGGCGACCGAGCCCGCGCCAGCGGACTCGCCGAACACGGTGACGTTGCCGGGGTCGCCGCCGAAGCCGGTGATGTTGTCACGCACCCACTCCAGCGCGGCGACCTGGTCGAGCAGCCCGCGGTTGGCGGGCGCGCCCTCGATCTGGCCGAAGCCCTCGACGCCGACCCGGTAGTTGAACGTCACGAGGACGACGCCGCCACCGGCGGCCAGCCGCGCGCCGTCGTACACCGGATCAGCCGCGTGCCCGAACCGGTAGGCCCCCCCGTAGATCCACACCATCACCGGCAGGCCCGCGCCCGCGTCCGGCCGGGGCGACCACACGTTGACCGTCAGCCAGTCATCGCCGCCGCCCGTGCTGGGCGGCCGGCCGAACATCTGCGACTGGGGCGGCGGCGGCCCGAACGACTCCGCCGGCCGTGCCCCGTCCCAGGCCCGCGGCGGCCTCGGGGCGGCGAACCGCAGCTCACCGACGGGGGCCTCGGCGAAGGGGATGCCGCGGAACACCGCGAGCCCCTCCTCCATCCGGCCGCGCACCAGCCCGGCGGCCGTGCGGACCTCGATCCCGCTGTGCGGTGCGGTCATCGCCTTCCTTCCCGCCATCCCCGGCCGGGCGGCTGCGCCCCGCAGGGACGTGCCGCATGTTCCGGATACTAGAGCGCTGTCTTGACTTTCCGGCAGCGGCTGCAGAGGCTGAGCGTGAATCTCCGCATCGTCGCGGGAGGCCGGCGTGAGCGCACTCGTGGCCCGGGCCGGCGGGAAGATCATCCTGTACCACGGCTGGGCAGACCAGCCGATCCCGCCGTTCGGCACGGTCTCCTACCGGGCGGGTAACCCGGCCGGCGAAGCCGGGGGCGGGCGCCGGGGCTGGGCGCCCGCCCCCGGTCCCTGCGCGGTCAGCAGGAGCGGAGTCAGCGCAGCCCTGGAGTACCCCGGCCGTCAGCCGGACCCGGGGCCATCACCCCAGTCGATGGCGGCGCGGCCCGCCACGTCCGGGTGACCCTCCAGCCAGCCGCGGGCGAACGGGCACAGCGGCACGACGGTCAGGCCGTCCCGGGCCGCCTGGCCGACCGCGGCCGTCACCAGCCGGCCGCCGAGGCCCTGCCCCCCGAGCTCGGGCGGCACCCCGGTGTGGATGAGCACGAGCCGGTTGCCGTTTCGCCGGTACACGAGCTCGGCGAGCTGGCCGCCGACCCGGATCTCGAAGCGTGAGCCTGCCCGGTTGTCGTGGATCAGCTGGTCGTCGCTCATGGGTACTCCTCAGCGCGGCATGACCCACGGCTGCGGCCGGCTGGGGTCGAAGCTCAGCCCGGGCCGGTCCGCGGAGACACCGGTGATGACGAGGCTGAAAGGACGCACGTACTCGAAGTCGCGACCGCCGGTCAGCCGGAACGCCTGATCATGCCCCGGGTAGATCACGTCCGCCAGGGCGACGGCGCGGCCGATGCTCGCCGCGGCGTCGTCAGGGTCACCGAACACCAGCGGAGCCTGCCGGCTGAGCGCGACGGGGGCACTGTGCAGCGCGTCGCCGGAGATCAGGGAGACCCCCTGCTCGTTCGCCACGGTGATGCCGATGCTGCCGACGGTGTGCCCCGGCAGGCTCACGATGCCGACCCCGGGGATGAGCTCGTCCCCGTCCTCGATCTCACGGACGTCCATGCGGTCGAGGATGGCGCCGGTCCAGCCCGGGGTCGCCCAGTCGTTCGGGTGAGGCTGGTAGCAGTACCGGCGCTCCACCGGGTGAATGCACACCGGCACCTGGCCGAAGACATCGACGTTCTGCATGTGGTCCCAGTGGCCGTGGGTGAGCACGACCATGTCGATGTCCGCCGGGGTCAGCCCCCGGCTGGCGAGCGCGCCGGCGAGGAAGGTGCGCCTGCCCACGTGCGCTGGATCGACGACGATGCGCGTAAGCTCGCCGCGGGCGTCCCGGCCCTCGATGAGGATGACCGTGCAGAAGGCGGCCCGGCCGGCGTTCGTGCCGATCCCGAAACCCTCCAGGAGAACATCGACCCGGGGCCCCCGGGCGCCTGACTCGTCCACAAGACACACCTTCCCAGAAAGGCACCGTCATGGGCAGCGATCTGACCGGCAGTCCGGTACCCGAGGACGCGAGCGCGTCCCTGTTCTCCGTGGCCGGCAAGACGGCCGTGGTGACGGGCGGGTCCAGGGGCATCGGGGCGATGATCGCGGGGGGCCTGGTGAAGGCGGGCTGCCGCGTGTACATCACCGGGCGGAAAAAGGACGCCTGCGACGCCAAGGCGGCTGAGCTCGCCGCCTGGGGTGACTGCGTCTCGCTGCCGGCCGATCTCGCCGATCCGGCCGGCGCGGAGCGGTTCGCGGCGGAGGTCGCCGGGCGCGAGGACCGCCTGCACATCCTGGTGAACAACGCGGGGGCCACCTGGGGCGCCCCGCTCGAGGAGTATCCGCTCGCCGCGTTCGACAAGATCTGGAACATCAACGTGAAGGCGATGTTCCACCTCACCGTGCGCTGCCTGCCGCTGCTGCGCGCCGCGGCCACCGCTGACGACCCTGCCCGGGTGATCAACATCGGGTCGGTCGACGGGCTGCGGCCGTCCGTCATGGAGAACTACGCCTACGGCGCGAGCAAGGCGGCCGTGCACATGCTCACCCGCCAGCTCGCCGCCCGGCTGGCAGCCGAGTCGGTCACGGTGAACGCCCTGGCGCCCGGGCCGTTCGAGAGCAAGATGATGGCGTTCGCGCTGGACGACCCCGCGGCCCGGGCCATGGTCGAGTCAGGCGTCCCGCTCGGCCGGGTCGGGCATCCCGACGACGTCGCCGGCGCCGCCATCTACCTGGCCTCGCGCGCCGGCCGCTACGTCACCGGGGCCGTCATCCCGGTCGACGGCGGCATCACCGGGGCCGGCCGCCCGCACTGAGCTGCGGCTGGCTGGCCGGGGCGGGCAGGCGTACCTGTTGACCTGCGTCTGCGCGTGACCGTCAGCAGCGGCTGAGACGGATCAGCGTGCTGCCGAAGTCCGCGCCGGACGGCAGGGCGATGCCCACGTTCATCAGGGTGGCGGCGCTGTGCTCCTCGCCGCCCGGACCTCGTCGCCGCCGGTGACTGGTCCCTGCGCAGCGGGCGGGCCGGGGCCGGGCAGCTGCTCGCCCGCTGCGAAGAGCTGCGCGCGCTCTTCGTCGCCTCCGACCTGATGGCGGCCGGGGCGATCGGCGCGCTGCGCGAGGCCGGGCGGCGGATTCCCGGGGACGTGGCCGTGGCCGGCTTCGACGACTCGGCCGCCGCCACCATGGTCGAGCCGGCGCTGACCACCATGCGCAACCCGATCGAGCAGACCGCCCTGGAGGCGCTGCAGATCCTGGACGACCACATGGCCGGCCGGGTCAGCCGCCCCGTCCACGTCGTGCTGAGCAGCGAGCTGGTCATCCGCGCCTCCGCCTGAGCCGGCAGCGCGGCCAGCCCGGGCGGCGCATTCAGCCCGCGGTGCAGGCGGCTCAGGGCGAGGCGCGGAAGGGCAGCGTCTCGAAGCGGCGGACGGCGAATCCCGGCGCGTACCGGCCGCGGGCGCCGTCCGCCTCGAACCGGGGAAAGCGCGCGAGCAGCCGCTCGAGGGCCACGCCTGCGGCAAGCCGCGCGACCGCCGCGCCGAGACAGTGGTGGGCGCCGTAGCCGAACGCGACGATCTTGCCGATCGGCCTGCCGACGTCCAGCTCCCCGGCCGTAGGCCCGAACTCGCGCTCGTCCCGGTTCGCGGACCCGAACAGCAGCATGACCTTGCGGCCCGCGGGGATCAGGGTGCCGCCGGCCTGCACGTCGCGGGTTGCCGTGCGCGCCAGGTTCTGCACGGGAGTGGTGAGGCGCAGGAACTCCTCAACGGACCGGCGGATCATCGCCGGGTTGCCGAGCAGGCGCTGCCGCTGGTCGCGATGCTCGGTGAGCAGCTCGGCAGCCCCGCCGAGCAGGCCGGTGGTCGTGTCGTTGCCGCCGGTCACCATCGTGAACACGAAGCCCACGATCCAGAACTCGTCCACGTCCCGGGCCTGGGCGGCCAGCAGCCCGGAGACCAGGTCCTCACCTTGCTGGCCGCGGCGGCGCTCGATGAGGTGACCCGCGTAGTCGAACAGCTCCGCGAAGGCCTGCCCGGCGCTGGCGATCTCGCCGGACGCGTTCGCCGCGACGATCGCGTTCGTCCAGGCGCCGAACCGCCGCCGGTCGGCCGGCGGCACGCCGAGATAGTGCGCGACGAGGAAGCTCGGCAGCGGCTTGAACAGCCACCCGATGATGTCGAGCTCCACGTCACCGAGGTCGGCGATCTCGTCGAGGCGGGCGTCGACGAACGCGGCGATCTTCGGCTCGAACCGCGCGACCTGCCGCCGGGTCATGGGCGGGCTGACGAGACGGCGGATGGCGGTGTGGTCGGGCGGGTCCATCATCACGATGGGCGCAGCCCGGCCCGCGAACAGCCTCATGTCGTCGGGGTCGAGCGTCAGGCCCCGGGCCGAGGAGAACGTGGCGGTGTCCCGCGCCGCGTCGAACACGTCCGCGAAGCGCGAGAGCACGAAGAACTCACCGAACTGCGGATGCTCGCCGCGGTGCACGGGGTCGTGGTTGCGCAGCCAGCGGTAGTCGTCCCAGGGCGACCGCCAGGACTCGCGGCCGCGCAGCAGGTACCGGCGCGGGCCGGCTTCGGTGCCCGTCATCCGGCCGTCACCTGCATCATGGAGGTCCTCCGCGGGGTGCACCACGGTCGGTCACCGAACGGCCGTCCCGGTAACCCCGCCGAACGGACGTTAGCTCACTTTGCGCAACTATGTCAGTACCATGAGGTGACAAGACGGCTGACCCGTGCCGCCCTGGATGCGCCTGCTTTCGGCCCGGCCTGACAGCAGGCACCCCGCGCCCGCCCGTGCCGCGCAGCCGGGCGGCACGGGCGGGCGGGCGGCTCAGCGGTGGATGGTGAAGCCGGCGCTCATCGAGCCGGCCTGCACCTGGTAGCCGCCGAGCTCCACCTGCGGGACGCCGGTGCCCTCGATGTCACCCGGGGTCACCGCCAGTTCCGATACGGGGAACGAGATGTGCACGGTCTTGGACTGGCCGGGGTCCAGGGTCACCCTGGTGAACCCGGCCAGGCGCTGATTCGGCACAAGGACGGCACTGACAGGCTGGTGGACGTACACGGGCACGATGTCGGTGCCGGCCCGGCCGCCCGTGTTGGTCACGGTGACGTTCGCCGTCACCGTGCCGTTGCTGCTGACGCTGCCGGTCGCGGACAGCCCGCTCAGCTGGAACGTGGTGTAGGAGAGACCGAACCCGAACGGGTACAGCGGGTTGTAGCCGCTGCCCTGGCCGGAGCCGGTGGACGGCAGCAGGTCGAAGAACTTCGGCTGGTCGCCGAGTGGCGAGGGGGCTGTCGTGTTGAAGTCCCCGCCCGGCTCCGCCGCGTCGGATGGCCAGCTCACCGGCAGCTTCCCGCTCGGGTTGACCTTCCCGAAGATGACATCGGCGGCAGCCTGACCCGCTTCGGTGCTGCCCTGCCAGGCCATCAGCAGCCCGTCGGCGTTCTCGGCCGGGCCGAGGCCCAGCGGCCTGCCGGCGATCACCACCACGATCACCGGCTTGCCGGTCCCTTCAAGGGCGCTGATCAGCGATTTCTGGTCGGGTGTCAGCTGCGGCGCGGGGTTGTCGCCGAGCCCTTCGGCGTACGCCTTCTCCCCGACGGCCACCACCACGGCATCCGCCGAGGCGGCGTCGTGGACGGCCGTCGCCTGGTCGGGCGTGGAGACCACGTTCGGGTCCTCGGCCTTGAGACCCGCCAGCACCGTGGTCCCGGGCGGGATCTGGTCGGCCGGCCCCATGCAGCAGACGTGCCCCGCGCCGAACACGCCCTGCCAGCTCACGCTCCAGCCGCCGAGCTGGTTGGTCATCGAGTCCGCGCTCGGCCCGGTGACCACGACGTGCGCGGTCGGCGACAGGGGCAGGGCATTGTTCTGGTTGCGGAGCAGGGTCATCGATTCCCGCGCCGCCTGCAGGGTCACGTCGCGGCCCGAGGTGACGGCGGCATCCGCGGCGGCCGCGTCGACCATCGGGTGGTCGAAGAGGCCGAGCTGGAACTTGAGGGTGAGGATCCGCTGGACGGCCTGGTTGATCCGGGTGACGGTGATGCTGCCGTCCCGCACGTCCTGCTGCATCGCCGCCTGCCACTGGTCGGCGCCGAACGGCAGCATGGCCATGTCAACGCCGGCGTTCACCGCGAGCGCGGCGGCACCCGGCAGGCCGGCTGCCAGGTGATAGGTGCTCGCCAGCGCGGGCACATCCGCGTAGTCGCTGATCACCACGCCCTTGAAGCCGAGCCGGTCCCGCAGCAGGGTGGTGAGCAGGTAGCGCGACGCGGTCGCGGGCACCCCGTTGATCGATCCGGAGTCGACCATGACCGTCCCGGCCCCCGCCTTGATGCCGCCCGCGTAGGACGGCAGGAACGTGTCCTGCAGGTACCGCAGCGGCAGCTGGGCTTCGGCCCGGTCGTGCCCGTTGATCGATTCGGAGTACCCGGCGAAATGCTTCACGGTGGCGGTGACCTTGAGCGAGTTGCCTCCGCCCACGCTCTGCATGCCGGTCACGTTCGCGGCACCCATCGCCGCCGCGAGCACGGGCTCTTCGGCCCAGGTCTCATAGGTGCGGCCCCAGCGGTTGTCCCGCGCCAGGTCCTGGACGGGCGCGAAGTCCCAGTTCCAGCCAGTCGCCCGCAGGGCGTCGGCGGTCACCACCCCGCCGGCCCGCGCGGCTGAGGGGTCCCAGGTGGCGCCCATCCCGATCGACTGCGGGAAGAGCGGCGCCTGGTAGGGGTGACCGAAGCCGTGCACCGCGTCCACCCCGAAGATGACCGGGATGTGCAGTCGCGAGTGCGCGATCGCATAGGCCTGCATGGTGTTGTACTCGGTGGCCCAGTCCTGGCCGGTGTTCCCCGGGCCGCCCTTGCCGGTCGTGTCGACCGGGATGTCGGTCCCGCCAGCCAGGATCGACCCGGCATGATTGTCCACGAAGATCTTCTGTTCGCAGGCCGGGTTCGGCATGTTGAAGCCGCCCTGGCTGGTGCAGCTGCTGCTGGTGTCGGTGACCTGTGTCACCTCGATCTGCACCATCTGGCCGATCTTCTCGGGTAACGTCATGCGGCCCAGCAGGTCGCTGACCCGGGCCGCGATCGGCAGTGCCGCGTTCAGGTAGGCGGGCTGGCCCGCCGCCGATGCCGTGTTCCTGGTCAGCACCGGCACTGCCATCGCGGTCACCAACCCCAGCGCTGCCGCGATTGCGATGACGGGCCTGCGGGTCACCCTCGCCCGTAAGCTGTGGCTGGCCAGGCCATGGCTGGCAAGATCATGGATCTTCTGTCTCATGGCGCACCCCTTCACGTCGCCGGTGACTTAGGCGTCGCCCTGACAGTAAATTCGCGGGGGAGCCGCTTCCATAGACAAGCCATTAATATCCCGGGCAGCGAGATACAGCGGTTTGAGCAGGCACCGGCGCGGGCCGGCTTCGGTGCCCCCGCGACTCGCCTCAGGCGGGCGCGAGCGGGGCGCCGAGGCACCTTGCGCGACTACGTCAGTACCGCGAGGTGACAAAACCGCTGACCCGGGGCGCCCTGGCGGCGCTGCCCGCGGCGACCGCGGGCTGACCGGGGAGGCGTGATCCCCGCCGGGAGGGGCAGAGGGAACGCAGATGACGGCCCGGCGCGCCACCAGGCCGATGTCAGCGGACGCGACAGGCAGGCCGGAGCCCCGGGAGGTCTTGTGAGGACGGCACACGCGCTGGCAGGCGGGCCGCGCACGGCCATAGCGCAGCTGGCACGGGCGGGTGAGATCCTCACCGTCCTGTCGGCGAGCGGCTTCGGCTGGCTCGTTCAGGCGCTGGGCCTGGGCGCGTGCGGGTCACCCCGCTGCCGCGTTGCCAGCGCGCTCCGGCGGGGGCGGTGGTGCCCGCATCAGCCAGCGGCGGACCTGCCGCTGCCGCAGCGGCTGCGGGAGACGGCCGAACGGCTCGGGCCGACGGTCGTCAAGGCCGGGCAGATGCTCGCGCTGCGGCCGGACTACGTCCCGCTGGAGACGGCCTGCCCTGCGGTGCCGGCCGTCGCCTGCGTCATGGGGTTCCTCCGCGAGGTGCACCACGGTCGGTCACCGAACATTCGTCCGGTAACCCCTGCCGAAACGGACGCTAGCTCACTTTGCGCGACTATGTCAGTACCGTGAGGTGACAATATCTGCCGACCTGGCGATCAGGTCAATATGGTCTGCTGTCCAGGCGCAGCAGGCGGCGGGCGTTGGCCGTGAGGTCCAGGCCCGGCGCCTGGGGCGGGCCGCTGGCCCCCTCCGCGTCCCAGCCCGCGAAGTTGGTGCCGTAGACGAGCCGGCCGGGACCTGCCAGCTCGATCAGGCCGGCCAGGACGCGCTCGCTGTGCACGTGGGTGTCAAACCAGAGCCTGCGCAGGTAGCTGCCGAACCCCTCGGCCCGCAGCCGTTCCGGCGCCCAGGGCCGGCTCCGGGCGGCGCTGCCGAACCGGGCGGCCAGTGCCTCGATCGCGCCGCCGCCGTGGCTGACGCACACGTCCAGCCGCGGGTGCCGGTCCAGCACCCCGCCTACGACAAGCGCCGCGATCGCGAGCGTCTCCTGGTAGGCGAAGCCGACCAGCAGGTCCAGGTCGAAGCGGCGCAGCCGGGGATCGGCCGGCGGCCCGCCCGGGCCGATCGAGGTCGGATGCACGAACAGCGGCACGTCCAGCTCGGTGACGCAGGCGTAGAAATCGTCCATGGCCGGGTCGTCGAGCGGACGGCAGGGGTCGGTGTCGATGTAGGCGGCCCGCAGCCCCAGGTTCCGGACCGCCCGCTGGAGTTCGCGGATGGCGGCGGCGATGTCCTGCATGGGCAGCTGCGCCGCGCCCAGCAGGCGGCCCGGGTGCGCGGCGACGACCGCGGCGAGCCCGTCATTGTGCGCCCGGCAGTACGCCGCGGCCGCGGCCGGGGCCAGGTCGCCGAAGTACGTCAGCGGATTGGGCGAGAGCAGCTGCAGGCCGATGCCGCGGCGGTCCATCTCCTGCAGGCGGAGCCCGGCGTCCATGAACGGGCTGCCGCGGTAGCGGACGCCACGAAGCACGTACTCCCCGACCCGGAACCAGGGGACGCCGTCCGTCTCGCCGAGCTCCGGGCCGGCCGCCCCGGCGGCACCGAACGAGACCGGCAGCACCACGTGCGCGTGGACGTCGATGACCGTGTCGCCGGCCGGCATGCCATCCCCTTCCTGGCGTCGTTGTTACTCTAGCGACCTTAGGGGGGAGCTGCGGCGGGTATCACCCAGGCAGTCACCACGTTCGCGGCAGGTGCACCGCTGTCATCCGCGGTCATGGACGGTTCCGGTGTCTCCCGGTAGGGTGCGCAGTGACAGTCGTTAGGTACATGACGCCGTTCCCCATGAGGCTGCGGCAGGCGGCGGGCAGCGCCGGACACAGCTGGAGAGAGCGGACATGGCTGCGAAGTGGCTGGTGGTCACCGGCGGCGCCCGGGGCATCGGGGCCGTGATAGCGAGGCTGGCCGCCAGGGACGGCTTCTCGGTCGCGATCTGGGACACCGACGAGGAAGCAGCCGCGGCCACGGCCGGGCAGCTCGGCGACGGCGTGGTGGCGGCCGGGGTGGACGTGACCGACGAGGATGCGGTGCGGGCGGCCTTCGCGGCGCTGCCCGGGCCGCCGGCCGCGGTCGTGAACAACGCCGGGATCGTCCGCTTCGGGCCGCTGCTGGAGCTGGCCGTCACCGACTGGGAGCAGGCGCTGCGGGTGAACCTGACCGGCAGCTTCATCGTCGGGCGGTGCTATGCGCGGCTGCTGGGCGACGGCGGGGGCGGCTGCCTGGTCAACATCGCCTCGATCAACGGCGTCGCCGCCGCCCCCTACGCCGGCGGCTACAGCGCCTCCAAGGCGGGCATCGTGATGCTCACGCAGCAGATGGCGCTGGAGTGGGCCCCGCTGGGCCTGCGGGTCAACTGCGTCGCACCCGGGCTGATTGACGCGGGCATGTCCGAGCCGATCTACGCGGACCGGCAGGTCCGGGAGCAGCGCCAGCGCCGGGTCCCGCTGAACCGGCTCGGCGCGGCGGAAGAAGTCGCCGCCGCCGTGCTGTTCCTGGCGGGCCCCGGATCGTCCTACCTGACCGGGCAGACGCTGGTGGTGGACGGCGGCATCACCATCTCGGCCCTCGGCTCGCTCCCCCGGCCGGCCAGCGTGGACTCGGTGGGGACATGACCGCAGCGGCTCAGGCAGCGGGCCGGTACCCTCGCAGCGTCGGGCTTGGCTACCGGGCGATGGATGAGACATGGCGAGTGTGACGCGGCTGGTGGAGCGGCTCGGCGAGCTGGGCATGTCCACCTACGAGGCCAAGGTCTACCTTGCGCTCATCACCGCCGGCGGCCCGCTCAACGGCTATGAGGTGGCGAAGAGCTCGGGCGTGCCGCGCAGCACGGTGTACGAGACGCTGGCCAAGCTGGTGGCACGCGGGGCCGCCTTCGAGACGCGCACGGCCAAGGACGCCACCTGCTACGTCCCGCTGCCGCCGAACGCGCTGCTGAACCGGATGAGCCACGAGTTCGAGGAGTCGCTGCAGGCGCTGCGCGCCGAACTGCCCTCGCTCGCGGCACCCTCCGAGGCGCATCTGATCCACAACATCAGCGGCTACGACGCCCTGCTGGAGCGGTCGGCCGATGTCATCCGCGAGTCCCAGCGCGACCTGTTCGTCTCCATCTGGCCGGAGGAGACGGGGCAGCTCAGGCCGGCGCTCGCCGCCGCCGAGCAGCGCGGCGTCGACGTGACCATGCTCGTCTTCGGGGAGAAACCGGAGCCGATCGGCCACACCTACCGGCACCGGTTCTCGCCGCCGGACTTCGTGCTGGACTACCTGGGCTACCGGCTGTTCGCCGTGGTCGGGGACAACCGGCAGGCGGTGATCGGCGGCCTGGAGAACGGCGACGGGTGGGGCATCTACACCGACAACCCGGCCGTGGTGCTGCTGGCCACCGAATACGTGCGGCACGACATCGCCATGCAGCTGCTGGGCGAGCAGTTCGGCGCCAGGCAGGTGACCGAGTACGTCCGCTCGAACCCCGAGTTTGTCCATCTCCGGGCGGCCCGGGCGGTCAGGCCCCCGGGCCGGGCCGGCACCGCCGGGCAGCAGCCGGAGCGGCCCGGCCGCGGCCGCCGCGGCTGACGGCAGGCGGGCATGGTGAGCGCGATCAGGGATTCTTCCGTGCTGGTGACCGGGGGCGGGTCGGGCATCGGCGAGGCCATCGCCCGCCACTTCGCCGCGCTTGGCGCCCGGGTCACCATCGCCGGCCGGCGGCCGGACAAGGTCGCGGCGGTCGCCGCGTCGATAGGCGATGCCTGCCTGGCGGTGCCCGCCGACGTGACCAAGGCGGCGGACCGGGCCGCGCTGGTGGCGGCCGCGACCGGGCACGGCGGCGGGCTGCACACGCTGGTCAACGCGGCCGGCAACATGTACCGGGGCCCGATCGACGGGCTGGACGAAGGCACGCTGCTGGGCTTGTTCCACGCCAACGTGGTAGGCCCGATGCAGCTCACCGGCGCGGCGCTGCCCGCGCTGCGGGCCGCCCGGGGGAACGTGATCCTGTTCGGCTCCGTGCACACCCAGCGGGCATTTCCCGGCGCGTCCCCGTATGCGGCGACCAAGGGCGCGCTGGAGACCCTGACCGGCGTGCTCGCGGCCGAACTGGGGACGGCCGGGGTCCGCGTCAACTGCATCCGGCCCGGCGCGGTGCCGACCGAGATCAACGTCAGGGCCGGGCTGGGCAGCCCGGCGGACAACCTGGCGCGGCTGCAGAGCCTGGCGCCAGCGCACGCGCTCGGCCGGATCGGGACCGGTACGGACATCGCCGAGGGCGCCGCCTACCTGGCCACGGCCGGCTGGGTGACCGGCACGGTGCTCACCGTGGACGGCGGCCTGTCCCTCGGCGTCACCAACGCGTAGGCGGCTCCCGTTCACTAGCGAAGTACCGGGCGGGGAGCCGGCACCTGCCGTTACCCGCGGACCGGGGCAGGCCGCGGCTAGGCCGCCGCGACGGCCTCGTCGGGTTCGCCGAGTGCCCACAGCGCGCTGCGGCGGACGATCCGCTGGACCTCGGGCGGATCGTAAGAGGGCAGGTGGTGGCCGAGGGTGGTGTGCGCCACCCGGCCCGCCCCGGCCGCGCGGGCCCACAGCAGCGGGTGGCTGACGCCGCCGTGCTCCGCGGTCAGCAGCGGTTCCACGCCGGCCGCCAGGTCCAGGAAGCCGTAGATCTCGTCGTCGGTGCTGAAGGTGGCAGGCAGCCCGGCCACGATCGGGTGGCTGCCGGCCACCTGCACCTGGGCCGGCCCGGCGGGGGGATGACCAGAGGTCCCCCACGCCCAGCGCGCCCCGGCCAGCTGTTTCCACTCGGGCCAGTCATCGAAGCAGATGCAGGAGGCATGCATCGCCAGGACCGCACCCCCGCCATGCACCCACCCGGTGACGGCGGCCCGGGCGGGCCCGCTCAGGGTCAGTCCCCACTGACCGCGCTGGGCCGCGTAGCGGCCGTCCAGCATCCGCCACCGGAGCATGTTCACCACCAGCAGGTCCGCGGCGCCGGCGGCGAGTGCGGCCTGCTCGATGTCGGTGCGGATCACCGCCGTCACGCCGGCCCCGGCGAGCAGGTCCGCCAGCCGCGCGGACAGCGCCGGGAAGTCGTGGGCGACGCCGCCGGAGAGGATCACCGCGGTGGCGCGCGGCCTGCTGGCGGGGCCGGCGGTCATCAGCAGCCTCCCGGGCATGGACGCCAGATCCGGTTTGCACATACCATCCCACATGCGGCGCTAGAGAGCTAGCGACGCATGTGTTCCCGGACCGGGCGGAGGGCGCCGCATGACCGAGATCGTCATCGACAACTTCCGCGACGCCCGGGATGCCTACCGGCAGAAGGACCTGCGCCAGGGCCTGTACGACGCCGGGGCGGTCGTGATGGCCGGGGTGCTGGTGAACCTGCACGGCGAGGAGCACAAGCGGCGCCGCCGCCTGGAGAACCGGATGTTCCGGCGGGAAACGTTCGACCACTACGAGCGCGATCTGTTCCCGGGCGTGATGGAGCAGACCCTGGCGCCGCACCTGGCTGCCGGGCGGGCCGAACTCGTCCATTTCGGCCACGCGCTCATGCTCAACCTCGCCGCCGTGACCGCCGGGGTGGACCGGCCCGCGGGCACAGCAGCGGAAACAGCCCGGCTGCACGGCTATGTCCGCTACTTCATCGAGGGCGCCACGCTGGCGCACTCCACCCAGGACCGGGCCGAGCGCACCGCGGTGATCGCCGGGCAGCTGCAGGCGTGGCGGGAGGAGTTCCTGGCCCCGTCCATCGCCCGGCGGCGGGAACTGCTGGACGCGGTGGCGGCGGGCCGGGCGGCAGAGGAGGACCTGCCCCGGGACGTGCTCACCGCCCTGCTCCGGCATGCCGGCGAGCTGGACCTGGCCGGCGACGTGCTGGCCCGGGAGGTCGCGTTCTTCCTGCTGGCCGGCGCGCACACGAGCGCGACCGCGTTCGTCCGCACGATCGACCACGCCCTGTCCTGGGTGGCTGACCATCCGGAGGATCTCGGGCGGCTGCAGCGGGACCGGCTCTTCGTGCAGCGGTGCGTGCACGAGACGATCCGGCTCAACCCCTCCAGCCCGGTCGGCATCCGGCGGGCGCTGGCTGGCATCACCCTCAAGTCCGGCGTCCATATCCCGGAGGGCAGCAAGGTCGTGATCGACCTGGCCAAGGTCAACCGGGACCCCGAGCTGTTCGGGCCGGACGCGGATGCCTTCGACCCGACCCGGGCCACCCCGGAGGGGGTCGCGCCGTACGGGCTGAGCTTCGCGGCGGGCATGCACGTGTGCATCGGGCAGGACCTCGCGGCGGGCGTGGTGGCGGCGGAGGATCCCGGCGAGGGCCACCTGACCGGGCTGGTGCCGGTCGCGGTGCAGCGGATGTTCCAGGCCGGCCTGCGGCGCGACCCGGACAACCCGCCGGAGTGGGACACGACCACCGCCCGGCCGTACTGGGCGTCCTATCCGGTGCTGCTGGGACCGGCGACGGAGAGGGGCTGACATGGCGCTGCGGGCCGAGGTGGACACGGACGTCTGCATCAGTTCGGGCAAGTGCGTCGCGGACGCGCCCGGGGCGTTCGAGTTCGACGGGGACGAGCTGTCGCACGCGGTGGACGGCGGGCAGTCGCTGGACCGCACCCGGCTGATCGCCGTCGCCCGCGCCTGCCCGTCCGGCGCCATCGTCCTCACCGAGGACGGCGAGCCGGTGGACCTGGACTGACGGGCCGTAGCTCTGGGGCTGGCGGGCCCCGTTACCCGGCGCTCGTCACACGCGGGACAGTTTCCGCAGGTCCTCCTCGGTGAGGGCGAGCGAGCGGGTCAGCGGGCAGGACGCGAGGAAGCGGACCTGCTCCCCCGGGTGGACCTTCCGCTCCGGGATGGGGGTGAGCAGGTCCACCCGGCGGCCGCGGGAGATCACCTCGGAGATCTTCGACCTGTCCTGCAGGATGCGGATGTCAGCCAGCGGGTCGCCGTCGATCACCAGCACGTCAGCGGCCCGGCCGGGCTCCAGGGTGCCGATCTTCCCCTCCATCTTCATCGCCAGCGCGCCGTTCGCGGTCGCGCAGGTGATGGCCTCCAGCGGGGTCATGCCCAGGTAACTGACCAGCATCTCCAGCTCACGGGCATGCCATTCGCCGACCGGGGTGACCGCGAACCCGGTCTCCGAGCCGGTGAGTATCCTGACGCCCGCCTGGTGGGCCTTGGCGAGCATCTGCGCCGTCACCTCGATCTCGGCCCGGAACACCGCCAGCAGTTCCGGCGCGGTGCCGATCTTCTCCCCGTAGTCGGCCAGGTTGCCGAGCAGGGTGAACGTGGGGCACAGCGCCGACCCGGCCTCGATCACCGCCGCCAGCGCCTCGTCGTCGAGGTAGGAGGAGTGGTAGATGAGGTCCATGCCCGCCCGGGCGGCGTCCCGGGTGCTCTGTGCGTTGCGGCAGTGCCCGACCACCGGGATGCCGAGCTCGTGCGCGGTGTCGCAGACCGCCCTGATCTCGTCGAGCTTCCAGACCTGGACCTCCGGGCCCTGCATGCTGGGGATCAGCCCGGTGATCATCACCTTGATCCAGTCCACGCCGTACTTGATCTGGCGCCGTATCTCCCTGACGATCCCGGCGGTGTCGTGCACCACGGTGGCGTAGCCGGTGGTGCCCTCGTCCCGGATGAGCCGGCCCGCGGTGCCACCCAGCGAGGTCATCAGCGCGTTGCCGCCCGCCCGCATCCGCGGGCCCTCGACGATGCCGGCCTCGATCGCGTCCCGCAGCTCGACGCCGATGTTCCACAGGCAGTCGGCATCCAGCACGCTGGTGACACCGGCCCGCAGCACCTTGCGGGCGTTGTAGGCGGACAGCATCGAGGAGTAGGCCTCGGTGCGGTGGAAGAACAGCTCATCGTTGCCGGTGGGCTCGCCAAAGCTCAGGTGCGTGTGCGCGTCGATCAGCCCCGGCATGACGGTCTTGCCGGTGGCGTCGATCCGCTCCGCCACGCCCGCGGCGGCGGCCTGGTCCAGCGCCGCCTGGCCGACCGCCGTGATGACCCCGTCGCGCAGCAGCACCGCCTGGCCGGCGGCCGGCCCGGCGCCGGTGCCGTCGATCACCGTGCCGCCGCTGATCAGGATGCTGTTGGCCACGGCCGCCTCCATCTGTCGCGCCGCCATCGCAGCGACCTGCGCTAGAAGCCTAACGACTATTCCCCGCTGGATCGAGAGCCAGATGTGGTCAGAAGCGTAGACAGGGGACTAACCACGCCCCTAGCCTGACTGATCACATCCTGGCGCGGGCCGGAGCCGGCGCCAGCGACGGCGGCGGCACGGCGGAAGGGACGAACGTGACTTCACTGATCGGCGCCTCGGTAGTGCGCAAGGAGGATCCGCCGCTGCTGACCGGCCGCGGTCAGTACGTGGATGACATCCGGCTGCCCGGCATGGTGACCATGGTCTACGTCCGCAGCCAGGTCCCGCACGCGCGGATCGTCTCGATCGACGTGGAGCAGGCGCGCGGCATGCCCGGCGTGCTCGGGGTGTGGACCGCGGCGGACCTGCCCGGGCTGCCGTTCACCCGGTCGGTGCCGTCCATGGAGCGGCCCTGCCTGGCGGGCGAGGTGGTCCGGTTCGTGGGCGAGCCCGTGGCCGTGGTGGCCGCCACCGACCGGTACCTGGCCGCGGACGCCGCCGACCTGGTCGTGGTCGACTACGAACCGCTGCCGGTCATGGCCACCGTGGACGAGGCGCTGGCCGAGGGCGCGGTCCCCATCGTGCCCGGGCAGGCCGGCAACGTGGTCATGGAGATGCCGCTGTCCGAGGACGATGCGCAGGCCGAGATCGACGCCGCCCCGCGCCGCTCCTCGCTGCGGATCGTGAACCAGCGGCTGGCCCCGGTGCCGATGGAGCCCATCGGGTGCGTGGCGAACTGGACCGCCGACGGGCTCACCCTCTGGGCGACCCTGCAGGCGCCCCACCCGGTCCGCAACGAGCTGTGCGTCATGTTCGGCCTGGCCCAGCAGCAGGTGCGGGTGGTCGCCCCGGACGTGGGCGGGGCGTTCGGCGCGAAGGCCAGCTTCTACCCCGAGTACATCCTCACCGCTGAGCTGTCGCGGCGCCTCGGCCGGCCGGTCAAGTTCGTGGAGACCCGCAGCGAGAGCATGGTGTCGATGACCCACGGCCGGGGCCAGATCCAGGACGTGGCGGCCGGGTACGACGACGACGGCAGGCTGCTGGCCCTCCAGGTGAAGATCATCCAGGACTGCGGCGCCTGGCCCGACCCCACCGGCAGCGGCCTGCCCATCCTCACCTCGTTCATGTCGGGCGGCTGCTACAAGATCCCGAAGATCGGCGCGTCCTTCCGGAGCGTGACCACCAACACCACGCCGGTGTCGGCTTACCGGGGGGCAGGCCGCCCGGAGGCTTCGTTCCTCATCGAGCGGATGATGGACGTGATCGCCGACGACCTCGGCATCGACCCGGCCGAGGTGCGGCGGCGCAACTTCATCCAGCCGGGGGACATGCCCTACAGCACCCAGTTCCCGGTCGTCACCTACGACGAGAGCGACTATCCCCGGCTGCAGGAACTGCTGCTGGAGAAGCTCGATTACCAGGCGCTGCGCGACGAGCAGGAGCAGCGGCGGGCGGCGGGCGGCTCGCGCCTGCTCGGCGTGGGCACCTCGGTGTTCGTGGAGATGGGCGGCTTCGGCCCGTCCGCCTTCTTCGAGCAGTTCGGCTACGTCGGCGGCTGGGAGTCGGCGAAGGCCCGGATGAACCCGGACGGCTCCCTGACCGTGTCGGTGGGCACCAGCCCGCACGGGCAGGGCCACGAGACGGCCTTCGCCCAGGTGGCCTCGGACGCGCTCGGCGGCCTGGTGCCGCTGGAGCGGATCACCGTCGTGCACGGCGACACCGCCGCGGTGCAGGAGGGCATCGGCACCATGGGCAGCCGGGCCATGGCGGTCGCCGGGCCGGCCGTCCAGAAGGCCTCGTCCCGGCTGGCGGACAAGCTCCGCGAGGTCGCGGCGCACCTGCTGGAGGCGAACGCCGCCGACATCGAGATCGCGGACGGCAAGCTGTCGGTCAAAGGCGACCCGGCCGCGTCGGTCACGCTCGGGGAGGCCGCCCTCACCGCCTACAAGCCGCACAAGCTGCCCGAGGGCATGGACATCGGCCTGGAGTTCACCAACTACCACGAGCCGTCGAACATGACCTATCCCAGCGGCGCCCACGGCTGCGTGGTGGAGGTCGACACCGAGACCGGCCAGGTCCGCATCCTGCGCTACGTGTCGGTGGACGACTGCGGGGTGGTGATCAACCCGCTGCTGGCCCGCGGGCAGATCCACGGCGGCGTGATCCAGGGCATCGCCCAGGCGCTGCACGAGGAGATGCGCTACAGCGAGGACGGCCAGCCGCTCACCGCCACGCTGGTGGACTACGCGGTGCCGGGGGCACCGGACATGCCGTCGATGGAAACCTCGCACCTGGAGGTCCGCACCAGCGGCAACCCGCTGGGCGCCAAGGGCCTCGGCGAGGCCGGCGCCACCGCCGCGCCCCAGGCGGTGGTCAACGCCGTGGTGGACGCCCTCTCGCACCTGGGCATCCGCACGCTCGACATGCCGCTCACACCCATGAAGGTATGGCGGGCCATCGCGACATCCGAGGAGCGGAGCGCATGAAGCACGACATCAAGCTCACCGTGAACGGCGTCGCCACCAGCGCGAACGTCGAATCCCGCACCCTGCTGGTGCACCTGCTGCGCGAGCAGCTCGGGCTGACCGGCACGCACGTCGGCTGTGACACCTCGAACTGCGGCGCCTGCACGGTGCTGGTCGACGGCGAGGCGGTCAAGTCCTGCACGCTGCTGGCGGCAGCCGCGGACGGGAGCTCGGTGGTGACCGTGGAAGGGCTCGCGGTGGCGGGCGAGCTCAGCCCGGTCCAGGAAGGGTTCCGGCAGTGCCACGGCCTGCAGTGCGGCTACTGCACGCCGGGGATGGTCATCTCAGCGACCAGCCTGCTGCTGGACAACCCGGACCCGGACGAGGAGCAGATCCGGGCCGGGCTGGAAGGCAACCTGTGCCGGTGCACCGGCTATCAGATGATCGTCGAGTCCGTGCAGTGGGCTGCCGCGAACGGCGGGCCCGGTGCGGTGGCGGCGGCGGAGCGGGGCGGAGCGACGTCATGATCCCGAACCAGTTCGACTACCTGCGCGCCCAGTCCGTGGACGAGGCGCTCAGCCTGCTGGCCAGCCACGGTGGGGAGGCCAAGCTGCTGGCGGGAGGCATGTCGCTGCTGCCGCTGATGAAGCTGCGGCTGGCGTCGCCGGCCGCCGTCATCGACGTCCGCGGCCTGCCGGAGCTGACCGGCCTGACCGAGGCGGACGGCGTGCTGCGCATCGGCGCCGGGGTGCGCCACCGCGACCTGGAGCGCAGCGAGCTGGTGCGGCGGGCCGCCCCGCTGCTCGCCACCGCCGCGGCCACCATCGGCGACGCCCAGGTGCGGGCCCGCGGGACGATCGGCGGGTCGCTCGCGCACGCCGACCCGGCCGCCGACCTGCCAGCGGTGATGCTCGCGCTGGAGGCGACCCTGATCCTGCGGGGACCGGGCGGCACCCGGGAGGTCGCCGCCGGGGACTTCTTCCTCGACCTGTGGGAGACGGCCCTGGCGCCCGGTGAGCTGGTGACCGAGGTCAGGGTGCCGAGCACCGAGGGCCGCCCGCACGGGTTCATCAAGTTCCGGCAGCGGAGCCAGGACTGGGCGATCGTCGGCGCCGCCGTGGTGGGCGGCGGCGAGCCGCGGGTCGCGCTGGTCAACATGGGGATGACCCCCCTGCGCGCGGGCGCGGTCGAGGCCGCGCTGGCGGCGGGGGCCCCGCCCGCGGAGGCGGCGGCACACGCGGACGAGGGCACCTCGCCCGTGAGCGACCTGCACGCCGATGCCGGCTACCGCCGTCACCTGAGCCGGGTGCTGGTGCGCCGCGCGCTGGAAGCGGCGGCTGCTTGATCCCGGATGCGGGGCCGCGATGACGGCTGAGCCGGTCAGGCTGAGTTCCTACCCGGATGTCCGGGAAGCGTTCCGGCAGCGTGACCTGAAGCAGGCGCTGTATGACGCGGGCGGCGCGGTCATGGCCGGCTCGCTGATCACGCTGCACGGCGACGAGCACAAGCGGCGGCGGCGGGCCGAGAACCGGCTGTTCCGCCGCGGGACGTTCCGCTGGTGGGAGCTCAATCTGGTGCCCGGCATCATCGCGGAGGCGTTCGCCGGCCCGGTGGCCGCGGGGCACGCGGACCTGGCCCGGCTGGGCCGGCGGACGATCATGCACCTGACCGGCCTGGTGGCGGGCATCGATCCGCCGCAGACCGCCGAGGCGGCCGACGCGCTGGAGGAGTTCGCCAGGGTGTTCAGCGCCGGCGCCACCGTGGTGCACTCCACCCGTCCCCGGGACGAGGTGAACGCCGAGGCCGGGCGGGCCATGCGGGAGTTCGCCGCGATGTTCGTCGAGCCGTCCCGGCAGCGCCGGCTGGCCCTGCTGGACGACCTCGCGGCCGGCCGGGTCAGCGAGGACGAGCTGCCCCGGGACGTGCTGACGGCCCTGCTGCGGCACCAGGGCGAGCTCGGCGTGGACGAGGGCACCATCCGCCGGGAGGTCGCCTTCTACCTCCAGGCCGGGTCGCACAGCACCGCGAACCTGTTCACCCACGCGGCGCACCACGTGTTCGGCCGGATGGCCGAGCCGGCCTTCGCCGCCCGGCTCGGCGACCCGGTCTTCGTGCAGCGGTGCGTGCACGAAGCGCTGCGCCTGCACCCGGCCTCCCCGGTCGCCTGGCGGCGGGCCGCCGCCAGGGTGGAACTGCGCAGCGGCGTGACCGTGCCCGCAGGGGCGCTGGTCGAGCTGGACCTGGTCGCCGCCAACACCGACCCGGCGGTGTGGGGCGAGGACGCGGGCACGTTCAGCCCGCAGCGGCCGCTGCCCGACGGGGTCATGCCGTGGGGGCATTCGTTCGGGGGCGGCATGCATGCCTGCATCGGGCTGGAACTCGACGGCGGGGTGCCGCCGGGCGACGGCCGCGCCGGCGCTGACCACGAGCCCATGTACGGGACCGTGACGCTGATGCTCTCAGCCGTGCTCACCCACGGCGGGCGCCCCGACCCGGACCGGCCCCCGGTCCGCGATCCGGACTCCCAGCGGGACAACTTCTCGTCCTACCCGGTGATATTCACCCGCTGACTCCCGGGCCGCCGCACCGTCGGCCGGGTCCACCCCGCAAGGCCCCCGCCAGGTGCTCATAGCCGATGCACCGCAGCAGAAGCCTGCCCGGGGTGACCGGCCGGGAGGCGTGATCGCCGCCAGGAAGGGCAGAGGGAGCGCAGATGACGGCCCGGCGCGCCACCAGGCCGATGTCAGCGGACGCGACAGGCAGGCCGGAACCCGGGAGGTCTTGTGAGGACGGCACACGCGCTGGCAGGCGGGCCGCGCACGGCCATAGCGCAGCTGGCGCGTGCGGGCGAGATCCTCACCATCCTGTCGGCGAGCGGCTTCGGCTGGCTCGTTCAGGCGCTGGGCCTGGGCACGTGCGGGTCCCCCCGCTGCCGCGTCGTGAACGCGCTCCGGCCGGGGCGGCAGTGCCCGCATCGGCCAGCAGCGGACCTGCCGCTGCCGCAGCGGCTGCGGGAGACGGCCGAACGGCTCGGGCCGACGTTCGTCAAGGCCGGGCAGATGCTCGCGCTGCGGCCGGACTACGTCCCGCTGGAGTACGCCGAGGCGCTGCGAGGGCTGCACACCCAGGCTGCGCCGTTCGCGGCGGAGGATGCCGTGCGCATCGTGGAGGCCGAACTCGGCGCCCCGCTCGCCGCGCTGTACGCCGAGTTCGGCGAGGAGCCGTTCGCCGCGGCGTCGCTGTCGCAGGTGCACCGGGCACGGCTGCCCGACGGCCGGCGCGTGGCGGTGAAGGTGCAGCGCCCGGGGATCACCGGGCACGTCGAGCGGGATCTCGCGCTGCTGGCCACGCTGGCCAGCCGCCTCGAGCGGCACCAGCCGGGCCTGATGGCCTTCCGGCCTGCGGAGGCGGTGGCGGAGCTGGCGGATTACACGCGGCGTGAGCTCGATTTCCGGCGTGAGGCGCGCACCTCTGAGCGGCTCCGGCAGCTGCTGGCGGATGACGACCGGATCGTGATCCCCGCCGTCATCCGCGAGCGCAGCTCGGCGCGGGTGCTGACGACCGAGCTCCTGGACGGGCTCTCCCCGGCCCCCGCGGCCGAGCTGCGGCAGGCCGGCCTCGACCCGGCGGCCGGGCTGCGCGCTGGCGCGACCGCGATGCTCCGGCAGGTCTTCGAGTTCGGCCTCTTCCATGCCGATCCCCACCCGGGCAACGTCCTGTTCCTGCCGGGTGACCGGGTCGGCTTCGTCGACTTCGGCATGCACGGGCGGCTCGACGCCGGTGAGCGCCGCCGGATCGCCCTGATCTTCTGGGCGCTCATCGAAGGCGACTACGAGGCCATCGGCGGGCAGCTCCTGCGCCTGTCCGAGTTCCTCCCGCACGCCGATCCCGCCGGCTTCCGGTCCGCGGTGGCGGAAAGCGTCGAGGACTGGTTCGCCAGCCAGTCGGCTGATCTCCCGGTCGCCCGCCTCCTGCTGCACCAGCTCGCGCTGGGCGCCCGCCACGGGATCGTCTTCCCGCGCGGGCTGATGCTGCTCGGGCGCGCCCTGGTCAACCTGGAGGCGACGGCGAGGATCATCGAGCCGCGCTTCGACCTCGCCGAGCTCGCCCGCCCGCTGCTGCCCGAGTTGCGGCAGATCCTGCTGCCCAGCCCGCACGCGCTGCACGAGCACTGGCAGCAGCACCGGTTCGACTACCTGAACCTGGTCATGGAGCTGCCGCAGCTGCTGCCGGAGGCAGCGGCCCGGCTGCGGCACCGGCCGGCCGGGCCCGCGCAGCCGGAGCCCCGGCACGCCCGCGGGCGCTGGCTGCCGCTGGGCGCCTTCGCCGCCGGCGCCGCCGTAGCCACGCTGGCCGGCCAGCGCCGGCGCCGCCGCGGGCTCAGTACCTGTTGGCGATGAACAGCTCCTGGGCCGGGAACTTCGTCAGCACCTCGGTGCCGTAGTCGGTGACGACGACCTCTTCCTCGATGCGCGCCGCGGAGATGCCGTCGGAGGCCGGGCAGTAGGTCTCCATCGCGAAGACCATGCCGGCCTGGAGCTCGATCGGGTTCTCCAGCGAGTTGAGCCGCGAGATGATCGGCCGCTCGTGCAGGCCGAGTCCGAGCCCGTGCGCGAACTGCAGCCCGAATGCGGCGAGCTCGCTCTCGAAGCCGAAGTCCTGCGCCCTAGGCAGGACGCGGGCAACGACGTCGCTCGAGACGCCAGGCTTGATCGCGGCGATCGCCGTATCCATCCACTCCCGCGCCTGCTGGTAGGCGTCGTGCTGGCTCTGCGTCGCGCTGCCGACGCCGAAGGTGCGGTAATAGCAGGTCCGGTAGCCGTTGAAGGAATGGATGATGTCGAAGAACGCCTGATCACCGGGCCGGATGATCCGGTCCGTGAAGTTGTGCGGGTGCGGGTTGCAGCGTTCCCCCG
>JBLMWU010000289.1:0-26111 GCA_050257395.1 Gemmatimonadota bacterium | reverse complement strand
GCGGGCGGTGGCCGACGACCACTGACCCGGCGGCGCGCGGCCCGCGGCCCGGCGGCACTGCCATTCCCGCGGCCGGGCCGGCCCTCTAGTGTGTCGCGCCTGAAATTCTGAGGGTTTTGTTTGCTGGCCGTTAGTCTGCGGTCATGCCGGGTCCTTCTGCTGTGCCGATCGTGCTGTCTGAGGATGAGCGGGCTGAGCTGGTGCGCCGGGCAAGGGGGCCGGGGCGCTGGCGGGCAGACCGGGCCCGGATCATCCTGGCCTGCGCCGATGGGATGTCGAACGCCGCAGCGGCGCAGGCGCTGGGGGTGGCGGTCAAGTCGGTGTCGAAGTGGCGGCGCCAGTTCGCGGAAGCGCGGCTGGCCGGGCTGGAGGACGCGGCGCCGGTCGGCCGGCGCAAGGCTGAGCTGGTCTTGGCCGATGCGGAGCGGGCCCAGCTAGTGCGGTGGGCCCGGCGTGCCAAGACCGCCCAGTACCTGGCGCTGCGGGCGAAGATCGTGCTGCGCTGCGCGGAAGGCGGGACGAACAAGCAGGCTGCTGCCGATCTGGGGATCGATGAGTCGACGGTGGAGCGGTGGCGGGCCCGGTTCATCGCCCGGCGGCTGGAGGGCCTGCATGATGAGCGGCGGCCTGGCCGGCCGCCGTCGATCCTGCTGGATCAGGTCGAGGACGTGATCGTGGCCACGCTGGAGACCACGCCGGGCAAGGACACGCACTGGTCGCGGGCCTCGATGGCCGCCCGGACCGGGCTGAGCAAGTCGACCATTGGGCGGATCTGGAAGAAGTTCGATCTCAAGCCCCACCTGCAGGACTCTTTCAAGCTGTCCACCGACCCGTTCTTCGTGGAGAAAGTCGTCGACGTCGTCGGCCTGTATCACAACCCGCCGGAGAAGGCGGTGGTGCTGTGCGTCGATGAAAAGAGCCAGATCCAGGCCCTGGACCGGTCCCAGCCGGTGCTGCCGATGATGCCCGGCATGCCCGAGCGGCGCACGCATGACTACCTGCGGCACGGCATCACCAGCCTGTTCGCCGCCTTCAACATCGCCGACGGCACGGTCATCAGCGAACTGCACCGCCGCCACCGGGCGATCGAGTTCCGCAAGTTCCTGGCCAGGATCGACAAGGCGGTACCCGCCGATCTTGATGTGCACCTGGTCTGCGACAACTACGCCACCCACAACACGCCCGAAGTCAGGACCTGGCTGGCCAGGCACCCGCGCTTCCGCGTCCACTTCACGCCGACCGGCTCGTCCTGGATGAACCAGGTCGAGCGATGGTTCGGCCTGCTAACCGACAAACTGATCCGCCGCGGCGTGCACACCTCGGTGCAGGCCCTAGAGCACGACATCAGGGACTGGATCGCCACCTGGAACGACAATCCCAGGCCCTTCACCTGGACCAAAACCGCCGACGAGATCCTGAGCTCACTCGCCGACTACCTCGCCAAAGTCGGAGCAGGCGACCGCATAACCAGGCAAGGTTAATCAGCTACTTTTCCGGCGCGACACACTAGCAGGCCGGTGCGAGGCCGGCCGTCGCGGCAGCCGGGGCCGCGCCGGTGACCTGGGCGCCGGCGGCGCGGGCTGGCCGTAGTCGTAGCCGACGCCGGCGCTGCCGCTGATGGAGGACACCGTGATCAGGCGCGGGGAGCTGGCGCTGGCCAGTTCCGGGCTGACGCCGCTGTTGCCGGTCACGTGGTAGCGGGTGCCGGGCGGCACGGTGACCGACACGTCGCCGGAGGTGGCGGTGGCGGTGACCCGCAGCGGCGGGAGCACGAACTGCAGCGCCAGGCTGCCGGAGCTGACCGCGGCCTGCACCTGCGGGCAGGCGAGCGAGGCCGCGGAGATGGCGCCGGAGGTCGCCGTCGCCCAGGCGGGGCCGTGCAGATCGAGCAGGCTGATCTGGCCCGACGTGACCGCGGTGTGCACCGGCCCGGTGAGCCCGACGACGTTCAGGCTGCCTGCCCCCGCGCCCGCCTGCACGGCCACCCCGGCCGGCACCTGGATGCCGAGCCCGACCTCGCAGTGCCACGGCGGCTTGCGGGCGCAGGGGGGCGCGGTGACGGTGAGAGTCCGGCCGGACCAGGTTTCGCGAACCCGCGGCGCCGCGCCCAGGAACCAGGTCAGATGCTGCTCGACCCCGGTCAGGCCCGCCTGCCCGCCGAACACGGTGACGTTCGCGCCGGGCGCGGACACCCGCAGCAGGGTGAGCGGCCGGTGCCAGACCGCGGTCTGGTCCTGGTGATGCCGGATGGCGAACAAGGCGGCCGCCGCCAGGCCGGGCAGGACCACGAACACGGCGGTGGCCGCGGCGACCAGCACCCAGATGCCCCGGCGGCGGGGACGCGGCCGGGCAGCGGGCGGCACGGTGGCCGGCGGGGCGCTCACCGGGGTCAGCCGACCTTGAGGAAACGCAGGACGGCGAGCACCCGGCGGTGGTCGGCCTCGTCGGGCGGCAGGTCCAGCTTGGTGAAGATGCTGTTGATGTGCTTGGCCACCGCGCTGTCGGTGATCACCAGCGTGTCGGCGATGGCGGCGTTCGACCGGCCCTCGGCCATCAGGGCCAGCACTTCCCGTTCCCGCGGCGTCAGCCGGTCCAGCGGGTCGCTGTGCCGGCGCAGCAGCAGCTGGGACACCACCTCGGGGTCCAGCGCGGTGCCGCCCGCGGTGACCCGGCGCAGCGCGTCCAGGAACTCGCCGACGTCGGCGACCCGGTCCTTGAGCAGGTAGCCGACCCCGCTGGTGTGGGCGGACAGCAGGTCCGCCGCGTACCGCTCCTCCACGTACTGCGACAGCACCAGCACCGCGATGTCCGGCCATTCGTGCCGGATGAGCAGGGCGGCCCGGACGCCCTCGTCGGTGTGGGTGGGCGGCATCCGGACATCCACGATCACGGCGTCCGGGTGGTGCTCCTCCACCGCGCTCAGCAGGCTGTCCGCGTCGGCGACCGCGGCCACGACCTGGAAGCCGGAGCTGTCCAGCAGCCGGGTCAGGCCCGCCTGCAGCAGCACCGAGTCCTCGGCGATCACGACCCGCACGGCAGCACCACACTGATCGTGGTCGGGCCCCCGGGCGGGCTGGCGATCGACAGGCTGCCGTCCACCGACCCGGCCCGCCGGGCCAGGCCGGCCAGGCCGGTGCCGCGGGCCGGGTCCGCGCCGCCGACGCCGTCGTCGGTCACGTCCACCCGCAGCAGGCCGCCGGCCCGCTCGACGGTGACGTCGGCCCGGGCGGCGCGGGAGTGCTTGGCGATGTTGGTCAGCGCCTCGGACACCATGAAGTAGGCGACCGCCTCCACGGTCGGGGCGACCCGCTCCGGCACGCTCACCCGCAGCCGGACCGGCACCGGCGAGCGGGCCGCGATGCCCGACAGCGCGGCGTCCAGGCCCCGGTCCTCCAGGATCGCCGGATGCAGCCCGCGGACCAGGTCGCGCAGCTCGGCCAGGGCCAGCTTGGCCTCCTCGTGCGCCTCCACGATGACATTCCGGGCCTCCTCCGGCAGGTCCCGCAGCTCGGCGCGGGCCATCCCCAGGTTCATGGCGAGCGAGACCAGCCGACGCTGCGCGCCGTCGTGCAGGTCCCGCTCGATGCGGCGGCGTTCCGCGTCGGCGGCGTCCACCACCCCGGCCCGGCTCTCGGCCAGCGTCTCCACCCGGCGGGCGAGCTGCTCCGCCCGGCTGGGCCCGAGCAGCGCCAGGGCGGCGCGGGTGTCCAGCCGGACCACGCCGGCGGCCACCCACGGCGCGGCGGCCAGCAGCGCGAGGCCGGCCGCGCACGCCGCCACCCGCCACGGCTTGTCGAGATAGGCGTAGCTGCCGGGGGTGAGCGACCGGGCGACCGGGAACGCCACCAGGGCCGCGCCCGCGGCCCAGGCAGCGAGGGTCAGCACCCCGCCGACGGCGGCGGCCGGGGTGACCAGCACGTGGTAGGCGGCCTGCCGCCAGGTCAGCCGGGAGCGCAGGGCGGCGGGCAGGCTGGCCGGCCGCAGCCGCCCCCAGGCGTCCGGCAGGGCCGGGATGTCCACCGCGAGCAGCGCCCAGAAGCGGGAGCGCTGCACGGCGGTGAGCACCGCGATCGCGGCCGGGAACCCCACGATCATGGCCACCACCAGGACCACCGTCGCGGCCTTCGGGCCCTTGTGCAGCAGCAGCGCCGTCCCGGCGGCCAGCAGCAGCGGGACCACGACGGCGGGCAGCAGCATCGCGACACCGGCCGACACGAACGCCGTGTCCCGCCAGGCCCGGCCGGTCCACGGGGCGTGCGCCAGGCCAGCGCGGAGCGCACGCGGGATCGCCAGGGTGGTCACCGGCATACGGTATTTCCCTCCGCCGGATCCCGCCATGCCGCGTGCACCCGCCTGCGGGGTGTAGCTGGCACCACCCCGGGACGGGACCGCCCGCTACTGACGGTGACGGTGCTGCCGCGCCACGCTGGGTGCATGACGCAGAGCCATTCTCCCGTGGCCGATCATCCCGTCCCGGTGCCCGGCTGCCGCGAGCCCGGCAGGCCTGGCCATGATCCGATGGAACTGCCCGGCACCCCGTGGTCCGTCCGCGTCGCCGGCGGGCCGGGGGCACGGCCGTCCCTGGAGGTGTACGCGCACGGCATCCTGCTCGACGTCGTGGTCGCGACCCCGCTGTCACCGGGCGTCCTGCGCGGCGCCTGCCGGGCCAGCGGCCCGGACGGCCGGCCGCTCTCCCTCGCCTGGGGCCGGGTGCCCGCGGACGGGTCGCCGGTGGCGGTGGAGTTCACCACCCCTGGCCTGCGTCCCCGGACCGGGGCCGGCAGGCTGGTGGAGCTGGGGTGGTGGTTCTGGCTGGCGCTGGCGGACGGCGACTTCGCCGCGGCCACGGCGAGTCATGCGGCCGGCCGGGAGCGCTGCCGGGCACGGCGGGTGTGAGCATGAGCCTGACCACCGCGGATCCGCCGGGACTTGCGGATCCGCCGGGACTCGCGGCCCCGCCGGGGCTCACCGGCCGGCCGGCCGGGCTGGCCAGCGGCGCCCGGTGGCTTCCCCGGGCCCTGATCGCGGCCGGGCTGGGGATGATCCCCTGGCTGTTCGTGCTGGCCGCCTGGCTGCCGGCCAGCACCACCGCGTGGCACTGGCCGGCGGCCTGGGCCGGGCTGGACGGGCTGGAAGCGCTCGGCCTGCTCGGCACCGGGCTGCTGCTGGCCCGGCGGGACAGCCGGTACCGGCTCACCGCCATGGCCACCGCCACGCTGCTGCTCACGGACGCCTGGTTCGACGTGCTGACCTCAGCGCCCAGCCGCGAGCAGCTGACCGCGATCGCCATGGCCGTCTGCCCGGAGCTTCCCGTCGCCGCCCTGTGCGCCGTGCTCGCGCTGCGCGGCTGGGACCGGCCCGGCCAGCCCCGCCGCGGCGTCAGCTGAGGCCGGCCGGGCGGACCTTCGCCCCTGCCGCCGCGGCCGCGCCGGGCGTGACGCTGGGACCATGACCGCTATTGCTGCCCCCTTCGAATCTCTGCTCAAGGCGCGCAAGGGCGCGGTGGACATCGTGGACGTGCCCGAGTTCGGCTTCGCCGCCGTGACCGGCGGCGGCGCACCGGAGGGCCCGGAGTTCGCCGAGGCGCTGCAGGCCCTGTACGCGGTGAGCTACGGCGCCCACTTCCGGCTGAAGAAGCAGACCGGCGAGGCCCCGCGGGTGATGCCGCTGGAGGCGCTGTGGTGGGTGGATGGCCCCGGCCAGCAGGACATCATCACCGCGGTGGCGCTGGGCCAGACCACCATGGCCGACACCGACCGGGACGCCTGGCGCTGGCAGGCGATGATCATGCAGCCGGACCCCGTCGACGAGGCGCTGATCCGCGCCGCCCTCGACGAGGCCCGCCGCAGGAAGCCGCTGCCCGGCCTGGCCCGGGTGCGGTACCTGCGCTGGGCCGAGGGCCGCTGTGCCCAGCTGCTGCCCGTGGGCCCGTACGCCGCCGAGGGCCCGTCGATCGTGGCGCTGCACGAGGCCATCGCGGCAGCGGGCTACCGTCCCCGCGGCCGCCACCACGAGATCTACCTCGGCGACCCGCGCCGCGCCGCGCCGGAGAAGCTGCGGACGATCCTCCGGCATCCGGTCGAGCTCGCCTGACGCCCGGGCCGGCCGGCCCGGCGGCCGCGCGGCGCCCAGTAGAGTGCGGCGGCATGGGACGGCTGGACGGCAAGCGGGCGCTGATCACCGGGGGGACCACCGGCATCGGCCTGGCCATAGCGGAACGGTTCCTGCATGAGGGCGCGGCGGTCACGGTGACCGGGCGCGACCCGGACCTCGGCCAGCACGCGGAAGCGGTGCTGCGCGGGGTGGGTGACGCCTGCTTCGTGCGGGCCGACGCGGCCGACCCGGAGGCGGTGATCGCCTCCGTCCAGGCGGCCCTGGACCACCTGGGCGCGCTCGACGTGCTGGTCAACAACGCGGGCATCGGCGTGGAGGCCCGGCTGCTGGACACCCCGCTGACCGACTTCGACCGGGTGATGAACATCAACGTCCGCGGCTACCTGCTGTACGCGCAGGCCGCGTACGCGCACCTGGCCCGCTGCCGCGGCAGCATGATCCACATCGCGTCCGACGCGGGCGTGTGGGGCGAGCAGGCGATCGGCCTGTACTCGGTGTCCAAGGCGGCGGTGGTGATGCTCGGCAAGATGCTCGCGCTGGACGGCGGCCCGGACGGCGTCCGGTCCAACGTGCTCTGCCCAGGTGACACCTGGCCGGGCATGCGCCACCTGGCCCCGCCGGGGCAGGAGGACCGGCCGGAGAGCGGCGACTGGCCGGTGCCGCCGATCGGCCGGATCGGCGAGGCCCGGGATGTCGCCGCGGCCGCGGTGTTCTACGCCAGCGACGAGGCTGGGTTCGTCACCGGGACGAGCCTGCTGGTCGATGGCGGCATGACCGCCGGTTACCTGCAGCGCAGCCGCAGCCGCTCGCCGCGCCCGGCGGAGGGGTGACGCCTGACCGGCGTGGCTGACGCTGAGTGATCGCCGCTACGCAGCGTTTCGGGACCTTTGGGACCTTGCGGACGATAGCGGGCTGGCGCAATCTGAAGACCCCAGGCTGGCGAGGGTTTTGGGCTCTTCCCGTTCCGCCAGCCACAACAAGGCAGGGGGATGGGGGCCACCGGCTGGGACCCCGAACTTCCCCCCGGGGGGCCAGCGGTGGCCCCCAGCTTGGCAGGGAGGGCAGATGACGGAACGCACAGCAACGCCTCTGCCGCTCATCGGCCGGGACGGTCTCGTCGCCGACGACTTCCCCAGCCGGGCCGAGGCCTACACGCAGGCATTCGACACCTATGCGCCGCTGCTGCGGAAGCTGGGCATGCGGGACAAGCTGCTCAGGATCCGGCGCAGCGGCGCGCATAGCTGGGCGGTCTATCTCGTGGACAGGCCGTAGCGCGTCCCGCGGCCGTGCGTGGCGTCAGGCGGCTGGCGGTGCGTACGCGGCCAGCAGGGTGGCGGTGATCACCCGGGCGGCACCGGCGGCAGCGAGCCGGCCCGCGCTGATCTCGGCGGCGGCGCTGTGCATGACGCTGTAGAAGACCGCGACCAGCCACCCGGCGGGCAGGTCGGCGCGGAACGCCCCTTCCCGCTGCCCGCGCTCGATGAGCGCCCGGACGCGGCGCATCGGGTCGTCGTGGTGGGCGCGGATCCGCTCCGGCGGCAGGTCCCGCTCGGCGGCGGCCAGCAGGGCCCGGTACTGGTCGATGATCTGCCAGGACGACTCCGCCAGCCGGGTCAGCGCCGCCCGCGGGTCGCCGGTCAGGTCCACCTGCGCCAGTACCTGGTCAGCCTGGTGCAGCGCGTGCGCGAACGCCGCGTCGATGAGGTCGGCGCGGGAGGGGAAGTGCCCGTACAGGGTGACCCGGCCCACCCCGGCCGCCTTCGCGATGTCCGCGACGCTGGCCTGCGGGTCCCGGGTCAGGCAGCCGAGGGCGGCGGCCAGGATCGCGGCCACGCTCCGCTGGGCGTCCGCCCGCGGCGGCCGGCCGCTGGCGGCGGCAGCGCTGTCCGCTGCTGCTCGCGGCATCGCCTCCCCCTTTCCAGGACGCCAGTGTAGGGGAACCAACTTGAACATGCCTGTACGAGTTATGCTACCGTCTTAACTTGAACATAGATGTTCGAGTTAGCGCGCGGCGCCACGGCCGGGGCCGCGCCGGGACGGAGGACCCCATGACCACTCACCCAGCGGCGGAAGCGATCAGCCACCCGGCCGCCCGCCCGGCCGGCCGCCGCCCCTGGCTGGCGCTGAGCGTCCTGGCACTCGCCCAGTTCATGCTGGTGCTGGACGTCACGGTCGTAAATGTGGCGCTCCCGGACATCGGCGCGGGCCTGCACCTGAGCGGGCCGTCGCTGACCTGGGTGCTCACCGCCTACACGGTGGTGTTCGGCGGCCTGATGCTGCTCGGCGGCAGGCTGGCCGACCTGTTCGGCGCGCGGCGGCTGGCGCTGGCGGGCCTGGCCCTGTTCACGGCCGCGTCCCTGGCCAGCGGCCTGGCTGCCAGCGCCCCGATGCTGATCGGCGGCCGGGTCGCCCAGGGCGCGGGCGCGGCGCTGCTGTCCCCCGCGGCACTCGCCCTGGTCACCACCATGTTCTCCGGGCGGGACCGGCACCGCGCGCTGGGCGTCTGGGCGGCGATCGGCGGGGCCGGTTCGGCGATCGGGGTGGTGCTCGGCGGGCTGCTCACCTCGGCCGCGGGCTGGCCGTGGGTGTTCTTCATCAACGTGCCGACCGGCGCCGCGGTGCTCATCGCCATCCCGCTGCTCGTCCCGGCCAGCCGCCCGCAGGCGGCCGGCGCCCGGCTGGACGTGCCGGGCGCGCTGCTCGTCACGGCCGCCACCGCCGCGGCCATCTTCGGGCTGGTCAGCGTCGGCAGCCACGGCTGGGCGGCCCCCGCGGTGCTGGTGCCGCTGGCGCTCGCGGCAACCGGGTACGCGGCGTTCGCGCTGGCCGAGCGCCGGGCCGCCGTGCCGCTGATGGACCTGCGGCTGCTCGCCCGCAGGCCGGTGGCGGCTGGGAGCTTCCTCATGCTCGCCGCGACCGGCCTGCTGGTCGGCTCGTTCTTCCTGGGCTCCTTCTCCCTGCAGCGCGGGCACGGCTACAGCGCGCTGGCGACCGGGCTGCTGTTCCTGCCGGTGGCGCTGGCGATCGTCGCGGGCGCGCACGCCGCCAGCCACGCCGTCACCCGGCTCGACCGGCGGGTGCTCACCGCCGCCGCGCTGGCGGTGGCGGCGGCCGGATCGGCCCTGGCCGCGTCCGTGCCGGGGGCGGCCGGCCTGGTGACCGGGATGAGCGTCGCCGCGCTGGGGCTGGGCGCCACCTTCGTGCTGGCCACCACCACCGCGCTGGCGGCCACCACCGGCCACACCGCGGGGCTGGGCTCCGGCATCGTCAGCACCAGCCACGAGCTCGGCGGCGCCGCCGGGGTCGCGGTCCTGTCCAGCATCGCGCTCGCCGGGGCCGGCCCCGGGCTGAGCGGCGCGGGCTTCACCAGGGCGTTCACGGTCAGCGCCGTGGCCGCCCTGGTCACCGCGGCCCTCGCCGCCCTGACCGTGCCCCGCGGCCCGGCAGCGGCCGCGGCCGGCCCGCACGCCCACTGAACAGCGGGTGGCATCATCGTGGTCATGACCGTCGTGAAGATCAACGCGATCACCGTGCCGGCCGGCAGCGGCGACGAGCTCGCCCGCCGGTTCGCCGCCCGAGCGGGCGCGGTGGACAACCAGGACGGGTTCGAGGGCTTCGAGCTGCTCAAGCCGGCCGACGACCGCACCACCTGGCTGGTGGTGACCCGCTGGCGGGACGAGGAGTCGTTCCAGGCCTGGCTGCACTCCCCCGCCTTCGGGCACGGGCACCGCTCGGCCAGCGAACGGGCCGGCGGCGAGGCCCCGCACCCGGTCGGGATCAGCAGCGAGCTGTGGTCCTACGAGATCGCGGGCGGCTCCCGCGGCTCAGCCGGGTAGCGGGGGCGCCGTCCGGCCGTGGCCGGTGGCGGCCTCGAACGCGGCCGCCACGCCGAGCAGTTCCCAGTCCGCCCGCCTGCGCCCGACCAGCTGCAGGCCGACCGGCAGCCCGCCCGCGGTGAACCCGGCCGGCACCGACACGGCGGGCAGCCCGGTGACCGAGATCAGGTACGCCGACCGCATCCAGTCCAGGTAGGTCAGCTGCGGCACGCCGTCGATGTCGTGCGGCCAGTCGAGCTCTGCATCGAACGGCGCCACCTGGCTGACCGGGCAGGCCAGGACGTCGAACTCGGTGAAGAACGAGCTGATCCGCCCGGCCAGCGCCGTCCACGCCAGCGTGGCCCGGCTCAGATCGGCCACCGTGAGCTGCCGGCCCTGCTCGACGTTCCACGCCACGTTCGGGCCGACCTGGCCGGGGTGCTCGCGCAGCAGCGGCCCGAAGTTGGTGGCGAACCGGAACGCCCGCCAGGCGCGGAAGACCTCGTCCGCGCCGGCCAGGTCCGGGGCGGCGTCGGTCACCTCGCAGCCCAGCTCCTCCAGCACGCCGCGGGCCGGTGACAGCACCGCCCTGACCTGCGCCTCGACCGGCAGGCCGAGGTCGGCGCTCCAGGCCACCCGCAGCCCGCGCAGCTCACGCGCGAGCAGGCCGGCCACCGCCTCCGGGCCGGCCAGCGCGGGCGGCGGCGCGTCGAGCGCCAGCGGCACCCCCGGGTCCGGCCCGGCCTGGGCAGCCAGCAGCAGCGCCGCATCGGCCACGGTGCGGCCCATCGGGCCCTCCACCCCGAGGATGTCGGCGGAGTCGGCGAGCGGCCACTTCGGCACCCGGCCCGGTGACGGCCGGAACCCGACCACGTTGCAGAAGCTGGCCGGGTTGCGCAGTGACCCGCCCAGGTCGCTGCCGTCGGCCAGGCTGATCATCCGCGCCGCCAGCGCCGCCGCCGCCCCGCCGCTGCTGCCGCCCGCGCTGCGGCTCAGGTCATACGGGTTGCGGGTGACGCCGAACACCGGGTTGACCGTGTGCGAGCCTGCACCCCACTCGGGCACGTTGGTCTTGCCCAGGCTGATCGCGCCGGCCTGCTTCATCCGGGCCACCACCAGCGCGTCGGCATCCGGCACGTGCCCCGCGAACAGCGGCGAGCCGTAGGTGGTGCGCACCCCGGCGGTGTCCGCGAGGTCCTTGTGCGCGACCGGCAGGCCGTGCAGCAGGCCGGGCGGCTCCCCGCGGGCCAGCGCCTCGTCGGCGGCCGCCGCCTGCGCGGCGGCCTGATCGAAACAGCGGGTCACCACCGCGTTGACGGCCCCGTCGGCCGCTTCGATCCGCTCGATGTGGGCCGCGATCACGTCCCGCGCGGACACCTCACGCCGCCGCAGCAGGCCGGCCAGGGTGACCGCGTCGTGGGCACACAGGTCTGTCACCATGGAAGCGTAAACCGGCGCGGGCGGGCCGGCACTGATCACCGCCGCTGCGCCCCCGTGAGCAGCGGCGGCGGGAAAACCGGCGGCCCCGCCCCCTCGGCGGGGCCGCCGCCTAGAGCATGCGCGAACCCGCGCCCGCGGGCGCAGGGCCGACCGTCCGCGAACCGGCGGACCAAAGGGCCGAAGTTCGTTTTTTACGGCAAAGCGGACCCGTTGCGGGCGGCCCGCCAGGCGGCCTCGGCCTCGCCCATCGGGGTGGTCGGCGGGCCCTGCACGAACGGCCAGATCTCCTCGGCGATCCCCCGCCAGTCCCCGGTCGCGGCGAGGTCGCCGAGCAGCGCGAACAGGCCGAGATTGATGCGCTGGAGGATGACGTAGGACCGGGGGATGCTCACGTACCCGGCCACCGGGCTGCGCACGTCGAAGAACCGGCGCACCACCGCCGACGCGTAGTCGCTGGTGATGGTCAGCGCCCCGGGCTGGCGGATGGTGGCGTAGAAGACGCCGAGGTGGTCGACGATCACGTCCGTGCCCAGCGGGGCGCCCGGGCGCAGGAAGCCGGCCTCTTCCAGGCTGCGCCGGAACGCCTCGGCGTCGTTGTCCACGCACAGGTGCTTGGCGAGGGACATGAGCGGCCTGAGCTCGTTCATGCTGAAGTTCTTGACCAGGCCGAAGTCCAGGAAGGTGACCCGGCCGCCGCCGTGGAACAGGTAGTTGCCGGGGTGCGGGTCGCCGTTGAACGCGTGCGCGTCATACAGGCCGCGGAACACGAACCGGTAGATGGTCTCGGCGGCCAGGTCCCGTTCGGACTGCGGCCAGCTGGCCAGCTCGGAGAACCTGGCCCCGTCGGACAGCTCGGTGGTGATCACCCGCCGGGCCGACAGCTCGCCGACCACGGCGGGCACGTGGATGGTGGGGTGGCCCGCGTAGTGATCCGCGAACCGCTGCTGGTTGCGGGCTTCGCGGCGGTAGTCGAGCTCCTCCGTGACCCGCTCGGTGAGCTCGGCGAGCAGCGCGTCCACGTCCTGGGCGGGCGCGGTGATCCGCAGCATCCGGCGCAGCAGCGCGGCGTTGCGCAGGTCGGCGGCCATGGTCTCGGCGATGCCCGGGTACTGGACCTTGACCGCGACCGCGCGGCCGTCGTGGGTGATCGCCCGGTGCACCTGGCCGATGGAGGCGGCCGCGATCGGGTCCGGGTCCCAGCGGGCAAAGGCCTGCTCCGGCGGCAGCCCGAGCTCCTCCGTGACGACCTGCGCGGCCAGGTCCGGGGTCATCGGCGGCACGCTGTCCTGCAGCCGGCCGAGGGTGCGGCGGACCGCGGGCGACAGCCCGTCGTCCAGGTAGCTGGCCATCTGGCCGAGCTTCATCAGCACGCCCTTCATCGCGCCGAGGGTGACCGCGACGTCCTCGGCGGTCTGCAGAGCGAGGTCGTTGCGCAGCCGCTGCCGGTGCTCCCCCGCGGCCGCGAACAGCCGGGGCGCGCTGGTCGCGTACCGGGCGCCGCCCCGGGCCGCCAGCTGCAGCGCGGCCAGCCCACGGCGCCAGCGCAGCCGCGTGTGCCGGCGGCGGACCACGGCCGCGGTGAGGACGGCGGCCGCCGCGGCAACGGCCAGCCCGGCTGTGCGCTTCCTCATGCGCCGGGCTTCGTCATGAGCGCCGCGCCGCGCGCATCCGCAGGGCGGTGCGCTGCCGGGCTTCCAGCACGCCGGGCTCGCCGAGGAACACCGCGTCGAGCACCCCGAGCGCCTGCCTGATCTCCTCCCGGCGCTCCGGGGTGAGCGGCTGCGACGGCCGGTAGCCGTACATGTCCTGCGCCCACTCCGGCAGCGACCCGATGGCGCCGTCCCGGATGTCCTGCCAGATCTCCCCGATCTCCTCGGTCATCCCGGGCAGGTTCAGCAGGTGCCCGATGGCGTCCGCGGCCGCTTGCGTGCACTGCAGCTCCGGCCGCACCGAGTCCAGGTAGCCCGCGAGCGCGGCGGTGCTGTCCGGGGCCATGCCCGCCGGCACCCCGACCAGCTCGGCGGCCACCGTCATCTCCGCCACGTACCGGTCGGCGTCCTGCGGGGTGAGCCCGGCGCCGAACAGCCCGCAGGCCGCGAGGGTGGAGTCCACCAGCGCCGCGTGCACCCACAGCAGCAGCGCCGGGTCGCCCGCCGCGTAGGAGCGGCAGGTCGCCGGGTCGGTCCCGGTCACGTGCTCGTGGATGCGCCGCACCCGGGCGGCGGCCTGCTGCGCGGTTCCTCGTTCCCCAAAACTGATGGTGGTCACGTAGGCGGAGGTCGCGGCCAGCCGGCCGACCGGGTCCCGCCGCCAGTTGCTGTGCTGGTCCACCCCGGCCATGGCGAGCGGGTGCAGCGCCTGCAGCAGCAGCGAGCGCAGGCCGGCGACCGGCGAGGACAGGTCGCCGCTCAGCCGCCAGGTCACGCTGCCCGGCCCGAAGAAACCATCGTCGGCCGGGGTGTCCGGCACCCCGGCCACATAGGCGGCCGCCGACCGTTCCACCAGCCCGGCGGCGGCCGCGAACGGGTCGGCCGTCACCGGGCAGCCACTCCTGGGTAACACGTCATACCAGTCAAATTACCTACTCCCCGCCGTGATGCCGCCCCCGCCCCGGTCAGCCAGGACCCGGCCATGGCCTGGAGTTCGCGGTTGGTCGCCTAGCCGGCTTCCAGCACGGCCAGGTCGCGGACCGCGAACCGGTGGTGCTCGATCTCCTCGTTCATCACCACGGCGATGCAGTCGATCACAGTGCGCTCCTCCTCCGGGTAACCAGGGGCAGGCGAGCGCTGGCATGGCCGTCCCAGGTCGGCGTCGCTCAGGCCAGCCACGATGCGCCGCATCACGGCCATCCGGCCGGCCCGGGCGGCCAGGACCTCGCCGTAACTGGGCTGCGCGGTCAGGTCGATCCCCAGCGCGGCCGCGTCCGCCGCCGGATACCAGCTCTGCGGCAGCCCGAGCGGGTGGTAGGGCATGTCCTCGTCCAGCACCGTGCGGCCGGCCCAGGCGTCGGTGATGAAAACCAGATGGCGGAGCGTCTGCGCGAATGACCACTCTTCATCCACCTGCTGATCCAGCGCTGCCGCTGGCAGCCGCCCGGCCCGCGCGGCTGCCTGCGCCCACAGCCGCTCGATGGTGTCCCACAGCGCGCGCACGTCATCGGCCGTCTGGCCCTCGCGGAACTGCACCCGCTCCGGGTGCCGCCGGTCCAGCTCGGCGTTGACGAAATCGGTCACGTCCACCCCGTTGACCGTGACGTTGCTGAGGTGACCGGAGATGCTCACGTTCACCAGCCAGCAATCCCGGATCGTGACGCCAGTCATGTCACAGTCGGTGAACCGGGCGCCGCGCAGGTCCGCGACATCGAACCGGGCCCCCCTGAATTCCGCGCTGCCGCCGCCCTTGCCAGCGTAGAACCGGTGCGGCCCGAACTGTGCCGTTGCCGGTTCACCGGATGACGCGGGCACCAGGTCGGCCGGATCGCTGGCTGCTGTCATGGACGCAAGATAGCGCTGATCCCGGACAGTCTGCCGCCTCTTGATCTCAAGCGCGCTTGAAGTTTTACGGTCGGGAGCTGCACACGAGGGCAGGCATGACCCGTGGAGAGGAGATCCTGATGGCAGAGCCGGGCGTGGTGCTGGTGACCGGGGCGACCGGCAGGGTGGGGCGGCAGGTGGTGGCCGGGCTGCTGGCGGCCGGGGCCGCGGTGCGCGCGGTGGCGCGCGATCCCGCGGTCGCCAGGCTGCCCGCGGGGACCGAGGTGGTGCGCGGCGACCTCACCGATCCGGGCAGCCTGGCCGGGCACCTCGGCGGGGTGCACGCCGCCTTCCTGCTCTGGCCGGGGTTCAGCGCGGCTGGCGCGGGGCCGCTGGTCGACGCGCTCGCCAGCCGGGTGCCCCGCATCGTCTACCTGTCGGCGATGAACGTCACCGATGACCGGCCGCCCGCGGATAACGGGGTGTGGGGCCAGGTCGAGGACGCCATCACCCGGACCGGCGCGGAGCGGACGTTCCTGCGGGTGGGCGGGTTCGCCGCCAACACGCTGGTCTGGGCGGACCAGATCCGGTCCGGGGTGGTGCGCTGGCCCTACGGGCGCGCCGCCCGGTCGCTGATTCACGAGCGGGACACCGCCGCGGTGGCGGTGCGCGCGCTGACCTCCGGCGGCCACGCGGGCGCGACCTACGTGCTCACCGGGCCCGAGGCGGTGACCCAGGCCGAGCAGGCCCGCATCATCGGCGAGGCGATCGGCCGCCCGGTCCGCTGGCAGGACGTGCCGCCGGAGCAGGCCCGGGAGCACCTGCTCCCGGTCATGGGCGACCCGGCGGTGGTGGACGGCGCGCTGCGCTACTGGGCCTGCCTGGTCACCGAGCCGGAGCCGGTCACCCGGACGGTGGAAGAGGTCACCGGGGTGCCCGCCCTCACCTTCCGCGAGTGGGCCGCCGACCACGCGGCGGACTTCCGCTGACGGTCTCAGAGCAGCAGCAGGGTCTTGCCCGGCCTCCTCTGTCAGCCGGGCCGGCCTCTGCCGGGGTCCGTCAGCGGCAGCCGGTGGCTTAAAGCTGGTTATCCGGCCCGGCCGCGGCGCGGGCGGCGCTCCGGGCGTCGGATTCCGGCCCGGCGGCGACCCGGACCGCCATGGTGCCGAGCATCCGTTCCATGCCCGGCCCCAGGTGGTGAACGGCGACCGCCTCGATCTGGTGGTCGCGCAGGAACCGGGCCACCCGGGCGTGGTGGGCGCCCTCGCTGCCCTGGTCGTGCAGGGTCCCCCAGCCGACCTCGAACTCCTGCCAGTCCCGGATCTCCCCGCCGGCCACGTCCGCGACCGCGACCCGCTGCGCGCGGCCCCACCGCGGATCGACCCGGCCGTCACCGGTTACCGGCACGCACACCTTCATCACGGCACCTCTCCTTCATCACGGCGCCCCTTCCCGGACGAGGAGCTCCGGGCCGTGTTTGCGGAGCTCGGTGACGGAGGTGACGCCCAGCAGCTCCAGCGTGCGGCGGAACTGCGCGGCCAGCAGCCCGAGTGCCTGGTCCACGCCCGGCTCCCCGGCGGTCATGAGCCCGTACAGGTAGGCCCGGCCAACCGCGGCGGCGTCCGCGCCGAGCGCGACGGCGGTGGCGATGTCAGCGCCGTGCCGGACCCCGGAGTCGGCGAGCACGGCGATGTCCGGGCCGACCGCGGCCCGCACCGGGGCCACCAGGTCGATCGGCGCGACGGTCCGGTCGAGCTGCCGGCCGCCGTGGTTGGACAGCTGCACCCCGTCGGCGCCCGCCTCCACCGCGCGGCGGGCGTCGGCCACCCCCAGCGGGCCCTTGATGATCAGCTTGCCGGGCCAGCGTTCGCGCAGCCCGGCGACGTCGTCCCAGGCGAGGCTCGGGTCGAACCAGTCCGCGGTGCCCGCGATCGTCGTGGCTTCACCTTCGCCCAGATTGGCGAACGTCATCGCGGGGCTGCGCAGCATCCGCACCCAGTAGCCCGGCCGTGACCCGATGCTGGCCAGGCTGCGCAGGCTCAGCTCGGGCGGGATGGTCAGGCCGTTGCGCACATCCCGGATGCGGCGGCCGGCCACCAGCGTGTCCACCGCGATCACCAGCACCTGGTAGCCGCTGGCCGCGGCCCGGTCCACCAGCTCACCGGTCAGCCCGCGGTCCCGCAGCACGTAGAGCTGGAACCACAGGTCGCCGTGCGGGCGGCTGGCGAGGCCGTCCACGGACGTGGTGCCCATCGTGGACAGCGTGTACGGGAGCCCGCGCCGGGCGGCGGCCGCGGCCACGGCCGGCTCGCCCGCCGGATGCATCATCCGGGTGAACCCGGTCGGCGCCAGCACCAGCGGCAGCGCCGCCGGCCGGCCGAAGAGCTGGCAGGCGGTGTCGACCGCGGACACGTCGGCCAGCGCCCGGGGCACGAACCGCCAGCGCCGGAACGCCGCGGTGTTGGCGCCCAGGCTCAGCTCCTCGTCCGCCCCGCCGTCCACGTAGTCGAACACCGGCCGCGGGATGATCCGCCGCGCGGCCCGCCGCAGGTCCTCGATGTCGTGGCAGCGGGCCAGCCGCCTGCGCGCCGCCCGCAGTTCCGGCTGCCGCACCCGCACCAGCGCGCGGATTTCGCTGAGGTTCACTTGCCCGCCGTCATCCCGGTCCGTGGTTGTCACCGCTGAGGTCATCATGGCCGGAACGCCGGACCCGGGAAACCCCGCCCCCGCCGGAAGACGGCCGCTTCTGGCGGTTACCCCAGCTCCTGCCTAAGCGGGATGCTCCAGCTGCCGCTTGAGCACCTTGCCGGCCGCGTTGCGGGGCAGCTGGCTGTGGAACACGAACCGCTTCGGCACCTGGAACGGGGCCAGCCGCCCCCGGCACCAGGCGCGCAGCGCCGCCGCGGTGGCCTCCGCCTCGTCCCTGACCACCAGGTGGGCCACCACCGCCTGCCCGTACACGTCGTCGGGCCTGCCGGTGACCGCGGCCTCCGCCACCAGCGGGTGCTGCTCGAGCACGGACTCCACCTCGTCGGGGTAGATGTTCTCGCCGCCGCTGATGATCATGTCGTCCGCGCGCCCGGCGATGAACAGCCGCCCGTCCTCGTCGAGCCAGCCGAGGTCACCCGTGCTGACCCCGCTGCCGTCCGCGGCGCCGGCCACGTCGCGGCTGCTGACCCAGATCGTCCCGCGGCAGCCCGCCGGGACCGGCGCGCCGTCGCTGCCCAGCACGCGCACGCTGACCAGCGGCAGCGGGCGGCCCGCGGTGCCGGGCGCGGCCCGCAGCTCGGCCGGCCCGGCCACGGCCACGTAGCCGGCCTCGGTCGAGCCGTAGAGGCTGTAGAGGACGTCGCCGAACTCGTCCATGAACCCGGCCGCCAGGGCCGGGGGGAGCGCCGAGCCGCTGACGGTCACCGCCCGCAGGCTGGAGGTGTCGTACCGGCGGCGCACCTCCGGCGGCAGGCTCATGATCCGCCGCAGCATGGTCGGCACCGCGACCAGGACCTGGCAGCGCTCGCGTTCGATGAGGGCGAGCACCCGCTCGGCGTCGAACTCGCGGGTGAGCACCAGGGTGCTGCGGAAGAGCATGGACAGCAGCGCGTGCAGCCAGCCCCAGGCGTGGAACATCGGCGCCGCGACCAGCCAGGTTTCCGTGCTGCGGTTCGGCAGCCCGGATAGCAGCGAGACGACCGAGCCGAGATCCCCGCCTGACCGGGGCACGCCTTTGGGCCGGCCGGTAGTGCCGGAGGTCAGCATGGTGTGCCGGGTGCGCTGGAACAGCGGCACCGAGCCCGGCTGGACCGGCAGCTCGGCCGCCAGCCGCTGGATGCTGAGCTGCTGGTGATCCGCTATCGGGATGCTGATCACCCCGGGCGGCACCTTGCCGGCGAACTCGCCGTCGTAGACGAGGGCACGGATGCCGCGGGCGGTGACGGTGTCGGCGAGCTGGCCGGCCGGGAATCCGGGATTCAGGTACACGACGTTCAGCCCGCTGCGCGCGGCGCCGACCATGGTCTCGTAGAAGCCCGCGGAGTTGCGGGCGAGCAGCCCGATGGTGTCGCCCGGCGACAGGGTGGCGGCCAGCCCCGCCGCGACCGCGCTGCAGCGCGTGTCGAGCTCGCCGAAGGTCAGGCTGCCATCGTCATCGACGATCGCCGGCAGACCGGGGCTGAGCGCCGCGCCGAGCAGCGGCCCGAACCCGGGTCCCGCCCCGTGCCGCAGCAGGGCCCAGGCGATCTGCGGCAGCCGGTCGGGCCGCCAGGGCCGCACGAGCCCGGACCGGGCAACGCCCAGGGACGCGGCCAGCAGGTCCCGCGGGCCGGGCAGCGGCGGCAGGAGGCTTCGCGGGCTGGGCAGGTACGGCAGCATGACCCTCACACTGCCCAGTGTGGCCGGGGTCATCCGCCGCGGTGCACACCGGTGGCCACTCAGGCGCTGCGCCGCACCTGCAGCAGGAACTCGGGGTTGGTGGCGGTTTCCCTGGTCTTGGCCAGGAGCATGTCGAGCGCCTGCTGGGGCTCCAGCCCGGCCAGCGCGCGGCGCAGCCGGGTGACGGCCGCGTGCTCGTCCGCGGGCATCAGCAGGTCGTCGCGGCGGGTGCTGGACGCCGCCACGTCCACGGCCGGGTACAGCCGCTTCTCGGCCAGGTCCCGGCGCAGCCGCAGCTCCATGTTGCCGGTGCCCTTGAACTCCTCGAAGAACACGTTGTCCATGGCCGAGCCGGTCTCCACCAGCGCGCTGGACAGGATGGTGAGCGACCCGCCCTCCTCGGTGTTGCGGGCTGCGCCGAGGAACCGGCGCGGCCCCTGCAGGGCGGAGGTCGCGACGCCGCCGGTGAGGATGCGGCTGCTGGACGGGGCGGCGAGGTTGTAGGCGCGGGCGAGCCGGGTGAGCGAGTCGAGCAGCATGACCACGTCGCCGCCCAGCTCGGCCAGGCGCTTGGCGCGCTCGGCCGCGAGTTCGGCGATCATGATGTGGTCCGCGGCGGGCTGGTCGAAGGTGGAGTAGATCACCTCGCCGCGCACGGTGCGCTGCATCTCGGTGACTTCTTCCGGCCGCTCGCCCACCAGCACCACCATCAGGTGCACCTCGGGGTGGCTGGCGGCGACCGCGGCGGCGAGGGCCTGCAGCACCATGGTCTTGCCGGCCTTGGGCGGCGCCACGATCAGGCCGCGCTGGCCCTTGCCGACCGGGGTGACCAGGTCGATGATCCGCGCGGCCGGCGAGGCCGGCCCGGCGTCGAGCCGCAGCCGGTCCTGCGGGAACAGCGGGGTGAGCTGGGCGAAGTGGGGGCGGTTGCGGGCCTGGGCGGCGGGCCGGCCGTTGACGGTGTCCAGGCCGGCCAGCACCCGGGACCCCGGCCGGGCACGGCCCTGCCGCTGGCTGGCGCCGTCCTGGCGCGGCGGCCGGGCGGTGCCTTCCACGAGGTCCCCGGGCCGCAGCCCGTACTGGCGGAGCTGGGACTGGGTCACGGCGACGTCGTCGCGGCCTGCCCGGTACCCGGAGGTCCGGATGAATGCCCGGCTGTCCCGGACGTCGATGATGCCGGCGACCGGGACGGGCGGCCCGGCGGCCGCTGGCTGCTGAGCCTGCGCAGGCTTTTCCTGGGCGGTTGCTGTCATTTGGGTTTCCTTTCGAAGGCAGGCTGAATAGCGCTGCTGGCGTAAAAGCGAATACGCCGGGTGAACGAACTGCGAAGGATGCCGGGCACCCGCATCGCAGGCCGGGAACGCACAGGCCGGGCACATTCCGGCAGGTGCTGGACGATGCTCTACACCGCAGGAGATCTGAGGCGGTGGAGCTGCCGACTGGGCTGGATTCGCGGGCCGCTGCCCGCGCTCGCGGAGATTCCGCTTACCGCGACTATATACCAGAGCACCGGCGGGTCGCCAAATCATTCCCGTTCCGGGCCGGAATTCCCGTCATGCCCACAGGAATGACGGCCGGCGTTCAGCCACCGGCCGCGAGAGCCCGGCGGTGCGCCTTGCCGAGCCGCAGGTGCAGCGCGATCGCGCCGCTGGACACCGCGGCCCAGGCGCACCACACCGAGGCGAACCCGGACACGGTCAGCTTCGCGATGACGACGACCGCGACCAGGTTGACGATGCCGAAGATCGCTACATGCCGGTATCCCGAGAGCAGCAGAGGGGCGCACACCGCGGTCACATACAGGACGCCGATGAGGAAGCCACCGGGCGGCCGCACCTCATAGGCCAGGTGATACGGGGCGAGCCGGACCCCGGCCGGGCCGCGGATCACGGCCGTCAGCATCAGCGCGGCGACCACCGTCCCGAGCGCGGCGAACGGCGCCATGAGCAGCTTGCGCAGCCGGGTCGGCTCCAGCGCGACGACCGCCAGCGGGACCGCCGCCGGCAGCACGGCGAACGCGATCAGCAGGTAGGCCCACAGCGCGGGCCGGCCGACCTCGCGCGGCAGGTGGCCTTCGAGCCACAGCCAGATCAGCGCCTCGATGAACTGGTGCGCGCCGAGCAGCAGCGGGAGCCACGCCAGGGCCGCCACCTCGCGGCGGTGATCGATGTGCCGGACGGCATCAACGCCGATCACGGTGATGATCACCCCGCCGGCCAGGTCCGCCTGCGGCGAGAAGCACACACCGACCCCCTGGCGGCCTGAGCCGGCGGCCACGCGGCCGCCGGCTGTCGATCAGGCCTGGCAGTCTAGGCCGCCCGCCGGGCGTTGGCGATGATGGCGTCGTGCACATACTGGGCGAGGCCCGGCGCCATGTCGTCGTAGTTGCGGCCGAACCGCTGGTCGGCCAGGTACAGCTCGGCGAGCCCGGTGTGCATGCCGTAGCCGCAGTCGTAGAACCGGGCGGCGATGTGCTGGCGGTGCCGTTCCGCGACGTCCATGGCGCGCGCGGAGCCCGCGGGCTCACCCGCGCGCATGGCCGCCAGGAAGTCCTGGTTGATCGCGGTCACCTCGGCCCGGATCTCCAGCCAGTCCTGCTTGGTGTAGGCGGCGGTGCGCCGCTGTGACTGGCGCCAGGCCTCGGTCTCGCCCCACCGCTGCCCGGCCTCCTGCGCCCACTCACCGCTGACCTTGTCGGTGCCGAACACCTCGAGCTGCTCCTCGGGCGTCAGGGAGATGCCCATCTTGCGTGCCTCCATCTCCTTCTCGATGGCCGCCAGCATGTCCTGGCGGCGGCTGATCTGCTCCCGCAGCAGCCGGTGCTGCCGGCGCAGGTGAGCGTCCGCGTCCTCGCCGGGGTCGGCCAGGATCCGGGCGATCTCGGTCAGCGGGAAGCCGAGCTCGCGGTAGAAGAGGATCTGCTGCAGCCGCTTGAGGTCCGCCAGCGAGTAGAGCCGGTACCCGGCCGGGCTCCGGCCGCCCGGCCCGCCCCCGCTGGGCCCGCCCCCGCTAGGAGAGAGCAGGCCAATCCGGTCATAGTGGTGCAGCGTGCGCACGGAGACCCCGGCCAGCCTGGCCGCGGCCCCGACGGTGTATCCCTCGCTCACGCTGCCCACTGTGCAGCCTGACGCTGCGTCAGGGTCAAGGCATTAACCACCGGCCGGGGCGGGCGGGAAGCCGGTCGCCGCGAGATGGCCGATGGCGAGCCGGGCGCAGCCGGCCGGGTCGTCGAGCCAGGGCCCGCGCCCGCCGGGCACCTCCCGGAAGTCCGCGAACTTGGCCAGGTAGTAGGCGTTGCCGCCGGCGGCGATCAGGCCCGCAGCCGGGCACCGATGATCGGCCTGAAGCTGTTCCGCAGCCGGGCCTTCACCGGCTCCATCGTCATGACCCTGATGGCGATGTTCGCCATCATCGGCTTTGCGGTCTTCACCACCCAGTACCTCCAGTCGGTGCTCGGGATGAGCCCGCTCACCGCTGCCCTGCGGTCACTGGTGCCCATGGCCGGGACGATGACGGCCGCCCCGGTCATGCAGCACCTGGCCGGCCGCACGGAGCGGGCCTGCGTCGCCGCGGGCGGTTTCCTGGTCTCAGGATCGGGATTCGGGCGGACGCGGAACTGCCCGGCTGAGCCGCCGCGGCATTCACTCGCCGTCGAACAGATGCATCCGGTGAGCGGCAGCCGCGGCCTCGCCGCGGCTGCCGACGCCGAGTTTGGCGAGGATGTTGGACACATGCACGCTGGCGGTCTTGGCGGAGATGAAGAGCTCGGCGGCGATCTCCGGATTGGACCGGCCGGCGGCGACCAGGCGCAGCACGTCGAACTCCCGGGCGGTGAGCCGCAGGGCGGGCGGGGCGGCTGCGCCGGGACCGGGGACGCTGGCCACAGCGAGCCGGGCGCTGCGGGACAGCACGGCGATCTCGCTGGCCAGTGGCCGGGCGCCGAGTTGCTCAGCCAGGCCAGCGGCCCGCCGCAGCCGCTGCCTGGCGGCGTCCCGGTCACCGGCGGCCATGGCCGCCTCGGCTGCCCGCAGCAGCGCCACCGCGAGCTCGAAGGGCTGGCTGACCTGTTCCCACGCGGCTGCGGCCGCGTCCCAGCGCGCCAGCGCGGCATCCTGGCTGGCCAGCCCGGCCAGCGCCGGGCCGGCCAGCGCCGGGCCGGCCAGCTCCGGGCCGGCCTGCGCGGCGAAGGTCAGCCGGCTGGCCTGCTGGACCGGCCCGGCCACATCCATCTTCCCGGCCAGCGTGCGCAGCAGCCCGCCCAGCTCACTGGCCCGCTGCGCGGCCGCCCGGTCCCGGGCCGCGCCAGCGGCTGCGGCGGCGCAGGCCCGGGCGCCCGTGACGAGCAGTGGCCAGCCGTACCGCGGGTCCACGGCCAGATCGGACTGGTCCGCCGCCGCTGCCACCACGGCGAGCGCATCAGCGGGCCTGCCCTCGGCGAGATGCAGCTCGGCCTGCAGCCCGGCGAGCGGCAGGTGGTACTGGCTCTCCCGGTAACCGTGCTGGCCGGGCCGGCTCAGCGCCGCACCCGCGGCGGCTGCGGCCCCCGCGGCCGCCAGGTCGCCCCGGCGCAGCGCGACGAGCCCGGCGTACAGCCGCAGCGAGTTGCGGTTGACCCGCGGTGGGGAGAGCGCGAGCGCGGTCTCGATGACCTCCATGGCCTCGTCCCACCGGCCCAGGGACACCAGCGGCTCCGCCGTGTTGATCGCCAGGAAGGTCCCGGTGGTGCGGGCCAGGCCGTAGTTCCGGGCTTTGGCGATGCCGGCCCGGGCCACCTGGGCGGCGCGCTCGTGCTCGCCCACGCCCTCCAGCACGTGTGACTCGTTGACGGCGACCTGCAGCAGCGGCCGGTAGGCGTCCGCCCGCCCGGCGAGCGAGCGCGCCTGGGCGAACATCGCCAGGGCGGCCGCGTCGTCGCCCTCGTGCGACCTGATCTTGGCCAGCAGGCACAGCGCGCCGATCTCGGTCGCGATGTCGCCGGCCTGCCGGGCCAGCAGCAGGGCCTCCTGCGCGGCCGCGCGGGCCTGCGGCCCGTACGGCTCGGCGATCTGCTTGGCCGCGCTCACCAGCACCCGCGCCCGGGCGGCGTCGCCGAGACCGGGCGGCACCAGGGCCAGCGCCGCGCGCAGGTCCTCGGCGGCGCCGCCGGGGCTGACGCCGTGCTTGCTCAGCAGGGCCCGGGTCTCCAGCAGCAGCGCCGTGCGCACCGGCTCGACGGCCGGGTCGACCTCCCGGAGGGCGGCGGAGGCGAACGCGACCCCGCGCTCGTTCTCGTCGGCGTTCCGCGCGATGGCCGCGGCCTGTTCCAGCACGGTCAGGTGGCTGGCGCCGATCCGGTCCGCCGCGTCCGGGACCCGGTCCCACAGTTCCAGCACCCGGGCCAGCAGGGTGAGCTGCTCGGCGTGGGCGAGGATGTCACCGGCGGCGGCCGCCGCCTGCCAGGCGCTGACCAGCGCCCAGGTGGTGTCGTGGGCGTGGTACCAGTGATGCGCCTGCTCGATCATGGCCCGGCCGGGCGGGACCAGCCCGGTGCCGGACCCGAGGATCTCCGCGAAGCGGCTGTGCAGCCGGGTGCGCTCCCCCGGCAGCAGGTCGTCGTAGATTGCCTCCCGGATCAGCGCGTGCCGGAACGCGTAGCCGCCCTGGCCCGCGGTCAGCACGTTGGCTGCCACCGCCGGCCGCAGCCCGTGCGCGAGCTGGTCGCCGGTCAGGCCCGTCACCGCCGCCAGCAGCGCGTCGCCGCTGCGCTGCCCGCCGGCGCTGGCCGCCCGCAGCAGTCCCTGGGTCTCCTCGGGCAGCCGGCGGACCGCGGCGAGCAGCAGGTCGCGCAAGGACTCGGGCAGCTCGGCGGTCAGGCTGCCGTCACAGCACAGCAGCTCTTCGACGAACAGCGGGTTGCCCTCGGCCCGCTCGTACACCTCGTCCGCCAGCCATCGCTCCGGCTCGCGGCCGGTGATGCGGGCGACCAGCTCGTCCGCGTGCAGCCTGCCCAGCCTGGGCAGCTCCATCCGCTCCACCCAGGCCAGCCGGCCGAGTTCGGCGAGCATCGGCCGCAGCGGGTGGGTCCGGTGCAGCTCGTCGGAACGGTAGGTGAGGAGGATCAGCACCCGGTCCAGCACCTGCTGACTGCCGATCAGGAAGGCGGCCAGGTCGCGGGTGGAGCGGTCGGCCCAGTGCGCATCCTCGATGACCAGCACCACCGGCGCGGGCTCAGCCAGCCGCTCCAGCAGGGTGAGCAGCTGCTCGAACAGCCGGGCGCGGGCGACCGCCGGGTCAGCGTCCCGGCCCGCCTCGCCGAACTCCGGCAGCAGCCGGGCGAACTCGCGGGTCGCGTGACCGGGCAGGAGCGCGGCCACCCCGTCGGCTCCCAGCTCGCGGACGAGCTCGCGGAGCATGGCGGCGAACGGCGCGAACGGCAGGCCCTCGGCGCCCAGGGCGAGGCAGCCGCCGGTCAGCACCCGTGCCCCCGACCGGGCAGCCGCGGCGCCAAACTCGCTCACCAGGCGGGACTTGCCGATCCCGGCCTCGCCGCCGATCAGCACCGTCGCCGGCCCGCCCGCGCGGACCCGGCCCAGGGCAGCGTCCAGCGCCGCCAGCTGGGCAGCCCGGCCGACCAGGACCGGGCTGGCCGCGCGAACGCTCATGTCTTCCAGCATGTCACCAGGATCCGGGAATGCGGGCCGGCCAGGCGCCCGCCCGGGTGGCACCGGGGCGGGGCCCGCGGGCGCCCAGCGGGCGCTGTCCCAGCTGGCCGCGGTCATGACAGCAGCTTCGCGCCAAGGCCCCCGCGGCCGCATCGGGCAGTTGCCCTATCTGACGCCTGGACGCCGCGGCGGGCGCTAAGGCGGGGCAGGTGCCGGCGGCTTCCTGAAGCGGCTGTGGCGCCGGGCCTGCTGGCCCGGCG
>JBLMWU010000288.1:0-12973 GCA_050257395.1 Gemmatimonadota bacterium | reverse complement strand
CCCACGACCAGGACTTCATCGATCACCTGGAGCGCCAGATCCGCGGGACCGACCCCGGGCCAGCCGCCTGACCAGGGCCTGCGGCCCTGCCAGTCAACTCAGCCAGCTTGGAGCGCCAGATCCGCGGGACCGATCCCGCCCCGGCCGCCTGACCGGAGCCGTGGCTCCGCTGCTCAGCTCAGCCCCGCGTACGAGTGCAGGCCCTTGATCAGGATGCTGACCACGACGGTGTTGAAGATGAGGCAGGCGAACCCGGCCAGCTGGATGTAGGCCGCCCGGCGCCCCCGCCAGCCCGCGGTGGCCCGGGCGTGCAGGTAGCCGGCGTACACCACCCAGGTGATGAAGGCCCAGGTTTCGGTGGGGTCCCAGCCCCAGTAGCGGCCCCAGGCCTCGTCCGCCCAGATCGCCCCGGCGATGATGCCGAAGGTCCACAGCGGGAAGCCGAAGAGCACCGTCCGGTAGGCGAGCCGGTCGATCACCTGCGCGGCCGGCAGCGCGCGGAAGACGGCCTCCGCGCGGGTGGGCAGGCCGGCCGCCACCCGCCGGGCGTGCCGGTCCGCCAGCAGGTAGACGATCGTGAACAGGGTCGCGACCACGAAGGCGCCGGTCGCGAGCGTGATCGAGGTGACGTGGATGCCGAGCCAGTACGACATGAGGGCGGGGGGCAGCTGCCCGGCCGGCGTGTAGATGACCGTTTCCGCCAGCCCGAGCAGGACGACCACCGGGCCGAGCACGAACAGGCCCAGCCGCCAGGCACGGTAGCGGAGCATCAGGCCGAAGAAGAAGATCACCGCGACGCAGGTGACCGTGGTGACGAACTCGTACATGTCGCCCCACGGCAGCCGGTGCACGGCGAGCCCGCGGCTGACGACGCCGAGGATGTGCGCGGCCAGCCCGGCCGCGGTCAGCGCCAGGGCCACCCGCACCCAGCCGTTCACCGGCCGCGCCGCCCGCTGCTGGCCGGGCCCGGCCGGCGTCCCCGGGCCGCCCGCGGGCGCCGCGGTGCCGCCGCCGGCGGCCACCGTGCCCGTCTTCGCGGCGGCCCCGACGGCGACCAGGCCCGGCGCTGGCTCGCCGGCCGGGGCCGGCGTCTTGAGCAGGTCCCGCCCGAACGCGAAATCGCAGGCGAAGGCCAGCGCCGCCAGGGCGTAGGCGACAACGGTGGCCACGTAGGAGTAGTGGCTGAGGTTGGCCATCCCGTAGTTGATGGGCACGGCTCTCACTCCTCGGTCAGGTCAGCCATGGCGGGCTGATCGTCGTCGGACAGCAGGTCCGGCTGCGGGCCGGGTGGCGACACGCTGGCCTCGCTGGCCCGGTGGGCGGCGGCGAGCTCGGCGGCCAGGGCGGTGAACTCCTCCTCGAAGCCACCCGAGGCGTCGGAGCGGGTGAGCCCGCCGGCCTCCACCACGGTGCGCCCGTCCGGGCCCAGGCCGGCCCGCACGAACATCCGGCGGCGGCGGATGAAGAACGACAGCAGCAGGCCCGCGATGGCGGTGAGCCCGGCGATCAGCGCCGGAGTGGTGCCGGGGTCGTAGGTGATGGCCAGGCTGATCCACTGCCGGTAGCCGGTGAAGGTCAGGGTGCCGTACCCGTGCGGCAGCCTGATGGACTGGCCGGGCAGCAGCGGCCGCGGCGCCACGGCGAGCCGGTGCATGGCGGTGGTGTCGAGCTGGTACACCGACTGCGACTGGCCGCTGTCCATGCCCAGGTTGCCGGCGTAGGAGACCAGGCTGACCGCCGGGTTGTCCGCGGCCGGGAACGCGGAGTTGAGCTTGCCGTTCACGTCGATGGCGGTCGGCAGGAACACCCCGGCGAAGCCGAGCTGCTGCGGCCGGGCGTCCGGGACCTTGATCACGCCCTCGGACATGAACCCGGTCGTGTCCACGGCGATGAACGGCACCGGGCCGTCGAACCTGACCTGCCCGGTCCCGTCGGTGACCCGGAAGACCGGCGCGTAGCCGTGGCCGATCATGAAGACCCGCACGCCGTCCACGCTCAGCGGGTGGTTGATGCGCAGGTCGTACCCCCGCATCGGCCCGGTGGGCTGCGGCGAGTAGCGGATGAACGCGTCGAAGTCCGAGGGCTGCCCGCGCTGGGGGCCGGAGCTGATGTAGCTCGCCTCGAACTTGCCCAGCGCGATCCGGAACGGCTGCAGGCCGGCGGCGGACACGGCCCGCCCGGGGTGGAAGACGTCGAGGTCGGTGATGGTGTTGGCGAACGAGTCGCCCACCACCAGCAGCCGGTTCGCTTTGTAGCCGAACATGCCCCCCACGCAGATCGCGCCCAGCAGCGCCAGCAGGGCCAGGTGGAACAGCAGGTTGCCCGCTTCCCGCAGGTAGCCCTTTTCCGCGGAGAGCCAGCCGTCGCCGGCCCGCAGCCGGAACCGCTTACCCCGCAGGACCGCCGCCGCGGCCGTCAGCGCCTCGTCCGGGCTGAGCGCGGTCTCGTGCCGGGCCGACAGCGGGAGCCGGGACAGGGTGCGCGGCGCCCGCGGCGGCTGCTGCCGGGCCGACCCGGCCAGCCGGAAGGTGCGCGGGATGACGCAGCCGGCGAGGGAGATGAACAGCAGCAGGTAGATGGCGGCGAACCAGGGCGCGCCGAACACGTTGAACAGCGACAGCCGTCCCAGCAGCGGCGCCAGCCCCGGATGCGCGGCGTAGTACTGCTGCACGGCGACCGGGTCGAGGCCCTGCTGGGGCAGCATCGACCCGGGCACGCTGCCCAGCGCGAGCAGGAACAGCAGGATGAGGGCGGTCCGCATGGAGGTGAGCTGCCGCCAGCCCCAGCGCAGCCAGGTCACCGCGGTCCAGCGCCGCGCTCCGCCCCGGCCCTGCGCTGGCCCGCCAGCGGGAGCCTGAGCCGCCGCCCCCTGCGGGGCGCGCACTCCGGTCATGGGCTCACCACCCGCGGTCGCTGCGTCATGGGGTCTTCGCGGCCGCCCGCTGGATGATGCCGGCCAGGCCCGCCTGGGAGGCCTGCCCGACGATCCGGGCGCCGATCCGGCCGCTGCGGCCGACCACCAGCGTGGTCGGGATGCCCGCGGGCGGCACGGTGCTGCGGAATGCCAGCGCGATCATGTCGCCGGGGTCGCTGAAGCTCGGGTACGTGATGCCGAAGTCGTGCAGGAACGCCCGGGCGGCCGCGGCGTTGTCCCGGATGTCCACGCCGACGAACCGCACCCCGGCGGGCTGGAAGCGGCGGGCCAGGGCCGCCAGGGCGGGCGCCTCCGCCCGGCAAGGCGCGCACCAGGATCCCCAGAAGTTCAGCACCACCACGTGGCCCCGGTACGCCGCCAGGCTGAGCTTCCCGCCGGTCAGCGTGGACCCGCTGACGGGCGGCGCCACCGGGCCGGAGCCGCCGGGGAAGACGGTGACGCCGTTGCCCGCGGAGACGTAACCCTGCCCGTTCCCCACCGCCTGGGTCTGCGCGGTCGCCCCCGCCGAGCACGCGCTCAGCCCGGCCGCGGCCGCGGCCGCCAGCGCGGCGGCCGCCGCGGCCCGGCGGCCACGGCGGGGCCGCGTGCGCCGCGCATGGCGGCGCTGGAGGCGCGGCAGGCTGGGCACGGGGGAATCTCCTACAGGCAGTAGTACCGCTCCATTGTGCCCGACGTGCCCGGCAGCCGGGCCAGCGGGGGGCACGCCGGGCCGCTGTCAGGCGCCGTGCGCCTGCTGGCCGGCGTGGCCGGCGGGCTCGGCGTAGGCGATCGAGGTGATCCGGCCACCGGTGAAGGTGAAGCTGGTCACGCTGGCCAGGGCGCACCGGCGGTGGCCGGGATGGTGCCACAGCCGCTGATGCTCCGCCGCCCGCCGGGTCACCTCGATTGGCAGCTGGTGGCTGACGCAGACCGCTTCCCGGCCGGGGGCGCGCTCCGCGGCGGCGGCCATGGCGGCGTGCATGCGGGCGGCGATGCCCGCGTAGGGCTCACCCCACGAGGGCCGGAACGGGTTGTAGAGGTAAGGCCAGTTGGCGGGGCGGCGCAGCGCACCGTCGCCGACCCCGAACCTGGTGCCCTCGAAGTGGTTCCACGGCTCGATGAGCCGCTCGTCCACGCTGACCTCGAGCCCGGTCAGGGCCGCCAGCGGCGCCGCGGTCTCCAGCGCCCGGTCCAGCGGCGAGGACAGCAGCACCGCCACGTCCCGCCCGGCCAGGAAGTTCGCTGCCGCCTTGGCCATGACCCGGCCGTCCGCTGACAGATGGAAGTCCGGCAGCCGGCCGTACAGGACGCCGCGCGGGTTGTGCACCTCACCGTGCCGCAGCAGGTGAACGACAGTCTCAGCCATGGCCAGCCCAGACTACCGGCACCCGCAGGCCCGGCTACCCCAGGGCGGCCGCGGCGGCCCGGGCGGCCGGGGGCAGGGCGTCGGCGATGCGGGACACGGCCCGGTCGTCGTGGGCCGCGGACACGAACCAGGCCTCGTACGGCGAGGGCGGCAGGTACACCCCGCCCTTGAGCATGGCGTGGAAGAACGCGGCGTAGGCCGCGGACGACTGGCCGCGGGCCTCGCCGAAGTCGCGCACGGGCTGGTCGCTGCCGAGGAAGACGGAGAACAGGTTGCCAGCCTCCTGCAGCCGGAACGGCACGCCCGCCGCGGTCAGCGCGTCCGCCGCCAGCTTGGCGATGGCGGCGGCAGTCTCGTCGAGCCGGGCGTAGACCTCTTGTGTGCAGGCCCGCAGGGTGGCCAGGCCGGCGGCGGTGGCGAGCGGGTTCCCGGACAGCGTGCCGGCCTGGTAGACGGGCCCGGTGGGGGCCAGCCGGTCCATGATCTCCGCCCGGCCGCCGAAGCCGGCGGCGGGCAGCCCGCCGCCCATGACCTTCCCGAAGGTGGTCAGGTCCCCGGCCACGCCCTCCCGGCCGTACCAGCCGGACCGGGTGACCCGGAAGCCGGTCAGCACCTCGTCCATGATCAGCAGCGCGCCGTGCTCGGCGCACAGCCCGGCGAGCAGCTCGTTGAACCCCCCGGTGGGCGGCACGACCCCCATGTTGGCCGGGCACGCCTCGGTGATGACGCAGGCGATCTGCGAGCCGTGCTCGACGAACGCCTGCCGGACCGCGAGTGCGTCGTTGTAGGGCAGCACCAGCGTGTCCCCGGCCGCGGCGCCGGTCACGCCGGGCGTGTCCGGGAGCCCGAACGTGGCCACGCCGGAGCCGGCCGCCGCCAGCAGCGCGTCCACGTGGCCGTGGTAGCAGCCGGCGAACTTCACGACCAGCCGGCGGCCGGTGAAGGCCCGCGCCAGCCGGACCGCGGACATGGTGGCCTCGGTGCCGGAGCTCACCAGCCGCACCTTCTCGACCGGGGTCCTGGCCACGATCTCCTCGGCGAGCTCGACCTCGCCGAGGGTGACCGCGCCGAACGAGGTCCCCCTGGCCGCGGCGGCCACGACGGCCCCGGTCACGGCCGGATGGGCGTGCCCCAGGATCATCGGCCCCCAGGAGCAGATCAGGTCCACCAGCTCCCGGCCGTCGACGTCGATGAGGTACGGGCCCCTTCCGGCGGCCATGAACACCGGCACGCCGCCCACCGCGCCGAACGCGCGGACCGGTGAGTTGACCCCGCCGGGGATCACGGCGGAGGCGCGGCTGAACAACTCGGCCTGGGTGGTCATCGCGCGACCTCTTCGCAGGCGTCGGCGAGGAACTCCAGCAGCCGCAGGGCGTCAGGCAAGGAATGCTCCCTCGGGGTGCGGATCCAGTGCGCCGCCAGCCCGCGGCCGTAGCGGGACGGCGGCGCGAGCACGTAACTGTTGCGGGTGTGCCAGCGCAGGCCCGCGACCCGGGCGACGCTGTCGGGCTCGCAGTCGAGGTGACACGACCACCACTCCCCTTCGTCGTCCGGCGCACCGCGGGTGGCCACGAGGAAAAGGGCCCGGCCGCCGGCGCTGAGCGCCACCGGGCCGGGCCGCACGCCCGCGCTGTCCATCATGGCCAGGGCCACCGGCCCGGCCGGGGCGGGCACGTCGAGCACGTCGAACACCCGCCCCGTGACGAGGATGACGTTGGCCCCGGGGCGTTCCCGCCACCACCGGCCGACCTCGCCCGGTTCGGCTGACGCCTCCAGCTGCCAGGCGGGCGACACCGGGTGCGCCCCCGGCGCGGGGCAGCCGACCCGGTCGCAGGAGCAGGCCCGGCCGTCCTCCCGCGACCAGCCGCGGCCGGGGTGCGACTTGCGCGAGCCGTCCCGCAGGTGCGCGCCCGCGCAGACCGGCCAGCCCATCGCCGCGTACTCAGCGGCGATCTCCGCCATCCGCGCGGAGCCTTTCCGGCGACTGCGACGAAGCATCGCATCGACCATTCGGTTCTACTCCCACTCGCGCCACGGCCCTCACCCTCGATGATGCCGCGTGCGCCGGGGCGGGCGCGGGCCGCCCCCCAAGCTGAGGCCGACCCGATACCGAAGTTGCGGACCGGTAACCGATCCGGGCCGCCCTACCGCAGCTGCCGGGCCGCCTCGGCCGCCCAGTAGGTGAGGATGATGCTGGCGCCTGCCCGGCGGATCCCGGTGAGGGTCTCGGCCACGGCCCGGTCCCGGTCCAGCCAGCCGTTCGCGGCGGCCGCCTCGACCATCGCGTACTCGCCGCTCACCTGGTAGGCCGCCACCGGCACCGGGACGGCGGCCGCGGCCTGCGCGACGATGTCCAGATAGGGCAGGGCCGGCTTGACCATGATCATGTCAGCGCCTTCTGCCACGTCGAGCATGATCTCCCGCAGCGCGTCCCCGGCCCGGGGGTCCTGCTGGTAGGCGGCCCGGTCGCCGAACCGGGGCGCGCCTTCGGCGGCTTCCCGGAACGGCCCGTAGAAGGAGGACGCGTACTTGACCGCGTAGGCGCAGATCGCCACGTCGGCGCGGCCGGCCTGGTCGAGCGCGGCCCGGATGGCCGCGACCTGGCCGTCCATCATCCCGCTGGGCGCGACCACGTGCGCCCCGGCCGCCGCCTGGGCGGCCGCGATCGCGGCGTACCGGTCCAGGGTGGGATCGTTGTCCACCTCGCCGGCAGCCGTCAGGATGCCGCAGTGACCGTGCTCGGTGTACTCGCACAGGCACAGGTCCGCGATGAGCACCAGGTCGCCGCCGACCTCGGCCGCCAGGTCCTGCAGGGCCACCTGGATGATGCCGGCCGGGTCGTCGGCGGCGCTGCCCTGGGCGTCCTTGACGGCGGGAATGCCGAACAGCATCAGCCCGCCGATCCCGGCCTCGGCCGCCTCAGCGGCCGCCTTGCGCAGGCTGTCCCTGGTGTGCTGGACCACGCCGGGCATGGACGACACCGGCTGGGGCTCGCTGATGCCTTCCTTGACGAAGACGGGCAGGACCAGGTCGGACGGGGTGACCGTGGTCTGCGCGGTCAGCCGCCGCAGGGCCGCGGTGCGCCGCAGCCGCCGGGGGCGGGCTGCCGGGAATGCTGCCATTTCTCCACCCTAGCGTCAGGCGGGGGCGTGGCTAGCGGAGCCGGCGGCGGGCGCCCCGGCGCCGCTCGCTGGGCCTGCGGACCGGCTCGCCCGCGGCCACCGCCGTCTCCCGGATGGCGGCGCCGTGCTCGGCCAGCGCGTCCACCAGGGCGGTCGCCGAGGCCCGGGGTGCCGTCACGTCCACCCGCAGGCCGTACTCGGCCGCGGTCTTGGCGGTCTGCGGCCCGATCACCGCGATCACCGTCACCGCGTGCGGCTTGCCCGCGATGCCGATCAGGTTCCGCACCGTGGAGGACGAGGTGAACAGGACCGCGTCGAAGCCGCCGCTCTTGATCGCCTCCCGCACCGGGGCCGGCGGCGGCGCCGCCCGCACCGTCCGGTACGCGGTGACGTCCTCCGCCTCCCAGCCCAGCTCGGTGAGCCGGGCGACCAGGGTCTCGGTGGCGATGTCCGCGCGCGGCAGCAGCACCCGGTTGATCGGGTCGAGCACGTCGTCAAACGGCGGCCAGGCGGCGGCCAGCCCCTCGCCGGACTGCTCCCCCTCCGGCACCAGGTCGGGCCGGATGCCGAAGTCGGCCAGGGCGGCGCCGGTCTGCTCGCCCACCGCCGCCACCTTGACCCCGGCGAACGCCCGGGCGTCCAGCCCGTACTCCTCGAGCTTCTCGCGGACCGCCTTGACCGCGTTGACCGAGGTGAAGGCGACCCACTGGTACCTGCCGGTGACCAGGCCCTTGATGGCCCGCTCCATCTGCTGCGGGGTGCGCGGCGGCTCGACCGCGATGGTCGGCACCTCCTCGGGCACCGCGCCGTAGGAACGGAGCCGGTCGGACACCGAGGCCGCCTGCTCCTTGGTGCGGGGCACCAGCACCCGCCAGCCGAACAGCGGCTTGGTCTCGAACCACGCGAGATCCCGGCCGCCAGCGGTGTCCCCGACGACCGCCACCGCCGGGCCGGTCGCGGTCAGCGGGCTCACCCCGGCCGCCTTGAGGTCGGCGGCGGCACTGCCCAGCGTGCCGGTGACGGTGTACTGCTCGGTGGTGGTGCCGTTCCAGGTGATGGCGAACGGTGTGGTGTCCGGCCAGCCGGCCGCGATCAGCATCTTGGCCATGTCCACCGGGGCGGCCTCCGCCCCGAGCACGACCAGGCTGCCGGGCGCCTGCGGGTCGCGGGACACCCGGCTGATCTCGGCCGCGTGCACGATCCGCACGCTGCCGCTGGTGTCGGAGGTCAGCGGGATGCCCGCGTAGGCCGGCACGGCGGTGGCGGCCGGCACGCCCGGCACGATCTCGAACGGGACCCGGGCCTTGGCGCAGACCTGGGCCTGGGCGGCGGCGCCGCCGAACAGCATCGGGTCGTCCTCGCACAGGAGCACCGCGAGCTGGCCCGCCCTGGCCGCCTTGGCCAGCAGTTTCGGATCGGCCTCCAGCTCGTCCGGGCCAGCCGTCACGGCGTCTTCCGGCAGCAGGTGCCGCAGGCGCTCGGCGAGTTCCGGCGCGGCGGCCACCAGGCTGGCGCGGCCCAGCAGGTCGGCGGCACGCCGGGTGAGCAGGCTCTCATCGCCCGGGCCGGCGCCGATCAGGGCGACCAGCCCGGGCTGGCCGGCCGCGGAGGCCTTCTTGGCCGCGGATGTGGGACTCACAAGGCATCATCCCCGTTGCTGCGGTGTACGGCAGACATGGACATGTATTTCCCGGCACCGCGGCGCAGCAACTCGCCGGCGACGTCATGGCCCAGCTGCTCCGCACCGGCTGCCGGGGCACTCGCGGCCGCCCGCACCGCTGGCTCACCGTCAGCCCCCATGACGACCGCGGCCAGGTGCAGGACACCGGTCCCGGCAGCATACGCGCCGACCGGGGCGCTGCACCCCGCCTGGAGGCCCGCGAGCACGGCGCGTTCCGCGGTGACCGCCGCGCGGGTGGCCGGATCGTCCACACAGGCCAGCAGCCCGATCAGGTCCGGCTGGTCCGCCCGGCACTCCACCGCGAGCGCGCCCTGGCCCGGCGCGGGCACCATGTCGGTGGCGTCGAAGATCTCGCTGACCGCGTCCAGCCGGCCGATCCGGGCCAGCCCGGCATAAGCCAGGACAACCGCGTCCAGCTCGCCGGTCTCCACCTTGGCCAGCCGGGTGCCGGCGTTGCCGCGCACCGGGACCGGCTGCACGTCCGGGCGCAGCAGGCGCAGCTGCGCCGCGCGCCGGGGCGACCCGGTGCCGATCTGCGCGCCGGGCGGCAGATCCGCCAGCTTGGCGCCGTCCCGCCCGGCCAGCGCGTCCCGCGGGTCGTCCCGCGTGGTCACCGCCGCCAGCGCGATACCCGGCATGGCGGCGACGGGCAGGTCTTTGAGCGAATGGACGGCCAGGTCGATCTCGCCGGCCAGCAGGCTCTCCCGCAGCCCGCTCACGAAGACCCCGGTGCCGCCGATCTGCGCCAGGCTGGCCCGGCTGACGTCACCGAACGAGGTGAGCCCGACCAGTTCCACCGCCACCCCGGCCCGCGCGGTGATCAAATCACCCACCTGGCCGGACTGGGCCAGCGCCATGGGGCTCTTGCGGGTCCCCAGCCGCAGTACCGGGGTCACGGCGCCTCCTGCCCGGGCACCAGCCCCACGTCGGCCCGGGTCACCGCTTCCACGGTGCCGGGGTCGAGGTCGAACAGCACCCGCAGCGCCGCCTCGTAGGAGTCGCCGCCGGGTGACCCGGCCAGTTCCTTGACCCGCACCGTCGGCGCGTGCAGCAGCTTGTCCACCACCCGCCGCATGGCGACCGCTATCTCCTGGTTCGCCCGGTCATCCAGGGGGCCCAGCTTGCCGGCCAGCCGGGCCAGCTCGGCCTCCACCACGTCGGCCGCCTTGGCCCGCAGCGCTACCACGGTGGGCGCCACCCGGGCCGCCTGCGCCGCGGACGCCCAGGCCGCGAACTCCTCGGCCACGATCGCCCGCACCGCCGCCACGTCCTCGGCGTGCTGGCTGCCCAGGACGGTGCCGGCCTCCCCGAGGCTCTCCAGGCCCAGCACGGTCACCCCGTGCAGATCCGCCGCGTCCGGGTCCACGTCGCGGGGCAGCGCCAGGTCGAGCAGGACCAGCGGCCGGGCCGGGTCGGCCCGGCGGCCCAGCGCGGCGGCGGCCATCCCCGCGGTGATGACCAGGCCCGGCGACCCAGTGCAGGACATGACCAGGTCCGCGTCGGCCAGGGCCGGGGTGAGGTCGGCGAAGTCGGCGACGCTGCCCGATACCGAGGACGCCAGCCGCCGCGCCCGGTCCGGGGTGCGGTTCGCCACCGCGATGTGGCTGGCGCCGAGCCGGTCGGCGGTGGCGACCGCGAGCGCGCTCATGGATCCGGCCCCGACGACCAGCACCCGCTGGCCCGTGAGCGGGCGGTCCAGGTCAGGCTGCCCGGCCGGGGGCAGGCTGCCGGTGGCGAGCGTGATCCCCACGCTGACCAGGTTGCCGCCCGCGCGGGAGATGCCGGTCTGGGCCTGCACCCGCTTGGCGGCCCGCAGGGCCAGGTCCCCGACCTCGCCGAGCAGGCGGCCGAGGGTGCCGCGGTGCCGGGCCAGCCCGAGCGCCTGGCGCACCTGGCCGACGATCTGGGTCTCGCCGACGACCATCGAGTCCAGCCCGCAGGCGACCGCCAGCAGGTGCTGGACGGCGCGGTCCTCGTAGTGCACGTACAGGTGCGGGGTGAGCTCGCTCAGCGGGATGCCGGAGTGGCGGGCCAGCAGCTCGGACACGGCGGACACGCCGCCGTGGAACTTGCCGACCTCCGCGTAGACCTCGACCCGGTTGCAGGTGGACACCACGAACGAGCCCGCGACGTGCTCCGACTGGGCCGTGTCGAGCAGCAGCTTGGTGAGCGAGTCGCCGCTCACCACCGCCCGCTCCAGCGTGGTGACTGGCGCGCTGCGGTGGCTGAGCCCCACCACCAGGACGCTCATGACCCTGCCGCCGGGGTGCTGGCGGGCGGGAGGTCCGCCGTGCCGAGTGCCACGGCCGGCTGGGCGGCCCCGTCGGTCCCGCTGACGGCCGCCGGCCGGCCTGCCCGGGCCGGCCGCCCGTTGCCGGGCGCAGCCGTCTTACGGCCCTCGGCCGCGGCGCGGCGGGCGGCTTTCCCGTCCTGGGCTACGCGCACGACAGACCTCCGCTGCGCGTGGAAGGCGAGTATCTGCAATTCGATGGACAGGTCGACCTTACGCACGTCCACGCCCGCTGGCACGTTAAGCACCATAGGCGCGAAGTTGAGGATGCTTGTCACCCCGGCGGCGACCAGCCGGTCGCAGACCGCCTGCGCGGAGGACGCGGGGGTGGCGATGACCCCGATCGAGACCTGGTACCGGGCGACCACCTGCTCGATCTGGCCAGCGCTGCCGATCACGTGCCCGGCGACCTCGGTGCCGATGATGGCCGGGTCCGAGTCGAGCACCGCCGCGATGCGGAACCCGCGGGAGGCGAAGCCGCCGTAGTTGGCGAGCGCGCGGCCGAGGTTGCCGGCCCCCACGATGACGACCGGCCAGTCCTGGGTCAGGCCCAGTTCCCGGGAGATCTGGTAGACGAGGTAGTCAACGTCGTAGCCGACCCCGCGGGTGCCGTAGGACCCCAGGTGGGACAGGTCCTTGCGGAGCTTGGCGGAGTTGACGCCCGCCGCGGCCGCCAGCTCCTCGCTGGACACGGTCGCGATGCCCTGCTCCGCGCACGCGTACAGCACCCGGAGATAGACCGGGAGGCGGGCAATGGTTGCCTCCGGGATGCCCTGACTGCCGTGGCCGGGCACTGGACGGCGGGACATGCGCCGGGAGCTCCTGGTGGTCGCGCTAGGGGATCGCGGGCGCCGGTGCCCGCCGGGTGACTGACTTTCACGGTACGCCCTTGTGAACGTATGCACAAAGTCGGCTCCCTTTTCCGGCCCTCGCTCGCCTCCGGACCGCTGGAGCCCGCCGTCTTCCCTCCTCGCTCCTCGCTGCGCTCGTCGCTCGTCAGTCCAGACGGCGGCGCGGCCCTTCGGCTCGCTCGGGCCTGGGCGCACCGCGCCCCATCCGGCTGATCCCGGCGGTCCAGGTGGAAGCGCGGGGCTCTGGCTCGCCGGGGCTGGTCAGCGGGCCAGCGCGGCGCGCAGGCGGGCCTCGCTGACCCGCCAGAAATCGTGCTGGACGCCGTCGATCAGCGTGACCGGGATCATCTCCCCGTACTCGCGCAGATCATCGTCGGACCGGGTGATGTCCCGCTCGGACCAGGGCACGCCCAGGTCGGCCGCGACCCGGGCGATCACCTGCCGCGCGTCGTCGCACAGGTGGCAGCCGGGCCGGCTGAGCAGCGTGATCACGTGGCGCGGCTCGGCGGCGGTCACGGGTACCGGTCCTCCCGGCTGCCGCGGCTCCAGAAATCGCCGTCTTCAGGGTCGTCCGGCGCGGCGGGGCCGCGGTCCCAGAAGTCACCGCCGCCCTGCGGCCCGGGCTCGGCCGGCCCGCGGGTCCAGAAGTCACCGTCCGTGCGGGCCGACCCGTCCGAGCGGCGCGCCCGGGCCGGCTGGCCGTCCTCCCGGGGCCGGGCCGGCGGGGCGTCGCTCCGCGGCCAGGCCGG
>JBLMWU010000287.1:0-2909 GCA_050257395.1 Gemmatimonadota bacterium | reverse complement strand
GTGCCGGAGCTGGTGCTGGCGCGGCTGCAGCTGCGGCTCGCCCAGGGCTGACCGGGCCGGGCGCCGCCGGGGTTGGGGACCGGCGGGGCCGCAGGTAAGCTGACGCTCCGAGTCCCGCTTTACTTCACACGCACAAGAGCCATGCCACAGCAGCGCAGAAACCCGGCATCCCGCCTGAATCCCCGCCGCCCGCTGGTGCTGAGCACCAGGACTTTGGGGCGCAGCCCGGGGTCCCTGCAGACCCTGCAGCTCACGGCCCCGGCCCCGGCCGGGATGAGCGTGGGCATGGTGGGCGTGCCCGAGGGCGCTGACCTGGCGCTGGACATCCAGCTGGCAGCGGTCAGCGAGGGAGTGCTGGTCACGGTGGCGGCCACCGTGCCGCTCGCCGGTGAGTGCGCGCGCTGCCTGGATCCGCTCGCGCAGACGATGGACCTGCGTTTCCAGGAGCTCTTCCATTACGATCAAGGGACGGGGGAGGACCCGGACGACGGGTACTCTCTAGCGGGGGACCTGCTCGATCTTGAGCCGGTCCTTCGTGATGCCGTGGTACTTGCGCTCCCTCTCGCGCCGCTGTGCCGGGAGGACTGCCCGGGGCTGTGCGCCGAATGCGGCGCCCAGCTCGCCCGGGTGGGCAAGGAGCACCGGCACGAGGCTGCCATCGACCCAAGGTGGGCGCAGCTCGCGCGGCATCTGACAGCAGCAGGACCGGACGGGGCGCCCGCACCGGAAACACGACAGGAGAGTGGACGTGGCCGTCCCTAAGCGCAGGATGTCACGGAGCAACACGAGGTCGCGGCGTTCCCAGTGGAAAGCCGCAGCGCCCGCGCTGGCTCGCTGCCCGCAGTGCCGGGAGCCCAAGCTGGCGCACACGGCGTGCCCGACTTGCGGTACCTACAACCGCCGCCAGGTGGTCACGCCTTCCTGAGGATCCCGCGCGGGTGCGCCCCCGCACCGGGCCCGCGCCGCCACGATTGCGCACGTCGCTCGCACGAGCACGTTTGCGCTGCGAGGCCGGCAAGGAGGACAGTCATGAAAGGCACGAGCGACCACGAGGCAGATGCTCACGAACCAGAGGGCAGTGAGCTGCTGCGCGCGCTCGACGCCGGACTCAGCCCGGGACTGCTCGAGCGTGCCCTGACGCATCGCTCGTTCGCATACGAGAACGGCGGCCTGCCCACCAACGAGCGGCTGGAGTTCCTCGGCGACTCGGTGCTGGGGCTCATCGTCACCGACACCCTGTTCCGCCAGTACCCCGACCTGCCCGAAGGGCAGCTCGCCAAACTGCGGGCGGCGGTCGTCAACATGCGCGCGCTGGCCGATGTCGCCCGTGGGCTGCGGCTGGGCGCCTACATCCGGCTGGGCCGGGGCGAGGAAGGCACTGGCGGCCGGGACAAGTCGTCGATCCTGGCGGACACCCTGGAAGCCGTGATCGGCGCGGTCTACGTAGAGCGGGGCCTGGCCGAGGCCTCCGGCCTGGTGCACCGCCTGTTCGACCCCGTGATCGCCCGCTCGGCGCGGCTCGGCGCGGGCCTGGACTGGAAGACGTCGCTGCAGGAGCTCACCGCCTCCGGGGTGCTCGGCGTGCCCGAGTATCACGTCGAGGAGAGCGGCCCGGACCACCAGAAGTCCTTCCGTGCCTCGGTCACCGTGGGCGGGCGGACATACGGCTCGGGCGAGGGCCGGTCCAAGAAGGAGGCCGAGCAGCAGGCCGCCGAGGCCGCCTGGCTCGCCATCAGCAACGGCACGGCGGCCGGGGCCGCCGAGACCCCGGGGACCGCCGGGCAGGCCCAGCGCAACGGCGCCGCGGGCGGCCACGCCGGCGACCCCGCGCCCTGAATGCCGGATAATCCGCAGCATGCCTGAACTGCCGGAGGTCGAGGTCGTCCGGCGCGGCCTGGCACGGTATGTGACCGGCCGCACCATCGCCTCGGTGCGGGTGCTCAATCCGCGGTCGGTCCGGCGCCACCTGGCCGGCCCGGACGACTTCGAGGCTGCCCTGCGCGGGCGCACCGTGGCCGGGGTCTGCCGCCGCGGCAAGTACCTGTGGCTGCCGCTGGCCGCGGGCGGCACCGCCGGCGAGGTGGACGACGCGCTGCTGATGCACCTCGGGATGAGCGGCCAGCTGCTCGTCGACGACCCCGGCCGCCCGCTGGCAAGCCATGACCGGGTGATCTTCACGTTCACCGACGGCGGGATGGACCTGCGGCTGCGCGACCAGCGGACCTTCGGCCACCTGGTGCTGGCCCGCGGCGGCGCGGTGCTGCCCGCCCTCATCAGCCACATCGCGCCGGACCCGCTGGAGGACTCGTTCGACGCCGCGGCGCTGACCGCCCGGCTGCGCACCCGCCGCAGCGGCATCAAGGCCGCCCTGCTCGACCAGTCGCTGGTCAGCGGGATCGGGAACATCTACGCGGACGAGGCGCTGTGGCGGGCCAGGCTGCACTGGGCCCGGCCCGCGGCTGACCTGCGGCCCGCCCAGATCCGGGCGCTGCTGGACGCGGTGCGGGCGGTGCTGCTGGACGCGCTGGCGGCCGGGGGCACGACGTTCGACAGCCTGTACGTGAATGTGAATGGAGAAAGCGGATATTTCAGCCGGTCGCTGGCGGTGTACGGGCGCGAGGGCGAGCCTTGCCCCCGCTGCGGAACCCCGATCCGCCGGGACGCGTTCATGAACCGGTCCGCGTATTCCTGCCCGCACTGCCAGCCCTGGCCGCGGCGGCTGGCACGCGCCGGCTGACCTGCAAGATCACTCAACTTGACCTGATACCCGCGGGGTGGGACCATTGATGTGTCACCTGCGCGCACTCATGCGAGTCTTCGCGTGTGCGCCCACTCTGGTCACTCAGTGTGGAGGACCTATAACAATGGCGAAGGCTCTACTCGGTCACGTTGGTGGGCCGGATCCTCGC
>JBLMWU010000286.1:0-45546 GCA_050257395.1 Gemmatimonadota bacterium | reverse complement strand
CACCGGGGCCGCCCCCGGGGCCCCCGGGCCGCCGGGCCGGGGCCGCGCGGCCGGAGAGGAGGGGCCCGCGCGGCCCGGCCCGGGTGGCAGCGGCACGGTTCCGCCTCCCGGGGGCCACGCGCCGCCGCGCCTCACGGCAGCGCCCGCCTCACGGCCAGGCCACCAGGCCGGACGCGGGCACCGGAGCCGCCCGGGGAGCGAGGGCCGCCGCGGTGAGAGCCGTGCAGGTGCGAACCGGCCCGGCCGCCGGATCCGTTACACAGCCGGCCGCGGCGGTGACCGTGCCGGCAGTTCAGGGCCGGGCGGCTGGGGGCTTTGGGCTGGGCCCCTGTGCGAGACTGACCGCATGGATCGGGGGCGGGGCGGTGCGCCGGCCGCCAGGGATCCCCGCCGGTGACCGCCGTCCGCGGCCCCGCCGCGCGCGTGCCTGACAGCGCCGCGCTCCGCACCGCCAGCCGCGCCGTCACCGCCTCGTTCATCGGCGCCGGCTTCTCGTTCGCGAGCTGGGCCGCCCGGATCCCGCAGATCCGGGCCGTGCTGCACGTGTCCCCCGGTGCGCTCGGCCTCATCCTGCTCGCGGGCGCGGCCGGCTCGGGGATCGCCACGCCGCTGTCCGGGGTGATCATCACCTGGCTGGGCGAGCGCCGCACCGCGGCGGTGATGCCGGTGGCCGGGTCCGCCGGGCTGGCCACCATCGCGGTGGGCTACACCCACGGCGTCGCCCCGGTGGCCGTGGGGCTGTTCGCGTTCGGCTTCGGCGGTGCGTCCTGGGACGTCGCCATCAACGTGCAGGGGGCCGCCGTGGAGCAGGCGCTGGCCCGCTCGGTCATGCCCCGGTTCCACGCGGGGTGGAGCATCGGCACCGTGGCCGGGGCGGCCCTCAGCGCGGCCATGGTCGCCCTCGGCGTGCCGGTCACCGTGCACCTGCTGGCGGTGGCGGCGCTGCTCGCGGCCACCATGCCGGTCCTGCCCCGCGGCTTCATCGGGGCCCCGCATTCCCCGGGCCACCCGGCCACGGCCGGCCAGGTCCCGCCCCGGCGCAGCCCGTTCGCCGCCTGGCTCGAGCCCCGCACCGTGCTGATCGGCCTGTTCGTCCTGTGCATGACCGTCACCGAGGGGGCCGGGAACGACTGGCTGAGCCTCGCGGTCATCGACGGCTACCGCACCGCGGCCGTCCTCGGCACCCTCACGTTCGCGGTTTTCCTGACCGGGATGACCGCTGGGCGCTGGTTCGGCCCGCGGCTGATCGACGCCTACGGCCGGGTCCGGGTGCTGCAGGTCAGCACCCTCACCGCGCTGGGCGGCCTGCTGCTGATCGACTTCGGCCCGGTCCTGGCGGCCGCCCTGGCCGGCGCCGCGGCCATGGGGCTCGGCACGTCGCTCGGGTTCCCGGTGGGCCTCAGCGCCGCGGCCGACGACCCCCGGTACGCGGCGGGCCGGGTGAGCACCGCGGCCTCCCTCGGCTACGTGGCCTTCCTCGCCGGGCCGCCGATGATCGGTTTCCTCAGCGACCACGTCGGCGTCAAGCACGGGCTCTCGGCCGCCGCCGTGCTGCTCGCGGCCGCGTTCTTCCTGTGCCGGGCCACCGCCCCGCTCCGGCCCGCCCGCCCCGGCGGCGGGAGGAAGGGGTGACCGGGATGCGCGGCCGCGGCCCGGCTGTCCCCGCGGGTGCCGCGGCCTGGGAGAACCGCACGGTGCGGCTGCCGGACGGCCGGGTGCTCGGGTATGCCGAGTACGGCGATCCGGGCGGGGAGGTGCTGGTCAGCTGTCACGGCGGGCTCACCTGCCGGCTGGACATCCGCGGCTGCGACGCGGCCGCACGCGCGGCCGGCGTGCGGGTCATCTCACCCGACCGGCCCGGTGTCGGCCTCTCGTCCCGCAGCCCGGGCCGGTCGCTGCTGGACTGGCCGGCCGACGTGGCGGGACTCGCCGATGCGCTGGGCGTGCAGCGGTTCCTGGTGCTCGGCTGGTCGGCTGGCGGCCCGTACGCGGCGGCCTGCGCGTTCGCGCTGCCCGGGCGGGTGCGCGCGGTGGGACTGGTGGCGAGCAGCCTGCCGCCCAGCGCGGCGACCGGTGACACCAGCGCGCTGGACCGGGTGTTCAGCTACTGCTCGGTGCGGGCCCCGTGGCTGGACCGGATCGCGTTCCGGGTCATGGGCGGGGCCGCCCGGCGGGCACCGGGCGCGTTCCTCCGGCTGTCGCTGGCGATGCTCGACGAGCCGTCGCGGGCGCTGGCCCGGGAGCTTCCCCCGGGCTGGTTCGCCGGGGCGATGGCCGGGGGCCTGCGCGATCCCGCCGGGGCGGTCGACGAGTACCGCATCCTCGGGTCGGAGTGGGGGTTCGGCCCGGAGCAGATCAGCCAGCCGGTTCACCTGTGGCAGGGGGACGCCGACAGCTCCGTCCCCGTCGCCTGGGGCGAGTGGCTCGCCGCGCGGATCCCGCACGCCCGGCTCACCATCTGCCCGGGCGAGGGTCACTTCCTGGCGCTCGCCCGGTACCCGGAGATCTTCACGACCCTGCGGGCCGCCGCCTGACGCACCGCCCGGTCAGCCCGCCGGGGATTCCCGCGGCGGCCAGGTCCGGCGCGATTCGTCGATCGGGCTCATCAGCCCGACGTCGTTGCCGTCGGGGTCGGCGACGATCGCGTAGCGCGCGCCCCAGAACGCGTCGAACGGCGGCTGCCGGCCCGCATAGCCCGCGGAGGTCAGCTCCGCGTAGCGCTCGTCGACCGCCTCGCGGTCCGGCAGGGAGAACCCGATGACCACCGTGGGGCTGGCCGGGCCGGCCCGCCAGGCCGCGTGCCACAGGCGCGCGGATTCGGCGGTGTCGAGCTCCAGGCTGAACCCGCCCGGCATCCGCAGCTGCACGTGGGCACCGGCGGCGTCCCCGCCGCCCGGCACCGCGACCCCGAGCCGCCGGTAGAACTCCAGGCTGGCCGGCATGTCGCCGACCACCAGGTTGAGCATGTGCAGGTCAGGTGGGATGTCGCTCATCCCTGGCAGTCTGCCAGAGCCCGGCCGGGATCCGGGGAATGCCACGGCGGCCGCCCGGGGTTGCCGCAGGCATGACGACGATCGGACTGATAGGCGCGGGGATGATCGGCGGCACGGTCGCCCGGCTGGCTGTGGCGGCCGGCTACGACGTGGTGCTGAGCAATTCGCGCGGGCCGGAGACCCTTGGCGGGCTGACCGGGGAGCTGGGCCCGCATGCCCGGGCCGCCACGCCGGCCGAGGCGGCCACCGCGGGTGACATCGTGGTCGTGACCATCCCGCTGAAGGCGTTCCGGAGCGTGCCCGCCGCGCCGCTCGCCGGGAAGCCGGTCATCGACACCGGCAACTACTATCCGGCGCGCGACGGGCAGTTCCCCGAGCTGGACAGCGGCTCGGCCACCAGCAGCGAGCTGCTGCAGCAGCACCTGGCGGGCGCCCGGGTGGTCAAGGGGTTCAACAACATCTTCTTCCGGCACCTCCAGGCGCTGGCCCGCCCGGCCGGTTCCGCCGAGCGCTCCGCGCTGCCCATTGCGGGTGACGACGCGCAGGCCAAGGCCGCCGTGTCGGCATTCCTGGACGCGATCGGCTATGACGCGGTCGACGCCGGCCCGCTCGCCGAGGGCAGGCGGTTCCAGCCCGGCACCCCGGCGTACGGCACGGTGTATGCGGGTGGCGACGAGAACTTCGCCGCCTCGCCCGGCGTGCCCGCGGATGCCGGCGTGATCCGCGGGGCGCTGGCAGCCGCGGGCGATTAGGCACCGCCTTTCCAGGGCCCATCCGGGAGACATTCGTCCCCCGGATCCGGCCATTCGGCCCTGCCGCAGGGTATTCGATTCCTGGCAATGTGTAGTTATGGCGGGGTAACCCGTCAGCTGGGCCTGGCGGCACCGTTGCGGCCGCCGCGGGGGCGCATCCACCGGCGGCTGGGGCCTGGAACCAACGGCGGGCACGGCAGTGGCGGGATCACTGCTCACGCCAGGCCCGTGCGGGTCACGGCTTCCAGGCCGACGGGGGTCTTTCACCATGCGCAGCCTCATCAGGCGCGGTCTTATCGCCGCTGCCGCGGCGTCCGCCGCGCTCACCACGATCGGGTTCGGCGGGGCCGGCACCGCTACTGCGGTCACGGCAGTACCGCCCGCGCCCGGATCGGCCATCTACAACCTGAACTGGTCCGGCTATTCGGCCACCGGGCGCTGGTTCCGCTTCGTTTCGACGACCCTGACGGTCCCGGCCCGCACCCTGCCGGCCCGCAACAACGGGGACGCGGTCATCCAGCTCACCCGCGACGCCGGAGCCATACCGCCAACCGCCACCATCATGGTCAGGGCTGGCGGCGGCGCTGGCAGCGTGACGATCGCCACCTGGGACGGCCACAGCCAGGTACTGCGGCTGAGCCCGGGGGTGGGTGACCGGCTGGCGATCAGCATCTATCACAACAAGAAGGGATACGACTACTTCACCGCCTCCGACTACACCCAGGGCATCTCCCGGACCGTCCGGCTGACGGTGGGCCGGGTCATCTACGACCGGGCCTGGCTCGCCGGGACCGTCGTCGAGACGGTGAACCCGCCGCAGGCCGACACCCGGATGTGGCAGTTCACCAACAGCCACCTGACCACCTACCGCGGCGACCGCGGCACGCTCACCGGGCCCTGGACGACCCGCAAGTACATCGCCAGCACCGGCTCCAGCAGCAGGACGACCGTGGTCGCGAGCCCGTCCGGCCTGTGGAACGGCCGCGCCAACTTCAGCATCTGGCTGCGTGCGCTGCCCCGCGTCTACACCCAGGGCCTGGCCGGCTATGAGAACAGCACCGGCCCGTTCCGGTTCGTCTCGGCCACGCTGACCGTGCCGGCCGCGCAGACGCCGGCCGCCAACGGCGGCTCCGCGCTGATCACCCTGGGCCACAACGGCGGGCCCACTCCGCGGCCGCACGCCGACATCACCGTGACCGCCGGCGGCGGTCCGGGCAGCGTCCGCTACGCCACCAGCGCCACGTCGGGCGCGTTCGCGGTGAGCCCGCAGCCCGGTGACCGGCTGAGGCTGAGCATCTACTACGACAAGCACGGGCACTACTTCCTCACCGTCGTGGACCAGGCCCGCGGCGACACCCACACGGTGCGGGTGAACGCGCCGTATGTGGCGCAGATGCCGCTGAACACCGCTGAGGTGCTCGGCTCGGTCGACAGCGCGGCGGTGACCCCGCCCACGGCCGACACCCGGCTCTGGCGGTTCACCGCGACCCGCGTCACCACCTACAGCGGCGACCGGGGCAGCGTCATCGGGCCCTGGGCCACCAGGCTGTTCTTCCACACCGTTGACGGCACCGCGGCGGGGATCCCGGTCATGAGCGCGTCGCTGCTCGGCCAGGCCGGCCAGAACTTCGACGTCTGGCTGCACCGCCGGTAACCGCTCACCAGCGGCCCCACGGCCCGGCCCGGCAGCAGCCGGGCCGGGCCGTGCCCGGGGCCGGCCCGTCAGGGGCAGGACTCCCCGAACTTGACCACCCCGAAGCTGACCGGCTGGCCGCGGAACGTCACGCCGGGCCGGGGGCGCTGGGTGCACACCTGCCAGTTGCTCTGGATGATCACCAGCCGGCCCTTGCCGCTGATGTCCCTGGCCGTGACGCTGGTGCTGGACGGCAGCGCGGCGACGGCCACGTTCAGGCTGCGGCCGGCAAGGCTGGGCATCGGATCGCCCTCGGCCACCGGGGAAGGCGGCGCGGTGCCCTGGCCGGCGGCCGGGCACGTCTCGGCGAGCTTGACCGCGCCCAGGTCGAGCTGGCTGGCGGTGCTGGCGCTGGTGCCCGCGGCGGGCGCCTGGGAGCAGACCTTCCAGTCACGGTCGAGGATCTGGATCCGGCCCCGCCCGCTCGCGTCGTGGGTCGCGATGTTGGTGAAGCCCGCCGCCTGGGCGTCGGTCTCCGCGGTCGCGAGCCCTTTCCCGATGAGGTCCGGCACGGATTTGACCACCGGCGCTGACGACGTGCCCGGCGATGGGCTTATCCCCGCGCTTGTGCACCCGGCGGCTAATGCCCCGGCCGCGGCCACCAGAACGGCCGTCCTCCAGTGACGCATCACTTCCCCCTCATGGGCGCGCAGCGGCCGGCCGGCGGCTCGCGCTCAGGCCTCCAGCCTGCGGCCCGGCGCGATCCCCCGGCAGAGTCCAACGTCACCCAGCACCCGGGCGAAAGCAACAGCCGGTCAGCGGCGCTCGAGATGGTCCTTCAGGTGCCGCAGACTCACGGGGGCGCCTCTGGCGGTCATGCGGCGCACCAGCGGCACCAGCAGCGCGCCGGCCCCGTGGCCCTGGTAGTCGAAGGTGAACGTCGCCCGGGACCTCGTCCCGTCTCCGGCGGGCTCGACGGTCAGCGTCACGTTCGGCCTGATCGGCCCGTCGATGCCGCGGACGGCCCACCCGCCCGGCGGGCTGGCCTCGGTGACTTCCTGGGTCATCGTCCGCTCGGAGCGGCCGATACGGCGGGTCGTGGTGAACCGCGCCCCCGCCTCCGGCGGCGTGCCTGCCACGACACGCGTGCTCACGACGTCGTCCTGCCATTCCGGGAACCGGGTGGGGTCGGTCGCGTAGCTGTAGACATCTCCTGGCGGGCAGGCGATGTCGATCGTCAGCACGATGGGTGCCATCTCTGCTCCTTCCCGCGGGCGGCACGGTCACGGGCGGCGGCCCGCCTCACTGGGCATGACTGATCGCGGCCCGTGAATGTGACCAGGGGCAGGTTGCGGGATTCAGCTCAGCCCGGTTTCGCACACCGGCTGCAGGCTCGCGGGCCCGGCGGGGCGGGCGAAGCTGATGCGCGCCCCCGGCCCGTCGTACTCCAGCGTGGCGAGCATGTTGTCGAACCAGGGACCGCGGGTGATCCGCCAGCCGATGCGCGGTTTCCTGACCCCGGCGAGCCGGGCGAGAGCGGTGCCGGCCACCGAGCCCGCGCGCGAGGTCACGGCCTCCTGCCCCAGCCGGAACGAGCGCGGCAGGGCGTTGTGGATCGGCGAGCAGACCGCCTGGTACACGGCGCTGCGCGGGTGCCCGCTGGCCGGGAGGTCGACCGCGGCGAGGTAGCTGTGGTGGATGTCGCCCGAGATGACGGTCACCGTCGCGGGCGCGCTGCCGTACGCGCCGCCCGCGAGCCCGGCGAGCAGGTCCTCGAAGGCCGTGAACGACTTCCCGAAGGCGGCCCAGTGCTCCAGGTCGAAGGCCCGCCGCAGCCGTTCACCCGTCCGGGCGGGACGCCGCCCCCAGGCCCCGCCGCACACGGCCTCGTTCCACGCCTCCATGGCGTGGACTCCCGGCGGCAGCAGCAGCGGCAGCGACGTGGCGAGGACCACGTGCTCCCAGTCGCCGGACACCGACCGGGTCACCCACTGCCATTCCGCCTCGCTGATCATCCGCCGGTTGCCGTCCTCCAGCACCCGGCCGGCCCGGGAGTCGATCACGACGACCCGCACCTTCCCGAAGGTGCGCTGGAAGCTCCACCAGATGCCCGCTGGCTCCCGGTCCGCGCGGGCGGCGAAGTCGCTGAGCACGGCCGCCGCGTCACCCGGTTCCCGCACCTTGCGCCACAGTTCATCCGCGCGCAGGTCGCCGGGGGAAAGGTTGCCGAGGTGCTGGTACAGCCAGTAGCTCATGAAGGCGGAGTTGATCCGGCCCGGCCACCACGGCGTGGCCTGGTAGTCGCGGCGCCAGGACGACGAGATGTTCCAGTCGTCGTGCACGTCGTGGTCGTCGAAGATCATCGCGGTGGGGACGGTTGACAGCAGCCAGCGCACCGACGGTTCGCTCCAGGCCTCCCGGTACAGGAAGCAGTACTCCTCGAAGTCCGCGACCTGGTAGCCGGGCGGCTGCGCCGGGTCCCGGCGCTGCCGGATGAACTCGCGCGTCGCCGGGCCCACCTCGTCCGCGTAGACCTGGTCGCCGATCATGAGCAGGAGGTCCGGCCACTGTTCCCGCGGCGCGTCCGGCAGGCCCAGGGCGCAGGCGGCCAGCGCGTCCACCCCGTGCTCCTGGTCATGCCGTGCGCGTCCGCGCGCGCCCCGCGGGGGTGGCAGTTCCGCGATCCGGCAGGAGCCGAAGGCCAGCCGCAGCGGCCGGCCCGGCTCCAGGGTCCGCAGCACGCTCGGCGGGAACTCCGAATCCGGCTCCGGCCAGCGGACCACGCCGTCGAGCGCGACCTGGTACTCCTGCTCGCTGCCCGGCCGCAGGCCCCCGATCATCACCAGCGCGTAGTGGTGCCCGGCCACCTCGAAGGTCGGTGCCCGGTGCCCGAGGACCGCGACCTCACACGGCCGGTCGGTCTCGACCCAGATCGAGGCCTCGGTCTCGCTGACGTAGCGGAGCAGCGGGCCGAGCACCAGTGCGGGCACTCCCCCGCCGCCATCACTCATGCCGGCCTTCTACCCCGGAAACCGGCATTCCCCACAACCGGGGACGCCGGCCCTCAGGTCAGGCGCCGCTCGGCTGCCCAGCGGGTGAGCTGGTGGCGGGTGGAGAGCTGGAGTTTGCGCAGTACCGAGGACACGTGCGTCTCCACGGTCTTGAGCGAGATGTACAGCTCGCGGGCGATCTCCTTGTAGGTGTAGCCGCGGGCGATCAGCCGCAGCACCTCCCGCTCGCGCTGGGTGAGCTGGTCGAGCTCGGGGTCGAAGGACGGCTGGCTGGCGGCGGCCGGGGCGAGGGCGGCGAAGGCGTCCAGGACGAAGCCGGCCAGCCGGGGTGAGAACACCGCGTCGCCAGCGGCGACCCGGCGGATCGCGTCCACCAGGTCAGGCCCGCTGATCGTCTTGGTGACGTAGCCGCGCGCCCCCGCCCGGATCACCGCGATCACGTCCTCCGGGGCGTCGGACGCGGACAGCGCCAGGAACCGCACCTCCGGGTGGGCTGCCTTGACCGCCGTGACGACGTCCTGGCCGCTGCCGGCGGGCAGGTGCACATCCAGCAGGACCACGTCCGGCAGCTGCTCGCCGATCCGGGTGATGGCGGGCGCCACGTCGTCCGCCTCGCCGATCACGTCGACCTGGTCCCCCAGCTCGGACCGCACGCCGGAACGGAACAGGCCATGATCATCAACGATGAACACCCGCGGGCGGCCGCCACCCCGCTCGCCCGGGTCCGGGGCAGACGTACCAGGCGCGCTCAATCCTGCTCCCGCTGGCTCACCGGGGCCGCGTGGCGGATCCGCAGGGATAGCTCCACGTTTCCAAGGCTAGTGCGGTCCCCGCTACTCTCCCTCAGCCGGCGCGGGGTGAGCAATGGCTCCCCCGCCGGGAGGCGGACGCCTGCAGCGCCACCTCCAGCAGTGCCGGCAGAAGCAGCAGCCCTAAACGGAGGGATCCTCCGGTTATGGTAGGCTCTGACCGTAGGCGGAGGAACCCTCCGCAACAGTGCTCAGTCTACGGGAACCGCCCAGGACCGGAGGAAGACGTCCCATGCCTGACCTTGACCACAGCGGGAACATGCCGCCCGGCGGGACGGCCAAGCTCGCCGGGCGGGAGGTGGCGCGGATCGGCTTCGGCGCCATGCAGCTGCCCGGGCCTGGGGTGTGGGGCCCGCCACGCGATCCGGAGGTGGCCCTGGCTGTGCTGCGCAGGGCCGTCGAACTCGGCGTCAACCACATCGACACCGCCCACTTCTACGGAGACGGCGTGGCCAACGGGCTGATCCGCGCCGCCCTCCACCCCTATCCCGAGGACCTGGTGCTGGTCAGCAAAGTCGGTGCCGAACGCGACGCCACCGGAGGCTGGATTCCCGCCCAGCGGCCCGAGCAGCTGCGCGCCGGGGTGGAAGCCAACCTCGCGGCCCTCGGCGTCGAGCAGCTGGGCGTGGTGAACCTGCGCCTGGTTGACGAGCTGCCGGGCGGCAGCCCGCTGCCTGGCGACCAGAAGGCCGACCTGGACAGCCAGCTCGCCGAGATGACAGCACTGCGCGACGAAGGCAAGATCGGCGGCGTCGGGATCAGCAATGTCACCATCGGCCAGCTCCGCCAGGCGCTGCCCGCCGGCCTGGCCTGCGTGCAGAACGCCTACAGCCTGCTGGACCGCTCGGGCGAGCCGCTGCTCAGCCTCTGCCGGGAACACGGCGTGGCCTGGGTGCCGTACTTCCCGCTCGGCTCGGCGTTCCCCGGCGTGGCCAAGGTAAGCGAGCACCCCGCCGTGACCGAGGCGGCGGCAGCCCTGGGAGCCACTCCCGCCCAGATCGGCCTGGCCTGGCTGCTGGCCCACGACCCCGGCACCCTGCTGATCCCCGGCACCTCCAGTCCCGGACACCTGGAGGACAACATCGCCACCGGCAGCGTCCACCTCGACCGCGCCACAATGGACACCCTGGACGCCCTCGCCGCCCCGGCCGCCTGAATAACGGCACCCGCTGAGCCGTCCCCCGCCCGCCATAACCATCGCGCGGCTGCTGACGCCTGCGCAAGAACGCCGCACTGGGCCCAGGCGGGCCGGCCCGCTTGTCAGGCTTTCCTGGTTGCTGGGACGATGGGGGCGTGCGGCTGGGGATCTTGTGCGGGGGCGGCCCCGCCCCCGGGATGAACTCGGTCATCTCTGCGGCCACGATCGAGGCCCGGAACTCCGGGTGGGACGTCCTGGGGATCATGGACGGCTTCCAGCACCTCATCGAGGGCCGGACCGGGGAGGCGCGGCCCCTGTCCATCACGGATGTGTCGAGGATCCACGTCCAGGGCGGGTCGATCATCCGGACCTCGCGGGCCAACCCGACGGTGCGGGACGAGGGCGCTGCCGACCCGGAGTGGCGGCTGCACGCCTGCCTGGACTCGCTGCAGAAGCTGGGGATCGACGCCCTCGTGACGATCGGCGGGGACGACACCGCGTTCTCGGCGTCCCGGCTGGCCGCGGCCGGAGGGGGCCTGCGCGTGGCGCATGTGCCGAAAACCATCGACAACGACCTGCCGTTGCCGGGCGGCTCGCCGACCTTCGGCTTCGAGACCGCCAGGAGCGTGGGCGTCCAGCTCGTCAACAACCTCATCACCGACGCCATCACCACCCAGCGGTGGTACCTGGTGGTGGCCATGGGGCGCTCGGCCGGCCATCTGGCCCTGGGCATCGGAAAGGCCGCCGGGGCCACCCTGACGGTGATCGCCGAGGAGTTCCCCCGCAACGAGCCCATCCGGCTGTCGCGCCTGGTGGACGTCCTGGAGACCTCGATGCTCAAGCGGATCGCCCACGGCCGTCCCTTCGGAGTGGCGGTGCTCGCCGAGGGCATCGGCCTGCGCCTTCCCCAGGACGAGCTCGTCACCGCCATGCCGGAGATCGAGCGGGACGAGCACGGCAACGTCCGGCTGGCTGAGCTTGAGCTGGATCGCCTGCTGGCGAAGCAGATCAAGGCCCGATTCAGGCAGCGGGGGGCGAAGATTACGGTCGAGGGCAAGAACATCGGCTACGAACTGCGGTGCGCGTGGCCCATCCCGTTCGACGTCGAGTACACCCGCGACCTCGGCTATGGCGCCGTCGAGTACCTCAAGCGGGTGCTGGACGGCGATGAGCCCGGCGGCATGATCACGATCCAGGAGGGGCACATGGTGCCGCTGCCCTTCGGGTCGTTCAGCGACCCCGAGACGGGGCGGGTGCAGATCCGGATGGTGAACGTCGAGTCGAGTTCGTACCGGGTGGCCCGCGAGTACATGATCCGGCTGAACCGCGGGGACTTCGAGGATCCGGAGAAGCTTCACCCGATCGCAGCGGCCTCAGGACTCACGCCCAGCGCCTTCCGCGACCGCTACGGCTATCTGGCCGAGCACTGAGTCCCAGCCGCCGGGCCGCCCGGACCCCTGCCCCCGGCTTTGGCGTCTATGTGGCGGTGCGCTGGCCGGGCGGGACCAGCTTGAAGCCGGTCGCGGACTTCACCGCCAGCGACACCTCGGTGCCCTCGCCCACGGCGCTGCGGACGGCCGCCGTGCCGCCGTGGCGGGCCATCCGGGCGCGGATGGACTCGGCCAGGCCCTTCCGGTCCGGCGACACCGCCTGCGGGTCGAAGCCGCGGCCGCGGTCGCGCACGAACAGCGACACCTCGCCCGGCTCCACCTCGGCGAACAGCGACACCGCCGGGGCGCCGGACCACTTGGCCGCGTTCACGGTCGCCTCCCGGCCCGCGGCGAGCAGCGCCGCCAGGTCGTCGTCCAGCTCACAGTCGCCCACGGTCACCGTCTCCACCGAGATCCCGTGCTGGGCCTCGACCTCCTGCTGGATGCGGCGGACCCCCTCCGCCAGGGTCCTGACCTCCCCGTCCAGCTGGCCGGGCGGGCGGCCGCCGAACAGCCAGGACCGCAGCTCCCGTTCCTGAGCCCGGGCCAGCTGGATGACCTGCTGCGGGTCACCGGCCCGGCGCTGGATCAGGGCCAGCGTCTGCAGCACGGAGTCGTGCACCCGGGCGGCCATGTCCGCCCGTTCCTCGGCCCGGGCGCGGGCCTGGCGTTCCAGCACCAGGTCACGGGCGATGCGCAGCCACCAGGGACCCAGCAGGATCACGAACGCGGCGATGACCAGGCCGACCCCGGCGAGCGGCAGCAGGGTGGCGAGGTGGTGGTGCCCGCTGACCAGCATCCCCAGGCCGCCGGCCAGCAGCACGACCGCCACCAGCACCCGCAGCACCAGCATGGCCCGGCCGCCGCCGCCGGCGACGCCGGCCACCGGCTGCAGCAGCCGCCGGATCGTCTCCTGATCCTCGGCTGGCCCGTTCCGCCAGATCAGCGTCAGGCCCGCCGCGCCGATGAGCAGCGGCCAGGCGGCCGAGGACACCCAGCTGACGCCCGTCGCGCCGGCCACCAGCAGGACCAGGGCCAGCACGGAGACCAGGCCCGCGGCCAGCGCGATGCCCCGCCGGTCGGCCAGCGAGCGGCTGCCGATGGACCGGTCCTCACCGGCCGCGGGCACCAGCAGCCAGGCCACCACGTAGGCGGCCACGCCGAAGCCGCTGGCCAGGCTCGCGATGATGAAGGCGACCCGGACGAAGGTGACGTTGAAGCCGGTCCGCCGGGCCAGCCCGGCGGCGACCCCGCCGGCCAGCCGGTCCTCCCGGCTGCGGCGCAGCGGCCCGCTGCCGCGGGGCCCGCGCCGCCACCGGCCGGGCCCGTGCCGCCGGAACCGGTACCCGGGGCCGCCGTGCCACGGCCGCAGCTGGTCACCCGCCCACGGCTGCCAGGGCTCACCCCGCCGCCAGGGTGGCGGGGTGCCACCCGGCTGGCCTGCGGTCCCATGCGGCGGGGAGCCGGTCCGATCCTCCACGCATCCATCATCACCCGCGCGGCGGGGTGCCGCCATCGGGGTCGACCCTGATCCCGGCCGCCAGCACTCAGGGTCGGATCAGGGTTGTTCCCGATACCCCCGCGCGGGGCGCGGCAGCACGCTGAAGACATGAACGACACCACTGCTGTGAACCAGCAAACCGGCCCTCAGGCCGCACCGCGCCCGCTGTCCCGCCCCGTCAGCGACCGGATGCTGGCCGGCGTCGCCGCCGGCCTCGCCCGGTACCTGGACGTGGACGTGACCATCGTCCGGATCGTGCTCGCCGTGCTCGCCGTCGTCGGCGGCATCGGCGTGCCGCTCTACCTCATCGGCTGGCTGCTGATGCCCGAAGACGGCGCCCAGCAGTCCATCGCCGCCCAGCTGCTCCAGCCCCGGCGATAACACCGGGGGTTCCGGGGGGTGATCCCCCGGGCCAGCCCACCGGGGGGTTCCGGGGGGTCGTCCCCCCGGGCCAGCACAGTACGGGGGTCCCGGGACCGAAGGTCCCGGGCCGCACCTCAAGGAGGTCGCACCATGTCATCGCCCTCAGGTCCGCCCTGGACACGCGGGTATTACGCACGCCGCAGGGCGAGCACCATCGACCCGAACCTGCGGGTGTCCGACACCGAGCGGGCCGAGGTCGCCGACCGGCTGTCCAAGCACTACGGGGACGGACGGCTGGACCAGGCCGAGTTCAACGAGCGGATCGAGCAGGCCATGAACGCCAAGACGCACGGGGACCTGAGCGGGCTGCTCGACGACCTGCCGCCCGCTGAGCCGCCAGCCGGTGATCCGCCGGTGCCGCGGCGCCGCCCGCCCTTCCCCCGGCTCCTGATGATCGTGGCGATCATCGTGCTGGTGTCGGTGGCCTGGCACCTGGCGTTCCACCCGTTCTTCTTCTTCTTCTTCTTCCTGCCGGTCCCGTGGCTGCTGATCGCCCTGGTGGCGTTCCTGCTGCTGCGGCGCGGCTCCTGGCGGTACCGGGGCGGCCAGGGCCCGCGGTAAGCATCACCCCGACCCCGGATCCCGCGCCGGGGCAAGCCGGCTGCCGTCCCCCACCGGGGGCGGCAGCCGGTGGCTTCCGCGGGCGGCCCGTCACTCACCGCCCGCGGGGATCACCGCGAGCAGCGAGGTGCCGCCGCCGGGCGGGCTGCTGACCTCGATCCTGCCGCCCAGCGCCTCGACCCGGTCGCTGAGGCCGATGAGCCCCGACCCGCGGCCCGGATCCGCGCCGCCGGCCCCGTCGTCGCGGACCAGCAGCCGCAGTACGGCACCGTCCAGGCGGGCCTCCACCCGGACCGCCGACGCGTGCGCGTGCTTCGCCACGTTCGTCAGCGCCTCGGACACGACGTAGTAGGCGGCGACCTCCACCCGCTCCGGCAGCCGGCCGCCGCCGAGGTGCAGGCTGAGGTCGGCCGGGACGGCGCTGCGGCGCGCCAGCGCGCGGAGGGCGGGCCCGAGACCGCCTCTTTCCAGGATCGCCGGATGGAGCCCCCGGGCGATCTCCCGCAGCTCGTCCACGACGTCCGTCAGGCCGTGCGCCGTGCGGGTCCACTGCCGGCCGATCTCCTCCTGGCCGGCGGGCAGGCGGGCCGCCGCCGTCCGCAGGTCGAGCGCCAGCGAGATCAGCCGCTGCTGGGTACCGTCATGCAGGTCGCGCTCGATCCGCCGCCGGGTCTCGTCGGCCGCGGCCACCACCCGGGCGCGGGATGCCGCCAGCTGAGCCCGGCTCTCGGAGTTGGCCACCGCCATCGCCCCCAGCGAGCCCGCCATGGTGTTGAGCGCCTGCTCGAGCACGCCGACCTCCCCCGGCGCGGTCGCGGGCATCCGCACGGTCAGGTCCCCGCCAGCCACCTGGCTGGCCATGGCCGAGGCGCGCCGGACCGGTGCGATGACCAGCCGGGCCAGGTAGCCGCCGGAGAGCAGGATCAGGGTGATCGTGGCCACGACACCCGTTGCCGCCCCCGCGATCGCCCGCCCGGCGGTACCCTCCGCCGTGGCCTGGCGGGCGGCCAGCAGCTGGCGCTCGGCCCGGTCGAAGCCGGCGAACTGGCCGCGGAGGGCGTCCACCCGGTGCTTGCCGTCCATGGTCACCGTCACCGCCTGAGCGGCCCCCGGATCCTCCCGGGCGCTGCCGACCAGCGGAATGGAGTACCCGCTGATGTAGTCCGCCGCGGCCTGGGTGATCCGGTGTGCCCGGGCAGCCTGGCCGCTGCTGCTGAAGGCGGCGAGGCGCTCCAGCGCGGCGGCCTGTTCGCCGAAGGCCGCCAGGCCCTGCCGCCACGGCTGCAGGAACTGCTGATCGCCGGTGAGGATGAACCCGCGCTGGCCCGTCTCGATGTCCACCATCAGCAGGTTCAGCCGGTTGGAAGCAAGCAGCACCTGCTGGGCGTGCTGGGCGTGGGCGGCCGTCTCCCGGAGAGTGCCGATCGCCAGCACGAGCAGGAAGAAGACGCCGCCGGTCACGACCGAGAGCAGGACGCAGACAGCGGCGGTGCGCCTCACCAGACGGCCGCCGCGGCTTCCCCTGATGCCGGGCAGCCTCAGCGCCACGCTCCCCTCGTCCTGCTGGTCCCGGCCTGCCGGCCAGCGGGTAATGGACCAGGATATCCGGTATTGTCGCTCGTAGGGGATGTGCACGTGAGCGGGGCCAGGGCACGGGTGGTGCTGGCCGACGACGACACCCTCCTGCGGGAGGGCATCGCGAGCCTGCTCGAACAGTCGGGGTTCAGCGTCGCCGGCCAGGCCGGCGACGCGGCCGGGCTGCTGGCCCTGGTGCGGGAGCAGCACCCGGATCTGGCCATCATCGACATCCGGATGCCCGGCGACGGTGCCGCGCCCGGGCTCAGCGCGGCCCGGGTGATCCGCGACGAGTCCCCGGACACTGCCATCCTGCTGCTGTCCGCGCACGCCGAGGCCGAGGAGGCGATGGAGCTGCTGGCCACCGGCCAGGGCGTGGGTTACCTGCTCAAGAGCCGGGTGACCGACCTGGCGGACTTCGCCGGGACGGTCGAGCGGGTCGCCCGGGGCGGCTCGGCCATCGACCCGGCGATCGTGGCGGAACTCGTCTCCGCCCGCGACCGCGGCGGCCCGCTCGGCCAGCTCACCGGGCGCGAGCGTGAGGTGCTCGCCCTGATGGCGGAAGGCCGCTCGAACGCCGGGATCGCCCGCCGGCTGTGGATCACCGAAGGCACGGTCGAGAAGCACGTCCGCAGCATCATGTTCCGGATGAACCTGCCGGAGACCGATGATGACCATCGCCGCGTGCTCGCGGTCCTCGCCTATCTCGGCTCCCGGTGATCGGCACGGGGCGGTGAGCGGCGCGGGGCGGGGCCGCGGGGCTCAGCCCGGCCCGCCGCCGGTGGCGGCGGCGAGGATGGCGCGGATCGCGGTCCCGGACAGGTCGGCCTTGGGGAGGAAGGCGAGCGCCGGGCTGCCCGCGATCAGCTCGGCGAAGTCTTCGCCGGAGTAAGCGGAGATCAGGATCACCTGCGGGGACTGCCCCGGCTGCCCGCTGGCGAGCTGGCGGGCGACATCGAACCCGCTCTCCCCGCCGAGATCGATGTCGACCAGCACGACGTCCGGGTGCAGGCCGGCGCACTGGCGGCGGGCCTGCGCCCCGTCCGAGGCCACCCCGGCCACGCTGATGCCCTCCCGGGCGAGCAGCCCGCGGGCGGCCTGCAGGAAGGCGAGGTTGTCATCGACGATCAGGCAGCTCACGGGCATGGCCCCAGCCTGCCCGCAGGCCCCCGGCCCGGGCATTGCAGCCAGCGGTAAGGCCGCCCCGCCAGCCAGCAGGGAGCCGGGTTGGGTGTTAGCAGCGGCGACAGCGGGGCAGCGGCGGGACAGCATGGACAGTGCAGAACCCACCGCTGCCCGGTACGCCGGGCCCCCGGATCGTCAGGAACAGGAGGGGAAGCGATGGATACCCCCATCCCGGGCGGCTTCCTCCCGCCCGGGCTGATGAACCTGCTGACCACGGCGCAGCGGGAGATCGACCGGCACGTCAACGATCATGGCAACTGCGCGGCCTGCGGGTCGGGCTGGCCATGCCAGCGCGCGGAGCTGGCGGAGTTCGCGCTGGGCGTGCTCTGAGCCAGCGAGCCGCAGGGCCGGCGCCGGGCCCGGGATCCCCCCGTCCCGCGCCGCGCCGGCGCCGGCCCTGCCTCACCGAGATGACCCGGACATCACGCCACCCCACCCGGACCCGGCGGCTGAGCCTGCCCGCCCATCCGTCCGCGGTGCCCTGGGCCCGCCGCCTGCTCTGCCAGACGCTGCGGGGCTGGGGACTGGACGGCCTGGCCGACCCAGCGCAGCTGCTCGTGTCTGAGCTGGTCACCAACGCGGTGAAGGCGGCCGGCGCTGCCAGCCGCCGGGGCGGCGGGCCCGGCGGGCAGGCACCGGTCAGCCTCACGCTCACGCTGACTGACACCTGCCTGGAGCTGGAGGTCTGGGACGCCAGCCCCGGGTCGCCGGTGCTCCGGGAGCCCGGGCCCACGGCCGAGTGCGGGCGCGGGCTCCTCATCGTGGACATGCTGAGCAGCAGCTGGGGTCAGCGGCCCGCGGACGGCGGCAAGGTGGTCTGGTGCGAGCTCGGGCTGCCGGCCGCGGCAGGCCGGGTCAGCGGGACATGACCAGGCCGAGGATGTGCTCGCGGTGGCGGGCGAACCGCTCGTCCTCCTTGGTGGTGATCTGGTCGCGCGGCCGCGGCAGCCCCACCTGCACGACCTCGCTGACCACGCCGGGTGGCGCGGACAGCACGACGACGCGGTCCGCCAGGTAGATCGCCTCGTCGATGTCGTGGGTGACGAAGATGACGGTGACGCTGAACTCGTGGTGCAGCCGCAGGATCAGGTCTTCCAGCTCGAACCGGGTCTGCGCGTCCACGGACGCGAACGGCTCGTCCATGAGCAGCAGCTCCGGCCGGTACGCCAGGGCCCGGGCGATCGCCACCCGCTGCTGCATCCCGCCCGACAGCTGCCACGGGTAGTGCCTTCCCACGTCGGCCAGGCCGACCGAGCCGAGCACCTCGGCGGTCCGCGCCGCCCGGGTGGACCGGTCCACGCCGCGTGCCTTCAGCGGCAGCGCGATGTTGCGGTTCACCGTCAGCCACGGGTAGAGGGACCGGCTGTAGTCCTGGAACACCACGCCCACCTGCTCGGGGACCCGCTGCAGCGGCGCCCCCTCGAACCGGGCCTCCCCGGACGTGGGCGCCGCCAGCCCCGCCATGCACCGCAGCAGCGTGGTCTTGCCCGCGCCGCTCGGCCCGACCACGCAGACGAACTCACCGCGGCGCACCTCGAAGGTGATGCCGGCCAGCGCGACCCGCTCCTGCCCGCTGACCCGGAACGACTTGCGCACCGACTGCAGCGACACGACCGCGGGCTCGCCGCTGGCCGGCGGGGCCGCCTGCACCGCGCTGGCACGCTCACCTGATGGCTGGCTCACCGTCGTCCCTCCGTTGCTCTCGCCCCGTAGTGCCAGTGCAGGACCCGGTGCTCTGCCAGCACGAACAGCAGGTTGAGCGCGCTGCCGACCAGCGCGAGCACGATGATCCCGGTCCACATGTCGGTGAACGAGAAGTTCTGCTGGGCACTGAGGATGAAGAAGCCGATGCCGCCCGTGGACGCGACGATCTCGCTGACCACCATGAGGATGATCGACACCTGCAGGCTGTTGCGCAGCCCGGCCACGATCTGCGGCATGGCGGCCGGCAGCACCACCGACCGCACGGTGGCCGGGCCGGACAGCCCGAGCACCCGGGCGCTGTCGAGCTTGACCCGGTCCACCCCGTTCATCCCGTCCAGGGTGTTCAGCAGGGTAGGCCACACCGCGGCGAAGGCGATGATGACGACCTTCATGGTGAAGCCGATCCCGAAGATGGTCATGATCGCGGGGACCAGCACCGGCGTCGGCAGCACGTAGAGGAAGTAGACGAACGGGGAGGTCGCCTCCCGGACGGCACGCAGGCTCCACAGCAGGGCTCCGATGCCGATACCCGCCAGGCCGGCGATCGCGTACCCGAAGGCGAAGTGCTCCAGGCTGACCGCCAGCTGGTCCTTGGCGTGCCCGATGATCCACAGCTGCCAGAGGCGGCGCAGGATCGATTCCAGCGGCGGGAAGTACGGCGAGGTGCTGCCCGCCGAGGTGACCCACCACAGCGCGGCCAGCACCGCGAACAGCCACAGCCCGGCGAGCGCCCGGGCCGGGCGGGCCAGCCAGCGCAGCCCGCCCGGCCGGGCGCCCCGGGCCGGTGTCCCGGGTGGCGCCGGCGGGGCGGTGCGCTCGTCAGACAGCATGGGCGCCTGCCCGGGTGTTGCGCTGGGTCTCGTGCCAGTGCAGCAGCCACCGCTCGGCCAGCGCGAAACTGCCCGCGAGCGCGACCCCCAGCAGGCCCGCGACCAGGATGTAGGCGTACATGACCGGGTAGGCGGTGGGACCGGAGTTCTCCGCGGTCAGGATCTGCAGGCCGACCCCGCTGCCGCCGCCGATGAGCTCGGCGACGACATCGAGGATCAGCGCGACCGCCGCGGAGACCCGCAGCCCGGTGGCGATGTACGGGGCCGCGCTCGGCAGGATCACCACGAAGAACCGCCGCAGGCCGCGCACCTGCAGCGCGGTGGCGGTGTCCAGCACGGTCGGGTCGATCGACCGGACGCCGTAGACGACCTGCACCGCCAGCGGCCAGAACACGCCGAACGCGATCAGCACGTACTTCATGGTCATGGTGGCGCCGAAGAGCACCAGCGCCAGCGGCAGGATCGCGATCACCGGGATGGTCTTGAAAAACTCGATCACCGGGATGACGCTGCGGTAGGCGAACCGGGACAGCCCGAGCAGCATGCCCACCAGCACCGCCGCCCCGGCGCCGAGCAGCAGGCCGAGCGCCCAGGCGGCCAGGGTGGCACCCACCGCCGCCCACAGGGTGCCGCCGGCGAGCAGCCGGCCCAGGGCGGTGACGGTGCTGGTCATCGACGGGAACAGGCTCGCCGGAATGACTCCGGTCGTGCTCAGCCCCTGCCACAGGCCCAGCGCCGCGGCGAGCACCACCAGCCGCCCGGCCTGACGCCCGGCCTGGCGGCCGGCCGGGCCGCCGCGGAGCAGCAACCGCTCCGCGGCGGTGACCCGGTCTGCAGCCGAGGGGAACTGCATTACCTGGTGGCCGGGGCCCAGAGCATGCTGGCCGCAGGCACCGTCTTGTGGATGATGCCGAACTGCTGCATGTAGCCCTCGATCTGGGTGACGGTGGCCGGCTTCAGCACCGGATCCCAGTCGGTGGACAGGATCTGCTTCTGCGCCACCGCGGGCGGGAGCGTCAGGTACTTCGCCAGCGTGGCCTTGGCCTGCGACTGGTGGGCCTTGGCATAGGCGACCGCCTCGTTCATGGCCGCGTGGAACGCGGTCACGGTGCTGGCATGCTGGCTGATGTAGCTGCCGAGGGCGCTCAGGCAGGTGACCGTGCCGTGCGGGTACAGCACCTGGTTCGGGTGGTTGAGCACCGTCGCGCCCTGCGCGAGCGCCTGGTTGACGAACGGCGCCACGATGACCGCGGCCTGCACCCGGCCCTGCGCAAGCGCGGCGGGCATCTGCGGGAACGGCATCTGGATGAGCTGGATGCTGCGCGGGTCGAGGCCGGCCTGCTTGGCGAGCACCGCCACCGACAGCGAGTTCAGGGAGGTGAGCTGGACGGTGGCCACCTTCTTGCCGGCCAGGCCCTTGATGGAGGTGATGCCCGAGCCCTTGGCCGCCACCAGGGCGGTGCTGTCCGGGGCGGGCGGGGCGGGCTGCTGGCCGTCCACGGTGCTGACGCACTTGAGCGGCGTGCCCTTGGTGTTGACGTTGATGAGCACCGGCGTGGTGATGAAGCCGAACTGCTGCTGGCCGCTGACCATGCTGGAGACCACCGCGATCGGGTTGGCCGCCGGGGTCAGGGTGACGTTCAGGCCGTGCCGGGCGAAGAAGCCCTTGTCCTTGGCCAGGAAGAGGGCGACGTCATCGGCGTACGGCACGTACCCGACTGTGATGGACGTGGTTTTGCCGCCGCCGGTGCCCGCCGATCCTGCGCTGCCGCCGCAGGCCGTCGCCGCGGCGGCCAGTGCGGCGATACCCAGGACCGTTAATGCCGTTCTCGCATGCATGGTCAAGACCTCCGATGTGCGCGGCCTACTGGCCGCTCCAGGCCCCCGTCACCGCCTGCGGTTCCGCCAGCACCTCCGTCCGGTCAAGCCGCAGCGCCTCGATCACCGGGGCGTCGCTCAGCACGAAGAGATCCGCGGCGGTGGCGGGCTCGTGGTCCACCGCACACCAGCTCGGCACGGCCAGGATGTCGCCCGGGCCCCAGCCGAAACTCACCCCGTCGATCACGGTCCGGCCGTGGCCGTGCAGCACCACGATCAGGCTGCTGCCCACGGCGCGGACGGTGGTGGTGCGCACGCCCGGTGCGAGCCGCCGCACGGCGCAGCGCATCGTCGGCAGCGCGTCCCGCCCGCTGACCGGGTCGGTGAAGCGCAGCTCCGCGCTCCCGGTGCCGGTGGCCGCGGCCATCTCAGTCAGCGCCCGCTCCGTGTGCTCCCACCGGTAGACCATCAGCGGCGAGTGGCGGCCGGCGCCAGGGGCGTCAGCGGGCAGCATGCCCGGGTGCCCGTACAGCGCGGTGCTGCGCGCCTGCGCGGGGGCGGCCTGCGCGGTGTCGAAGTAGCCCGGCCCGGCGGGCTCGAAGAAGCTGGCGTCCAGCGCGTTCACCAGCGGCAGGTCGAGGCCGTCGAACCAGACCATCGGCTCGTCCGCGCCGCTGTGGTGCTCGTGCCAGGTCATGCTCGGGGTCAGCACCAGGTCGCCCGGGGACATCGGGCAGGCTTCGCCGTTCACGGTGGTCCACACGCCGTGGCCCTGGATCACGAACCGGATGGCCGCCGCGGAGTGCCGGTGCGCGGGCGCGCTCTCGCGGGCGTTGAGGTACTGCATGGCGCCCCACAGCGTGCCGGTGGCGAACGGGGCGCCGCCCAGGCCCGGGTTGGCCAGGGCCAGCGCGCGGCGCTCCCCGCCGCGGCCGATCGGCACCGCCTCGCCCGCGTCCGCGGCGAGCGCCAGCACGGTCTCCCACCGCCACAGCCACGGCACCGCCCGGGGCGCGGGCTCGCCCGGCATGAGGTCGGCCGCCTGCGTCCACAGCGCCTGGATGTTCGCCGTGCCCATGGCCGCGTACAGCTCCGCCAGCCGGGCCTCGCCCGCAGGCGGGGCGCTGCCCGCTGGCGGGGCCGCCGGCCGGGTCCGCTCCGTTGCGCCACGCGACGTCATGCCTCAGTCCTCCGGATTCGTGCTGCAGATGCTAGGCGCGATGATCGCTAACAGGAATGTGTGGCGAGCCAGATTCTGCTATGCGAAATTATGCCGCTGCCCAGCAGGCCATTGACTACCAGCAGTGGCCAATGGCGCACCTGAGCGTGTATTGCCGGGCGCGGGCCGCCGTTGTTAGCGTCAGGTCCGGCAGCCGCCCCACCCCGCTGCCCGAGGAGCGTCATGGCCAACGCCGAGGACACAGCCGCCGGCTGCCGGGAACGCGACCTGGACGTGCGCGGCATCCGGGTGCGCCTGCTGTCGGGGGGTTCCGGGGAGCCGCTGCTGTACCTGCACGGCGGCGGGGATCTCGGGCAGTGGACGCCCGCGCTGGCCGCCCTCGCCGGGCGCTACACCGTGCTGCGGCCGGATCATCCCGGCTTCAGCGCCAGCGGCGACGCCGACGGCATCGACAGCGTGCACGAGCTGGCCTTCTTCTATCTCGACCTGCTGGACGAGCTCGGCCTCGGCAGGGTGATGGTGGTGGGCCACTCACTGGGCGGCTGGCTGGCGGCGGACCTGGCCACCATCGAGCCGGGGCGGGTCAGCAAGCTGGTCCTGGTCTCGGCCGCGGGGCTCCGCGCGGGCGAGCACATCCCGGACATCTTCCTGCTCAGCGCCATGGAACTGGCCGACCTCACCCACCACACACAGGAGGGCCGGGCCGCGGGCCGGGAGTGGGCCCGGCAGCTGGCCGACGACCCGGAGACACACGCGCGCTACCTCCGCAACCGGGCCGCCTTGGCCCACCTGGGCTGGAACCCGTACCTGCATGACCCCAAGCTGCCGCGCCGCCTGCACCGCGTCACCGCGCCGGCGCTGGTGGTGTGGGGTGCCCGGGACGGGGTGTTCCCGGTGAGCTGCGCGCACCGCTGGGCCGGGCTGCTGCCCGCCGCCGAGCTGAAGATCATCCCCGAAGCGGGGCACGTGCCGCTGGAAGAGCAGACCGGGGCCACGGTCCGGGCCGTGCTGGACTTCTGCGGGGTGAGCTGACCGTGCAGTTCTTCGGCTTCCACCTGATGCCCTACCCGTACCTGCCCGAGCAGCACCGCGCCAGCCGCGACTCCACCTGGGTCACCCTGAGCAACCGCCACTTCGACCCGCGCCGCGGGCACGAGCTCTACCAGCGCTACCTGGGCGAGCTGGTGCTGTACGACCGGCTCGGGTTCGACGGCGTCTGCGTGAACGAGCACCATCAGACCGCCTACGGGCTCATGCCCGCTCCCAACGTGGTCGCCGGCATGCTGGTGCCGCAGACCACCGGCAAGATCGCGATCCTCGGCAACGCCATCTCCCTGCGCGACCACCCGCTGCGGATCGCCGAGGAGGTCGCGATGCTGGACGTGGTGTCCGGCGGCCGGATCATCTCCGGGTTCGTGCGCGGCATCGGCTCGGAGTACCACACGTTCGGGATGGACCCCAGCCAGTCGCGGGAACGGTTCCACGAGGCGCACGACCTGATCATCAGGGCCTGGACCGAGCCGGGCCCGTTCGAGTGGTACGGCCGGCACTTCAAGCTGCGCTACGTGAACCCGTGGCCGCGGCCGCTGCAGCAGCCGCACCCGCCGATCTGGAGCCCTTCGCAGGGCAGCACGGAGACCGTGGACTGGGCCGCCCGCAACCGCTACACCTACCTGCAGACGTTCAGCGACACCGCGAGCATCCAGCGGGCGTTCAGCGGGTTCCGGGACGCGGCCGGGCAGCACGGCTACACCGCGGCGCCGGAGCAGCTCGGCTGGTCGGTGCCGGTGTACGTGGCCGACACCGACGAGGAGGCGCGCCGGGAGGCACGCGGGCACCTGGACTTCCTGTTCAACACGCTGCTGCGGATGCCCAGGGACATGTTCTTCCCGCCCGGCTACCTGACCGCGCAGTCCGCGCCGCGGGTGATGGGCGCCAAGCGCGGCCTCGGGACCGCGAAGGCCGACCCCGGTGACCTGCTGGAGCGCGGGTTCGCCATCGCCGGCTCGCCGGAATCGGTCCGCCAGCAGGTGGAGCGGTACGCTCGCGAGCTCGGCTTCGGGGTCTTCTGCGGCACCTTCCAGTTCGGCACCGTCGGGGCGGAGGAGTTCGAGCGCAGCGTCCGGCTGTTCGCGGAGCAGGTGATGCCCGCCCTGCGCCCGGCCGCCCCGGTCACCCCCGCCGCGCCAGCCAGGCCGGAGCGGCCCCGGTGAGGCTCGCGCTCTTCGACGAGTGGCGGCTCGGGGTGGTCATCGGCGACCGGATCGTGGACGTCACCGCGGCGGTGCCCGGGTACGACCCGGACCCGCTGACGGCGGGCTGGTGGCGGCGGCTGTGCCGGGACCTGCCGCTGCTGCGGCCCGCGCTGGCGGTGACGGCGGCCGCGGGCGATCCGGTGCCGCTCGGGGCGGTCCGGCTGCGGCCGCCGGTGCTCGGCCCGTCCAAGGTGATCGCATGTGCCAGCAACTACCCGGCGCACGTCGAGGAGATGCACGAGGTTCAGCGGCGCACCCTCGGGCAGGCCGTGGACTGGATGATGGAATTCGACGTGTTCCTCAAGGCGCCGTCCGCGATCAGCGGCCCCGCCGACCCGGTCGTGCTGCCGCCGGAGGTGCTGGCGGCCGGGCAGGAGATCCACCACGAGGCGGAGCTGGTGCTGGTGATCGGTGCCGGCGGCCGGGACATCCCCGAGGGCGAGGCGCTCAGCCGCGTCATGGGCTACACGGCGGGCCTCGACATCACCGTGCGCGGCGCCGCCGACCGGTCCCGGCGCAAGAGCTACGACACGTTCGCGCCGCTCGGTCCGTGGCTCACCACCGCCGACGAGACCGGCGACCCGGCGGACCTGACGATCGACCTCATCCGCAACGGGAGCGACCACCGGCAGCACTCCGCCACCCGCGACCTGATCACGCCGGTCCCGGCGATCGTGTCGTACGCCTCGCGGATCATGACCCTGCTGCCCGGCGACGTGATCTTCACCGGCGCCCCGCCCGGGGTCGGCCCCATCCACCCCGGCGACGTGCTGGAGACCCGGATCAGCCGGGTCGGCGCCATGACGATCAGCGTGAAGTGACACCCGTGCGGTGACACCAGGCCAGACGACATCAGCGGAGAGGGAGGACAACCGGCCGTGAACCAGCCACCGGGCGGCCAGGCGGCGGACGCCGCCGGCGCGGGCGCCGCCTTCGCCAGCGCCGCGGCGGAACTGACCGGGACGCTCGCGGACGAAGGCGTCCAGCACCTGTTCATCAACCCCGGCACCGACACCGCGCCCGTGCAGGAGGCGCTGGCCGCCGCCCGCAAGGACGGGACCGCGCATCCCCGGGCGATCCTGTGCACCCACGAGTTCGTGGCCCTGTCCTCGGCCATGGGGCACTACTTCGCCACCGGCACCCCGCAGGCGGTCATGGTGCACGTGGACGCGGGCACGCTCAACCTGGGCGGCGCCCTGCACAACGCGCAGCGCAACCGGGTGCCCGCGGTCATCTTCGCGGGCCGCACCCCCTACAGCATCTCCCCCGACATCCCCGGGCACCGGGACACCGCCATCCACTGGCAGCAGGAGCAGCTCGACCAGCAGGCGGTCGTGCGCGCGTTCGGCAAGTGGACCATGGAGGTGCCCCGGGGCCGGGACCTGGGCGGCATCGTCCGGCGCGCCTACCAGGTCGCCCAGACCCACCCGCGCGGCCTGGCGTACGTCATGCTGCCGCGGGAGGCGCTGATGGAGCCCACCGGCCCGGGCCTGGCCCGGCGGCTGCCCCCGCCCCGGGCGGCCGCGCCGGACCCGGCGGCGCTCGCCGAGGCGGCCCAGTGCCTGGCCCGGGCGGACCGCCCGGTCATCGTCACCGACCGGGCCGGCACCCGGCCGGGCACGGTCGCCTGCCTGGTGGAGATCGCCGACCTGCTCGGCTGCCCGGTCATCGACCACCGGGACCGGGTCAGCTTCCCGCAGCGCCACCCGCTCTACGCGGGCGACGGCGACGCCCTGCTGCGGGAAGCCGACGTGGTGCTGCTGCTGGACTGCGAGGTGCCGTGGATCCCCGCGCAGGTGTCGCCGCCGCCGTCCGCGACCGTGCTGCAGATCGACATCGACCCGGTCAAGGCGACGATGCCGACCTGGACCTACCCGGTCGACCTGGCTATCGCCGCCGACACCTCGCTCGCGCTGCCGCTGCTCGCCGAAGAACTGCAGGCGCTGGCCACCCCGGAGCGGGCCGCCCGCTGGCGGGAGCGGCGGGAGCAGGTCTGCGAACGGCTGGCCCAGGCCCGCGGCCAGTGGGAGGCGCTGGCCGGCTCGGCGGAGCCGGGCGCCGCCGCGGACGCCATGCTGGCCGCGCTGAACCGGGCGCTGCCGCCGGAGGCGGTCGTGCTGGCCGAGACCGTCACGAACAAGGCGGCCATGGTCCGCCAGCTCGACCGGGAACCCGGCTCCTACTTCGACACCGGGTCACCGGCGCTCGGCTGGGCGGTCGGCGGCGCGCTCGGGGTCAAGCTGGCGCGGCCGTCCGCGCCGGTGTTCGCCGTCTGCGGGGACGGCGCGTTCAACTTCGGGGTGCCGACCGCCGCGATCTGGTCAGCCCAGCGGGCCGGTGCCCCGTTCATCTCCGTGATCCTGAACAACCGCGCCTACCGCGCCTCCAGGCTGCCGGTGCAGCGCCTGTACCCCGGCGGCGCCGCCGACGCCGAGGGCACCTTCCCGGAAACCGATCTCGGGCCCCCGCCCAGCTACCCGGATCTGGCCCGTGCCTACGGTGGTGACGGCCGGGTGGTGCGCAGTCCCGGGGAGATCGCCGCGGCGGTCGAGGAGTGCCTGGCCATCGAGGCGAGCGGCCGCTGCGCGGTGCTCGACATCCAGCTGCCCACCGGGGACGCCGGCGGTGCGTGAGGGGCAGCCGTCCGGCACCGCGCAGCGGGTCGCCGCTTACCGGCTCGGGTTCGCCCGCCTTCCGGCACCGTCCGGCGACCCGGCCGCCGACGACCGGCTGGCCCGGGATGTGGCGGGCGGCCTGGTGTTCGAGCCCAGCGAGCGGATGTCCCGCCGCCTGGAGGCCCGGACGGCGTTCTTCGACCGGGCGGTCGTGGGCGCGCTTGCGGACGGCATCCGCCAGGTGCTCGCGATAGGGGCCGGCTATGACGGGCGGGCGCTGCGGTACGCGCGGCCGGGGGTGCGCTGGTTCGAGGTGGACCATCCCGCGACCCAGGCCGACAAGCAGGCCCGGCTGGCACGGCTGGGCATCGCCGCGCCGCATGTCACGTTCATCGGTGCCGACCTGCGCCAGGCCGGGCTCGCCGCGGCGCTGGCGGTCAGCGGCCTGCGGCCGGACGGTGCCTCGCTCATGCTCTGCGAGGGGGTGGCGGTGTACCTGGACGAGCCGGTGCTGGGGGCACTGCTGGGCGAGCTGCGGGCGGCAGCCGGGGAGGGCAGCCGGCTGGAGGTTTCGTTCGCCACGGAGCTGCAGACCGCGGCCGGGAGTGCCCGGCGGGCGCGGTTCGAGGCGGGAGTGCGGGCGCTCGGCGAGCCGGCGCGCAACGCGCTGACCGCGGCCGGGGCGGACGGGCTGCTCACCGGTGCTGGCTGGCGGGCGATGGCGCAGCCGGAGCAGACCCGGCAAGCCGGCTTCATCCTGGCCCGGCCGGCCTGAAGGCCCGGCAGCGCCGCCGCCTGCCCGCCGTTTCCGGGCCTCGGCTAACGGCCGAGGTAGCGCTGCGCGAGCTTCGGCGGCGCCATCGCCAGCCAGCCGTCGGTGATGGCTTCGGCGAGTTCCTCCTCACCGGCCACCGGCAGCTGGATGAGGACCGCGGCGAAGCCGTCGAAGTGCGGGATGGTGAAGAACGCGGCCGGGTGCGCGGCGAGCACGGCCTCCTTCCCGGCCAGATCCTCGACCCGGACGGCCAGGATGGGCCCGCCCGGCGGGGTCTGGTCGCCGAAGCGCCGCAGGTCCGCCTTGCTGAACGGCCGTTCCCACGCGAACGCCTTGCCCGCGACGAACCAGGTCAGGTTCCCGTGCCGCTCACCCTCGGTGACCTCGGGGAGGGCCGTGGCCAGCCGGGTCACGTCGTCGAGAGTCGCCATGCCCGTACCGTACTCACGGCCGCGGGGACCGGGCCATCACGTCCGCCAGCCAGCTGTAGGCGGCATGCTGCCAGAGGGTCTGCCCCATGCCCTCGCAGTGCCCGCCGGCGCCGGCCGACTGGGGAAACTCCCGGTACTGCTTCTCGCAGGTCAGCGCGTCGAACAGGGTGGCGCTCTGGCTGGCGAAGTCGCCCTCGCCCTCGGTGATCAGCGTCGGGCAGGTGATCGCCTCCGCCCGGCCTGCCAGGGTGTAGCCGGTGAGGATGCGCAGCCATTCGCCGAAGCCGGCCGCGCCCATGGCCGCCATCCGGGCGCCGTAGTACTCGCGGTCGCGCGGGGTGGCCAGGAACTTCTCCAGCCTGGCGTCCATGTCCGGGTCTGCACGCAGGACCTTCTGCCACTCACCCGCGCCGAAGCTGGCGGCGAACCGGGAGGTGAAGTCGTACTGGCCCGGGTCGGCCACCATGGCACTGATCCGCGGCTCGCCGCTGGCGCCCCGCGGGGCCAGGTAGCCGCCGAGGCTGCGGCCCACCAGCAGCACCCGGCGCGGGTCGGCGAACGGCTGCTCCAGCAGCCAGTCGACCACCGGGGTGAGCACCGCCTCGAAGTCCGGGCGCATCGGCACGTGCTGCTCCACGAGCATGCCGCCCTGGCCGGGGCCGTCCCACCGCAGGGCGTTCCAGCCCAGGCCGACCGCGGTCGCGGCGCCGTACTTCCACAGTTCCTCGGCGGTGTTGTCGAACCCGCCGGTGAACAGCACGGTCGGCCGCTGCTGCCCGTCGGGCAACGGGCGGAAGAGGTAGCCCGGCAGCGGCGCCGGGCCGAAGGGGATCGCCAGCTCGTCCACCTGGCAGGGCAGGTACGGGGCAGCCTTGCGGAACGCGGCCCGCTGCCGCTCGTACCCGGTCACCACCCGCTCGTCGGCCAGGTTGTGCCGGAGGAAGAAGTACGCCTGCCGCCAGTACTCGGCCGCGCGCAGGTAGCCGCGGGCCGCGAACGTGCCGTGGCCGTGCGCGGCCGCGTCGTCGCCCGCGGCCTCCGCCACCGCGGCGGTGTGCGCCCACGCCGCGTGCCAGTGCCCGTAGTCGCCGGGCGCGACCCGTTCCGCGGTGGCCATGGCCTCCCCCAGATCGGCCGCGCCGTCATAAGCCCCGATCAGCGTGCGCTGGAGCTGCGCCGCCATGTCCGCGTCCTGGTGCAGCGTGATCACGGAACCCCCCGCTGGCAATGTGATCCCCCGGCGGGCTCCCGGCCGGGCCACCCGCCCTCTCCAGTGCCATACCCCGGGTGAGCGGGTCAGCCGTGCTCGTGGCTCAGATCGACGATGCAGAAGCGGTTGCCGTCCGGGTCCGCCAGCACGATGAAGTCCGGGTCCTCCGGGAAGAGATCCCAGTCGACCCGCTCGGCGCCGAGCGAGACCAGGCGCTCGGCTTCCGCTTCCTGCTCGGCCGGGCTGGCGACATGCAGGTCCAGATGGTGGCGCGGATGCGGGTCCGGGGGCGTCTGGCTGCGCTGGAACGCGATGCTGGCGCCGCGGCCGTCCGGCGGGACGAGTACCCGTGCCCACCCGCCGAACCCGTCCTGGCGCAGGTCATAGCCCAGCGCACGGCGCCAGAACGCCACCGCCCGGTCCGGGTCGGTGACACCCAGCACGACCACCCCGAATGTCAGCATGGCTTCAGGCGGGGCAGAGCCAGTCGTCGCGGCCGGCCCGCGGGCCCGGCTCGGCGTCGTCCGGCGGCGGGAAGTGGACCCGGAGCGTGAACGCGTGCGGTGTGGGCCCGTGCGCCCGCAGGTGCCGGATCCGCTCCTCGGCGTCGCCGGTGGACGGCGTGGTGCCGCGGCCGACCCACCACAGCGCGGTGTAGGCCTCGGTCATCCGCTGGAACCACTGCCGGCGCCGCCGCAGGACGGCCAGGTGCTCAGCGGAGTACACGAACGCGGCGAGCGCGTCCACCGACTCCCACACCGACATGTTCATGATGACGCCCGCGCTGCCCGCCACGTCCCACTCGAAGGCCTGGACCGCGGTGGCGTTGCCCTCGTCGGTCTGCAGCCGCCACAGGAATCCGGGCGCGGCGTCAGCGAGCGCGTTGACCGGGTCGAGCGCAGCCATGAATTCGGCGAGCTGCGGGCTGTCCACGGGTGCGAGCAGCCGCCCGATGTTGACCTGAGCCAGCACGTATCCCACGCAGCCATCGTGCCAGACCCGGCGGCCCCGGGCACCTGCCTGCCTGTTCGCTGTCAGCGTGCCGGCGGCGCGGCGTGCGACCATGCGCTCGTGGACACAGATGTGAGCGAGCTGGCCCGCCCCCGGCGCGGTCACTTCGACCTGGGCACGGGCTATCACGGCGACCTCTGGCTCGACCTCGACAGCCTGTTCCTGCGGCCGGCCCGCCTCGCCCCCGCCATCCAGCAGCTCGCCAGCGAGCTCCGCCGGTATGAGCCGGCAGCCGTGTGCGGCCCGTGGTCAGGCGGCGCGTTCCTCGCCCAGCAGCTGGCGCTCGCCCTGGACACGGCCTTCCTGCCCGCGTACCCGGACCGGGCCGCCGGCCGCCGCATCCCCGCCGCTCTCCGGGGCCAGCTCAGCGGCTGGCGCATCGCGCTCGTGGACGACGCGATCAACGCAGGCACAGCCGTCCGGGCCAGCCACGAAGAACTCCGCGCAGCAGGAGCGGCCCCGGTTGCTGTTGCGGCTCTGCTGGCCCTCGGCCAGGCCAGCGCTTTCGCAGCCGGAACGCTGGGGCTGCCGCTGCACGCTCTGGCCACCCTGGACAGCCAGGTCTGGCCCGCCACCGGCTGCCCCCTGTGCCAGCGAGGACTCCCGCTGACACAGCACTGAACCCAGACCCCCGCGGCCCAGGAACCCGGAGGGAGGCGAATGTCACGGGGGGTACCGGCCTTTGCCTCTGGCTGCGTGCGCTCCAGAGATTCCACGATCGGGTCTAGCGGGGCGAAGACTTCGGGTTCCCGGGGGGCGAGTGGATTTCATGACGGCTGTTATCCGCCAGCGGCTGGCGTACGCAGCGGGCGTTCTGTATTCATCGGCGGGGTTCGCACTGCTGATGGGGATCGTTACCGCCGAAACGAAGTACCCGGTCGTCCGGCACTATTCGGCACGGCGGGAGATCAGCGACCTGGGCGGCACCAGGCCGCCGCAGGGGCTGGTGACGCAGCCCTCCGCGATGATCTTCGATACCACGATGCTCATCGCCGGGGTATTGCTCCTGGCCGGGGCGTTCGCCCTGTGGCGGATCTACCAGGACCGGGTGCTCGCGGTGGTGTCCGCGCTCTTCGGTGCCGGCACCCTCGGCGTGGGAATCTTCCCTGGCAACACGGGCCCGCATCCCATTGTCGCCCTGATCACCTTCGTGTTCTCGGCGCTGACGGCGATCGCGGTCTTCAGGGTGACCCCGGCACCGTTCCGGTTCATGTCGCTGTCGGCGGGCCTGCTCTCGCTGGTGGCGCTCCTTGCAGCCGAGCTGGGCGGCAGCAGCCCCGTGGTGAAGGCCATCGGCATCGGCGGCGCCGAACGGTGGGTGGTCTTCCCGATCATCCTGTGGCTGGCGTTCTTCGGCGGCCACCTCCTCACCTCCAGTCCCGCTGGCCGCCGGTAACCTGCCGCAGCGGCTGATCGCCCGGGCGATGAGATCGGCCCGGGCGGCACGTCTTACCCGTGGGAGCCAGAGAGGAACAATCACCATGACCGAGCACGCGCCGCCATGGCCGAAGCAGGGACCTGCTTCGTACTTCCCGTCCATTGAGAAGAAGTACGGGCGCTCGATCGCGGAGTGGCAGCAGATAATCGCGGGCTGCGGCCTGGATCAGCACATGGCGATCGTGGGCTATCTGAAGTCCGGGCACGGCATGGGGCACGGGCACGCCAATGCGCTCGTCGGCTGGACGCTGGCAGGCAACAGCGCCCGTCCCTGAATCGCGGGCACGCGCGCGGCCGCGCGGTGGGCTCCGTGATCACTCCGGCGCTGAAATGATCAGAGCACTCATCCCGGTAAGGGGGCGATCGGTGTACGGCACGGCCCTGGTCCGCGCGCCCAGCAGCAGGCTGGCCGAGGGCATCGTCACCCACATCAGGCGGACCCAGGTGGATGTGGCCCTGGCCCGGGCCCAGCACGCGGCGTACGCCGATGCGCTGGCCGGCAGCGGCTGGACGATCCAGCAGGCGCCGGCCGCTGAGGACTGCCCGGACTCGGTCTTCATCGAAGACACGGCGGTGGTCTGCGAGGACCTGGCGGTGCTGGGCCGGCCGGGCGCGCCGGCCCGCCGGGCCGAGGTGGCCGGCGCCGCCGGCAGCCTCCGGTCGCTGGGCCTGCGCACCGCCGCGATCCAGGAGCCGGGGACCCTCGACGGTGGCGATGTGCTGCAGGCTGGCCGCACCGTGTACGTGGGGCGCGGCGGGCGCACCAACGGCGCGGGCATCCGCCAGCTGCGCGCGCTGCTGGCCCCGCTGGGCCGCACCGTGATCGCCGTGCCGCTGCGCGGCGTGCTGCACCTCAAGTCCGCGGTGACCGCGCTGCCCGACGGCACGTTCCTGCTGCTGCCGCGGCTGGTGCCGGCCGGGCTGTTCCCGGCGGTCCGCCCGGTGGAGGAAGAGGCCGGCTGCCATGTCGTCCCGCTCGGCGGGGACCGGGTGCTGATCGCCGCGTCCGCACCCCGCACCGCCGGGCTCCTGGACGACCTGGGCTTCACCCCGGTCGTGGTGGACATCAGCGAGTTCGAGAAGCTCGAAGGCTGCGTCACCTGCCTGAGCGTGCTGCTGCCCGGACGGTGACCCCGCGGCCATCGAGCCCGTCCCGGGCGGCCGCCGCGCACCATTCTGTAGGGCTTTGAACGGGTATTACCAGAGGCCCTTCCCCGATAGCCCGGCGGCTGATGTCCTGATCATGAGCCATGCCCGGCCGGTGTGCCCGGCGGGCGTGAGGGCCCCGGGAAAAACCCGCACATTGACCAGGAGGCCGGCCGTCTGATTCAGCTTCTGGATGCACAGGAAGGCAGGACGACAGCCGCGATGGAACCTCATTGATACCGTGCCCCCATGACCGAGGTCATCGACCTGGACGCGCCGATCTCCGGGGTGACCGTCTTCCGGGACGGCGCCCTGGTGGTGCGCAAAGGCCAGGTGCGCCTGGCGCCCGGCCAGCGGCCGGTCGTCATCGGCGGCCTGCCCGCGGCCGTGGACCCCGCGTCGGTCCGCATCGCCGCCCGCGGCGAGGACCTGACCCTCCTGAACGTCGAGGTCCACCGCGGCTACGGGACCGACCCGCTCCGCGAGGAGACCGCCCGGCTGCGCGCCGAGGCCGACCGGTGCCGTGACGCGGTCCAGGCGCTCGATGACGAGGACGCCGCCGAGCAGGCCCGGCTTGGCTTCCTCGGCTACCTGTCCGAGGCCGCTGCGACCGCGCTGGCCCGGGCGGTCAGTTTCGGCCGGGCCAGCAACGAGGACCTGTCCCGGATGGCGGGTCACCTGTCGGCCAGCACCGCGAACGCCCTGGGCAGCCAGCGCGACATCGCCGCCCGCAAGCGCGCCGCGGTCCGCGAGCTCGAGGCCGCCGAGCAGCGCCTGGCCGACGCTGAAAGGCGAGCCGGCCGGCCAGCCGAGTTCACCGCCGTGTCCGCGGTCCTGGACGCCGCCAGCGCCACCGACGCCGAGCTGGAGCTGTCCTACCACGTGACCGGCGCCTCCTGGCGTCCCCTCTACGACCTGGTGCTCACCGGCGAGCGGCTGGCCATCTCCTACCTCGCGGAGGTCACCCAGCACACCGGTGAGGACTGGCCCGCGGTGGAGCTGGTGCTGTCCACCACCCGGCGCGGCGCCCACCAGACCCTGCCGGAGCTGCAGCCCTGGTACATCGGCCGGGCCGCGCCCACCCCCCGGCCCATGGCGGCCCGCGGCCGGGTGATGCACGCCATGGCCGAAGGGCCGGTGCCGCCGCCCATGGCCGGCGCGCCGGCGCCCGGGGCGGCCGCGCCGGAGGCGGCGGTGCTGCAGGCGGAGTTCGGGGAGGCCGGCGCGGGCGTGGTCTACCGGGTCCAGCGCCCGCTGGCGGTGCCCGCCGACGGCGGGCCGCACAAGACCATGGTGGCCAGGTTCGATCTGGACGCGGCGCTCGACCATCTGGTGGTGCCCGTGCTCGCCCCGGAGGCGTACCTGCGCGCGACCGTCACCAACAGCTCGCCGCTGCTGCTGCTGCCCGGCCCGGCGCGGGTGTTCCATGAGGCGCAGTTCGTCGGCGAGACCGCCCTGGAGACGGTCGCCGCGGGCGAGGAGTTCGAGCTGCAGCTCGGAGTGGACGACCAGCTCCGGGTGGAACGGGAGCTGCGCCGCCGCGCCACCGGCAAGGCGGTGATCGGCGGCACCCGCACCATCGACATCGGCTACGAGATCACGGTGGAGAACCACCGCGCGGGCACCGCCCGGGTCAGCGTCCACGACCACATCCCGGTATCCACCGACGGCGAGATCAAGGTGCGGCTGCGCGACGCCAGCCCGGCCCCGGCCAGCCAGGATGACCTGGGCGAGCTCACCTGGGAGCTGTCGCTGGACGGCGGGGCGGCCGCCACGGTCCGGTACCGGTTCACGGTGGAGCATCCGGCGCAGGCGACCGTCACCGGGCTGTGACCCGGGGCGCGGTCAGCCGCCGGTACCGCCCCCGGTGATGGTGAACGGGCTGGCGCCCCGGTCAGCCGTGCGGATGCCAGCCGCCGTCCCACCGGTGGTGGTGATGCCGCCGGAACCGGGTCATGGCGACGATGGCGGCCAGGCAGGCGGCCGTCCAGAACACGAACAGGAAGGGGAAGAACCCCCAGAAGAACCAGTGGCCGCCCGGCAGGATCAGCGCCAGCAGCAGGACCAGCAGCAGCACCGGCAGGAAGCGCGGGCCGCGGCGGCGCGCCAGCCACACCGGCGGCACCTGCTGCGGGAACGGGCCGGGCCGCGGCGGCGCGGACCCGGGCTCGGGCAGGTCCGCCAGGACGCCGCGCAGTTCCCCGAACGTCCGGGCGTTCAGCGCCGCCGAGACCCGCTCGTCCAGCTCGTCCTGGGTGAGCCGGCCCGCGGCGAAGTGCTCCCGCAGCCGGCCGGCGACCCGGTCCCGGTCGGCGTCGGAGACGCGGATGTGATCGTCCATTGCTGCTCCCCGTTACTGCTCGTCGTCTTCGTCGCTGACGTCGTCGCCGGCCAGGATCTGGTACATCCGGCGGCGGGTCTGCTCCAGCAGCGCCTCGGCCTCGCGGACCTGCGCCGGCGTGCCGGCGTGCGCGACCTGGACGATGCTGCCTGCCAGCCGTGCCGCCTGCGCGAACAGGCCCGGCACCTCCCCGGGCTCGCCGGGCGCCATCGACTCCCACGCGGCGCGGGCCGCTTCGGGGTGCTCCTCGATGTGGCGGCGGCCGGCCTCGGTGAGGCTGAACGTGCGGCGGCCGCTGGACTCCTCGGCCTCGATGAGCCCTTCGTCGGCGAGCTGCTGCAGCGCCGGGTAGACGGCGCCGGGGCTGGGCCGCCAGGCGCCGCCGCTGCGCTCCTCGATCTCGGACATGATCTGGTAGCCGTTGCGCGGGCCTTCGCGCAGCAGCGCCAGGATCGCGGCCCGGACGTCGCCTCGGCTGGCCTTCGGCCCGCGCTGGAAACCCGGCTGCCCGGGCCACGGCCCCCAGGGCGGCCCGCCGAACCCGCCCGGCCAGTCACCCGGCGCCCAGGCCGCCCGGGTGCGCCGCCGGTACGGCCCGCCCCGCCAGCCCGGGCCCGCCCCCGGGCCGCCCGGGCCAGCCATCACCCGGAAGGCGCCCCGGAGATGACCGAGCAGGTCACGGCCGCACTCACCAGCATCAGAGAACCACGCGCCGAAGTCGCCGGCCGGCGCACCTGCTGCAGACATCCCTACCCCCGCAAGATCTACTCGCGATACGATCACGATATATCGTCAGAGTACGCCGACGGCCGCGCGGTGGCAAGGCGGGGAGCGGATCAGAGCCGCTTGAGCAGCCAGCCGGCCAGGTGCGCGGCGGCCGGGTCCACGAAGACCGGGTTGTCGTAGAGGTCGATGTGGTTCGAGGTGTCCAGCCAGACGAACTCCTTGTCGCCCGTCTGGGCCCGCTGGCAGACGCCCTCGGCGGCGCTGGGCGAGCAGAAGTCGTCCCGCCGCCCGTGGATGAACAGCGCGGGCGTGCCCGCCAGGAAGTCCGCGCCGATCGCGGCGTCGAACGTGAGCAGCTCGCGGATGGACAGCAGGGTGACCCGGTTCTGCCAGCCGGGCGCCGCGGACCGGCCGGTGCCGTAGTAGTCCCAGGGCTCACGGCCCGGCATGGCCGCCGGGCCGCCGTCGCGGTCCACCGCGGGCAGGTACTCGGGCTCACCGGTGCCGAACTCACGCTGGTCGGCCTCGGCGAAGCGCCGCAGCTGCGCCCGGTAGCCGTCCTCCCCCATGCCCTCGCGCATGGCGCGCGGGTCGTTGAAGGCCGCGGCCACGAACGCGGCCGCCCGGATCCGCGGGTCGAAGGCGCTGTGCCGCAGGGCGTAGCCGCCGCCCAGGCAGATCCCCACGCAGCCGAGCCGGGCCGCGTCCACGCCCGGCTGGGCGGCGAGGGCGCTGGTGGCGGCGCGCAGGTCCGCCAGCTTGCCCGCGGCATCCTCGTGCTGGCGCGGCTCACCCTCGCTGGCGCCGAAGCCGCGGTGGTCGAAGACCAGCGTGACCAGCCCCTGGCTGGCCAGCCGCCGGGCGTAGACCGAGACCACCTGCTCCTTCACGCCGGTGAACGGGCCGGTCAGCACCACCCCCGGCAGCGGCCCGGCCGCGCCGCGCGGGGTGCGCAGCAGGCCCGCGACCCGCTGCCCCCGCACCTGGAACTCAAGTGGCGCCGTGTCATGCCCCGCGGAAGCGGCCCCCGCTGATCCCGTCATAGGGCCATAGAACCAGCTGCTCCCCGCCACGGCGAGTACCCGCCCGGGTCCCCGCCCTCGGAAGCGGCACCCGCGGGACCCCTCAGCCGGGGGCCGCGAGGTGCCGCTCCCGGACGGGTCAGACCGCGGCCAGCTCGGCGTCGGCGGCCTCGATGTCCTTGAAGAACCGGCGGTGCACCCGCAGGTTCTCGCCGCCGGCCGGGATCCGGTGCCACAGGCCGGTCCCCGGGCCGAGCCGGGTGGACCGCGGCAGCTCGGTCACCACCCCGCGGGCCTTCTTCATGCTGACCTTGCCGGTGTCGAGCACCACGGTCCGGGCCGGGGTGACCACGATCATCCGGTACCGGTTGAGGCTGAGGAACACGAACACGCCGGTCAGGCCCGCGAGCCACTGGCTCGCGGTCTGCGCGCCGATGACCGCCTGGATGGTCTCACCAGGCTGGAGATGCTGAGCGGCCGATTCACGCATGGAGTCACGAAGCGCCATTGCTTACCCTCATTCTGGTCCAGAACGGCAGAATCCCGGGAGAACAATGGCATACCGCACGCTGCGGTCGCGGGGTTTCCGCGGCACCAATGGCCTGCGGTGGCTATTTCTTCTTCAGGTACCGCAGCCGCTGGCGGGTCAGCTCGCTCTTGCCGCTGCGCTCGTTCTCCAGCGCCTGCTGCCGCGCCAGATCCAGGTCGGCGCGCGTCAGCAGCCCATTGGCCAGCAGGAACTCAGGCAGTTCCCGCGGGTGGCCGCGTTCGGCCCAGATGAGGTCCTGCAGCAGCTTCTTGTAGTCCGACACCGCGCCCTCACCGCTGAGGTCCAGCGCGATGGCCACCCCGCCCATCGGCAGCGGCTGCGGGGCAGGCCTGCCCAGGATGTACTCCTGGTAGTGCAGCGCCATCGCCATCCGGGCGGTCGTGTTCCGCTCGAAGTAGGCGCGCACCTCCGCGGCCGCCTCCGGCCGGGGCGGGCTGCCCCGGCCGCCCGGGCCGGACCGCCGCACGCGGCCTTCCTGCGTCGGCGGCTGCTCCAGGCCGGGTGACACCGGCGGCTGCCCGCCGGGCCAGACCACTCCCTCCAGCCGCAGCGGCAGCACCCAGGTGCCGACGCTGACCAGCCAGGACCCGGCCTCCAGCACGATCGGCAGCGTCTCGTAGTGCTGGGCCGGCGCCACCGGCAGCACGTGCCTCGCCGCGAGCTGCACCGCCTGGTGATCCAGCGGCGTCTCGTCCTCGTGCGGCGCGAGGTACACCTCGTGGGTGGTGTCGCGGCTGAACAGCTCCCACTGGCGGTGCACGTGGCGCAGGCCCGCACAGCGCGGCGGACGGTGCAGGGTGAGGTCCTCGTTGCCGGACAGCAGGGCCCGGTCCAGCCAGGTGATCTCGTCGGCCGGGCAGCTGACCCACGCGGCCGCCTCCCGCGGCCAGATCAGGAGCTGGCTCCTGGCCGGTCCGGCCGCGGCGCCGCCCCTGCTGTCACGGTTCACGCACCCATCATGCCCGGCGGCAGCGGGTGGCCGGCAGCCGCGGCAGCCGGTCCCCCGCAGGAAACGGCGTCAGCCGATCTCCACCCTGGACACGGGCGCGTCCGCCGCCGCGCCCCAGCGGATCTCGTCCCCGCCGCGGACGGGGCGCTGGCCCTCCAGCCGGGCGCCGTTGATGGTCACGCCGTTGCGGCCCAGGTTCTCGATCCACCACTGCCCGCCGGAGTAGGTGAACCGGGCGTGCTCGCGGGAGACGGTCATCACCTCCGGCAGCGCCAGTTCCACGTGCCCGCGCCCCGCCCGGGCGCCGGACTGCTGGGTCTGCGTCACCGAGTCGCCGGTGACCAGCCGCAGCACCGGCGCGCCGCGCTTCTCGGCGACCGTGGGCAGGCTCGGGCCGGCGGTCGCGGCCTGTGCGGACTCGCCGCGGGTGAGACCGTCCTGGGCGAACGGCCAGGCGCCGGCCGGGGCGCGCGGCGCGCGGCGCGGCAGCGGCCGGGCGTCGTCATGAGGGGGAACGGGAACGCCGGGCGGGACCGCCGCCGCGGCCGCCGGGGCGCCCGACGGGACGAGCTGGAGACCGGGCTGCCAGCCGGGCTCCGCGTCGACCGGGCGGGCCTGCCGCAGCCGGTAACGGCCCCGCGGCACGGACGGCTCGCCGGTCACCCACACCTCCGGGGCGCCGGGGCGGGCGAACCGGGCGCCGTGCGCGGCGACCTGCTCGGCGTACACCTCGGCGGCGCTGGCGTTGACCAGGTCGATGTCCATGACCTCGCACAGCGAGCTGAGGTCGTCCGGGTGCAGCCACAGCTCGACCGCGTTCGGCGCGAGCAGCGAGCCGCCCGGGGTGATGACGAACACCTCGGGCAGGTGCCGCAGCGCCAGCTGCAGCACCTCCTGGCCGTCCCGCCACGGGCGGCTGCGGGCCTGCTGCACCCACGGGTGCGAGCGGCCGATCCCCAGCGCCCGCAGGCCGAGGACGCCGAGGACGCCGATGGCCGCGAGGAACAGCAGCAGCGCGGTCCCGGCGACCAGCGAGCCGGTCAGGTAGAGCAGCAGCGTCCAGCCGGCGGCCACGCCGCCAGCGATCAGCCAGCGCCTGCGGGTCCGCCTCGGCATCGGGGCACGCGGCGGGCGGGGCCCCCGGTCACTCATCCGTACGCTCCTCTTGCGCCACACGCCGCTCGCGCGGCGCTATCCTCCCCACGGCGCTCACGCGGCACCGGGTCCTTCGAGGATTAGGACACCCGGCGGCGCAGGTCAACGGTTTGCGCCCGGCTTCCAGACATCTGGAAATTGCCTCCCGGCAGGCGCTGCCGCACCGCCGGGCGGCTTACTATTGCGATTCCTGCTTGGCTTTGCGTACCCGCAGCGGGACCCCCTCCCGTGCGGAAACGGAGGGCGCTTTGACCGAGCTCCTGATCCAGCCGCTGGGCCCGGGTGACCCGGAGCGGCTCGGCCCGCACCAGCTCATCGGCCTGCTCGGGCACGGCGGCATGGGCCGCGTGTACCTGGGTGTCACCCCCGGCGGCGGCCAGGTGGCCGTCAAGGTGATGCACCCGCAGTTCGCCGGGGACACCGCGTTCCGGGAACGGTTCCGGCGCGAGGCCGAGGTGGCCCAGCGGGTCAGCGGCCCGTTCACCGCGCGGGTGCTGGACTCCGGGGTCGACGAGCGCACCCCGTGGCTCGCCACCGAGTACATTCCCGGGCCGACCCTGGCCCAGCTCGTCTCCGAGTACGGCCCGCTGCCCGACGCCAGCGTGCGGGCGCTCGCGGCCGGGCTGGCGCAGGCGCTGAGCGACATCCACTCCCGGTGGATCGTGCACCGGGACCTCAAGCCCGCCAACGTGATCCTGTCCGTCACCGGGCCCCGGGTCATCGACTTCGGCATCGCCCGGGCCCTGGACGGCATCGGCCTGACCGCCACCGACCAGCTGCTCGGCACCATCAACTACATGTCGCCCGAGCAGCTCACGGGGCAGGACGTGACCGGGGCGAGCGACGTGTACTCCCTCGGCGGGGTGCTGATCTACGCCTCGACGGGCAAGACGCCGCAGCAGTCGCTGCCGGGCGCCGGGCCCGCCGGGCCGGGCAGCTCGCCCGGGCTCGGGGACGTGCCGCCGGGGCTGCGCGCGCTGGTCGCCCGCTGCCTGCGGTCCGACCCGGCGCAGCGCGCCACGCTCGCGGAGGTCATCCGCGAGTGCGGGCACGCGGGGGTGCCCCGCCTCAACGACTGGCTGCCGGCGCCCGCGGCGGCCCTCATCCAGACCCGCATCGAGCAGCAGCGAGGCCACGTGACCACGCTGCTGAACGCCCGGCGGGCGGCGCCGCGGCCACCCGCGCCCGCGCCCGTCTCCCGGCCGGTGGCGCCGCCGCAGGCGGCCCGGCCCGGCCCGCCCCGGCTGACCGTGGCCCAGCGCTACCGGGCCAGGTCCGCCCGGATGGCGCTGGCCTCCGACCGGTGGCCGCTGGTCCGGCAGGCCAGCCTGCGCCGCTGGTCGCGGCTGTCGCTGCTGTTCGTCGTCGTGACGCTGGCCGAGGTGGCGAGCCGGACGGCGCTGGCGCAGCGGCGGGGGGCCGCCTCGTTCCGCTGGCTGGTCGCCGCCCGTGACCTGCAGGGCACCATCACCCAGTTCACGTCCTGGCTGCCGGACCCGCTGGCCGCCTGGTCGTCGGCGGGGAGCGCGGTCACCTCCCTGGCCGGGCGGCTGGCGGCCTTCGCCTGCGCGCTGTTCATCGTGACGGCCGTCGCGCGGCGGACCCGCCGTGTGCGCGCGCACATGATCATCCTCAAGGCAGCGGCCACCTACCTGGCCGTCATCATGCTGGCCTTCGGGGTGCTGCGGCTGGTGCAGACCGGGTTCGGCCCGCTGCTGCACATCGCCGCGTACCTGCGCTGGTGGACGCTGCCCGCGGTGGTGGCGACCGCCGCCCTGATCCGCCCGCTCGCCGGGCCGGCCCGCTGAGCCGGCTGCGGGCCGCCGGTAAGCGCGGGTAGCGGGTGCCGAGCAGGGCCGGGCCGCCGGCCCGGCCCTCGGCGACGAACGTGGCATAGGCCGGGGCCCGCAGCGTCTCCACCAGCTCCGCCGGCAGCGTGTCGTCCCCGCTGCCGGCGGGCTGCTCCCCGCTCAGCGTGCCGAACGCGCGGGCGGCCAGCGGCAGGTCGCCGGCCGCGGCAGCCGCCCGGGTGAGCGCGGCCAGGATCCGGGCCCGCAGCGGGCCGTCACCCGCGATCATCGCCATGCCCAGCCCCTGCAGCAGCAGGTCCGCGGCGGCGGCGGGCTCACCCTCCCGGTGATGCGCGCCGAGTTCCAGCAGGGTGCGGGCGGTGCAGCGGAAGTCGCCCGCCTGCCGGAACACCGGCAGGCAGCGCTCCAGCAGCCCCCGCGCCTCCGCCGGCCGCCCCTGCATCCGCTCATACACGGCCTGCACCCGGTGGATGTGGGCGAGCTCGTGCCGCCAGCCGCGGCTGCCCGCGTAGGCCTCGCACTCCCGCAGCCAGACCGGCACGTCGGCGAGCCGCTCACCCGCCTCCACGGCCCGTGACGCCAGGAAGTACCGGACGTTGCTGGCATGCGCCAGGTCGCCCGCCACCACGAACGCGGTGACGGCCCGTTCCCAGTCGGCGAACGCGTCCGCGGTCCGGGTGCGGGCCAGGCCGCGGCCCTGCCAGGCGGACGCCTCCAGCCACGGGTCCACCCCGTTGCCCGCGTAGGCGATGACCTGGTCCAGGCTTTCCAGCGCGGCTGACTCCTGCCGCCGGTAGGCGTGCAGCCACCCGGTGACCCAGCGGGCGTAGCCGCGGTCCCGGTCGCTCGCCGCCCGGCTGGCGGCGCGGCGGGCGAGTTCCGCGGCGCCGGCCAGGTCGAGGTAGGTGAGGGCGAGCCCGGCCCGGGCCAGCGCCTCGCTGCTCCACTGCGCACCGGTGCGCTCCGCGACGGCGCGGATGGCCTCGATGGCGCGCCTGCTCGGCTGCACCTCGATGAGCTGGCTGAGGTCGGTCAGCAGCCGGTCAGCCAGCGGCGGCTCGGCGTCGGCGGCCCAGGCCAGCGCGGCCAGGTAGTTCACCTCGTCGAACGGCGGGCCTTCCGCCGCGGGCGGCCCGGCCGTGGCGGGCTGGCAGTGCGCCCGCGCGTCCGCCGCGGCCAGCGCGCTGAAGTAGTGCGCGTGCGCGCGCCGCACCTCCGCGGCCGGGCCGGGTGCGCGCCCGGCCACGAACGCCCGGATGACGCCGAGCAGCCGGTACCGGGCGGGGCCGCCGCCCAGCAGCACGCTGACCAGTGACCGGTCGGCCAGCCGCAGCAGTGCCGCCCGCAGGCCGCCAGCAGCCAGGCCCGGCGTCACCGCCTCGGCCAGCGCCAGCGTGAACTCGCCCGGCAGGGCCGCCAGCCGGCTCAGCAGGTCGCGCTCGGTTTCGTCGAGGAGCTGCCAGGACCACTCGATCGCGGCGGCCAGCGACCGGTGCCGGCCGGCTCCCCCCGGCTGCGCCAGCAGCTGGACCTGGTCGGTGAGGCTGTCCGCCAGCGCCGCCACGTCCAGGCTGCGCGCCCGCGCGGCGGCCAGCTCGATCGCCAGCGGCAGGCCGTCGAGCCGGCGGCAGATCGCGGCGACGTGCGGCGCCGTCACAGCGTCGAGGCGGAACTCCGGGGCCGCGGCCTGCGCCCGGTCCAGGAACAGCCGGCCCGCCGCGGAGCCGGCCACCGACGCCGGCCGGGCGTCGGCCGGCCCGGCCAGCGGCGGCACCGGCAGCACGTGCTCCTCGCTCACCCCGAGCGGCTGCCGGCTGGTCGCGATGATCCGCAGCCCCGGCACGGCCCGGGTGAGCGCGGTGAGCAGCTCGCCCGCGGCGGTGATGACGTGGTCGCAGTTGTCGGCGACGATCAGCAGATCACGCCCGGCCAGCGCGACCCGGGCCGCGACCGCCAGGTCGCCGGCCTCGTAGCTGATGCCCAGCGCCCCGGCCAGCACCGCGCTGGCGTCGGCCGCGGTCGCCGGGCCCAGCTCGGCGACCCGGGTCTCGCCCGGCCAGGCCCGGGCCGCCGCCAGCGCCAGCCGGGTCTTGCCGCAGCCCGCGGGCCCGGTCAGGGTCACCAGCTGGCTGGCCGCCAGCAGCTCCCGCAGCCGGGCCAGCTCCGCGTCGCGGCCGACGAAGCTGGTCGGCGGCACCGGCAGGGCGGGCCCGGCGGCGAGCTGCTGCGCCAGCTCGATCAGCGCGGGCCGGCCGGGCAGGCCGAGCTTGCGCAGCAGCGCGGACACGTGGCTCTCCACGGTCCGCACGGAGATGAACAGCCGGGCGGCGATCTCCTGGTTGGTCAGCCGCCCGCCGATCACCGCGAGGACCTCGGCCTCCCGCGCGGTGACCCCGGCGGCCGCGAGCCGGGCCTGTCCTGACGGCTCCATGAGCGAATCCTCGCAGACGGCACGGAGGAAAGATCCGTGCTGCGCACGGATGCCAGCGCCGGGCCCGGCGGCAATTCTGGGGCGCAGCGGCACACCGCAGGAGGACGGTCATGAGAACCGAAGATCACCCGGCCCTGGCCGGCGAGGTAGCCGGCCGGCACCTCGCGCAGCGCCTCACCGAGGCGCTGGCCGCCCGGGACGCCAGCGCCCTGCTGGCCCTGTTCGGCAGCCACGTCGAGTTCCGGGGGCTGACGCCCCGCCGGTTCTGGGAGGCCAGCACCCCCGCCGAGGTCGTCCACGACGTGATCCTCGGCGCCTGGTTCGAGCCGTCCGACGTGATCGAGCGGGTCGAGTGGGCCGAAACCGTCCCGGTCGCGGAGAGCACCATCCGGCTGAGCTACCGGCTCCGGGTCACCAACCCGGACGGCGCCTGGGTCGTCGAGCAGCAGGCCTACTGCAGGCTGCACGGCGGCGCGATCGCCAGCCTGCGGGTGCTCTGCTCCGGCTTCCTGCCCGCCACCTGACCCCGCGCGCAGCCAGTCCACCGATCACCCTGACGAGCGAACTGAGGAAATGAGGCACCCATGAGCGGAAAAGCGGTCATCAGCCTGACCACCGGCCTGGAGGACCCGGAAAAGGTCACGGTGGCATTCCTGGTCGCGGTCGGCGCCGCCGAGTCCGGCCGGCCGACCCTGATGTTCCAGACCAAGGAGGCGGTCCGGCTGGCCCTGGACGGCGTGGCCACCGGCGTCGCGTGCGAGGGCTGCCCGCCCCTGCGCGACCTGCTGGCCCGGTACGAGCGGGCCGGCGGGAAGTACATGGTCTGCCCGGTCTGCTTCAACGCCAAGCAGCTCGACAAGGGGATGCTGCTGACCAGCGCCGAGCTCGGGGGCACGGTCCAGCTGTGGGAGTGGATCGGCGACGACGGGGCCACGACGTTCAGCTACTGAATGGCCCGCCCGGCGGGCCGGGAAATGGCGCAGGGGCCGGGTGCCCGCCCGCGGCGGTATGGCCGCGGGTGGGCACCCGGCTTATGGTGAGCATGTGAGCGCTCTCAAAGTCCTCTTCATCGGCGGCAGCGGGGTGATCAGCTCGGCCTGCTCCGACCTCGCGGTGCGCCACGGCATCGAGCTGACCG
>JBLMWU010000285.1:0-12917 GCA_050257395.1 Gemmatimonadota bacterium | reverse complement strand
GCGGCCTCGATGGTGGCGAAGTCGTCGTCGGTCAGCACCATGTCGGCGGCTTCCTTGGCCACCTCGGTGCCGGCCCGGCCCATCGCCACCCCGATGTCCGCGCGGCGCAGCGCCGGGGCGTCGTTCACCCCGTCGCCGGTCATGGCCACCACTTCGCCGCGCGACTGAAACGCCTCCACCAGGCGCAGCTTCTGCTCCGGCGACACCCGGGCGAACACTGCCGCCCGCTCCACCGCGTCCGGATACTCAGCGGCCGGCAGCGCCGCCAGTTCCGCGCCAGTGAGCACGTCACCGTCGTACCTGCCATTCAGCAAGCCGAGCAGGCCGGCGACGGCGGTGGCGGTGGCCGCATGGTCGCCGGTGATCATCTTGACCGCCACGCCTGCCTCCCGGGCTGTGCGGACGGCGGCAGCAGCGGCGGGCCGCGGCGGGTCGAGCATGGCCTGCAGCCCGGTGAAGACCAGCGGGCCGCCGGCCGGGCCGGCAGCGGGCTGCTGATCGGCGAACCCCCCGGGGCTGCCCGCCCACCGCATCGCCATGGCGAGCACCCGCAGCCCGGAGGACGCCAGTTCACCAGCGGCCCGGAGAACACGGTCGCCGCGAATGGGGCGCAGCGTCCCGTCGGCGGCCATCTCACGGTCACACAACTCCAGGACGCGTTCCGCCGCGCCCTTGGCGAAGACCACGTAACGGCGGCTCCCGTCACCCGGAGGCCTGTCTGGGCGGTGTTCATGCAGGGTGGCCATGAACTGCCGTTCGGAGCTGAAAGGGATTATGTCTGCGCGGGGAAACAGGGCCGCCGCATCGCCTGGGTTCAGCCCGGCCTTGCCCGCGGCTACCAGCAGCGCCCCCTCGGTCGGATCCCCCGACAGCACCGGGTGGCCGCCTTCGTCGTGGAGTGCCGCGTCGTTGCAGGCTGCCCCCGCCAGCAGGCACCAGCGCAGCGCCTCATCGGCTGCCAGGTCAGCAGGCTGCCCCGTGACATCGACAACGGCGCCGTCGGGCAGGTAGCCGGTGCCGGTAACCTCATATCGGCCATCGGGGGTACGCACTGCCTGCACCGTCATCTGGTTCTCGGTCAGCGTGCCGGTCTTGTCCGAGCAGATCACCGTTGTGCTGCCCAGGGTTTCCACCGCTGGCAGCCGCCGGATCACCGCCCGCCGGCGGGCCATCCGCGCCACCCCGATCGCCAGGGTGATTGTCACCGCCGCCGGCAGCCCCTCCGGGATCGCGCCCACCGCCAGCGCGACCGCGGCGGTGAACATCCCGCTCGCGCTCTCCCCACGCGCCAGGCCGATCACGAAAGTGACCGCCGCCAGCGCCAGGATCACCATCGTCAGGACCTTGCTGAACCAGGCCAGCTTGCGGGTCAGCGGGGTGGCCAGCACCTCCGCGCTGCCAACCAGCCGGTGGATCTCCCCCAGCTCCGTCTGAGCCCCCGTCGCCACCGTGATCCCCGCGCCGGCCCCAGCGGTTATCAGGGTTCCCGAATACAGCATGTTGCGCCGGTCGGCCACTGGGGTCTCGGCTGGCAGTACCACCTCGTCCTTCACCACCGGCACCGACTCACCCGTCAGGGCTGACTCGTCAGCATGCAACTCGGTTTCCCTGACCAGGCGCAGATCAGCGGGCACCTTGTCACCGGCCTCCACGAGCATCAGATCACCCGGGACCAGATCCTCCGAGGCCATCGTGCGTGCCCGCCCGTCCCGCACCACCCGCACGTCGGTGTGCAACATCGCCCGCAGCGCATCCAGCGCGGCCTCCGCCTTGGACTCCTGCACATACCCCACGAGCGTGTTTACCAGGACCACCCCGAAGATCACCGTGGCGTCCACGGGCTCCCGAAGCGCCAGCGTCACCGCGCCGGCCACCAGCAGCACATAGATCAGCGGATGGTGGAGCTGGCTCAGCAGGCGGGCCAGCGGCCCCCTTCGCCGCGCAGACGGAAGAACATTCGGCCCGAAATGCTCCTGCCGGCGCCGCGCCTCGGCCTCCGCGAGCCCATCGACCGGGTCGGTCTCCAGCAGCAGCACCACCTCATGCGCCGCCAGGCCATGAGGCGCGTTCAGCTGCCGACCAGGCACGATAACCCTCATGCCACCAGCAGACCCGGCCCAAACCGCACCCGGCAAGGGCCATCCGGCCCGATCCGCCAGCGGCAGCCGATTCCTGGCGGCACTTCCGCAGTAGGGGATTGCGCGCGCCTGCCTGCGGAGCTTTCCGTTCGTGAGCGCGCTCCCGGCTGGCCAGCACCAGCACTCAAACGTACGTCTTCACCGGCAGTGGTGATCCAGCGCCTCGTTCTCCCACTCGCGCAGAGCCCGTTCCAGGGTCAGTTCCCGGTGCCAGTACACAAATGCCCGCAGGCCACCGCCTGCCTGCCGGGCGAGGGCGGGCGGGGGAACGGCCAGGACCGGGCAGCGTGCGTGCGCCAGGCAGTAGCGGGTGACCTTGCCACCCCAGCCGGGCCAGCGTCCCGCGCCTGCCCGCGCCCACCACCAGCAGGTCGTCGGCACGGCAGGCCAGGACCGGGCCCGGCTCGCCTCGCCGCACCACCGCCCGGGCATCCAGCCCTGGTGGGCCGGTGCCCCACGCGGCGAAGAGCGCGTCCCTCAGCCGCTGCCGGGCGGCTTCCTCCCACAGGCGGCGCAGTTCCGGCGACGGCTGGCGCCGCTCGTCAGGATCACCACCGGGCGGCACCCAGGCGTGGACGGCGAGCAGCATGACCCACCGCCGCGGGCGTAGAGTTCCGCGTAGCGGAGAGCGGTGACGCTCCCAGGCGACCCGCTTGCCCCCACAATGACCCGGCCGATGCCAGACACCTGCCCCACCCCGTCCTGGCCGGCGTGTTCAGGCCCGATATCTAGTCAACACCCTCCTGTTGCCTGGCAGAAGTGGTCTTGCGGCCTTCATGTAGCCTCCGGCCCGCGCCAAGTAGTGATACGCCGGGCCAGGACCCGGTAGCCGACCCGTCCGGTTCAGCTGCCGTAGCGCAATCGGCTCCGCGTGGGACAGCCACCACCTGGCAGATACCTGGGTTGCGCCCGGGCGGAGCATCCAGGCCTGGTGCCAAAGGCCTTCCCTCCCCCCGCTGCCGTCAGATCAGGATTGGCCATCGGGCGGATCGCCAGGGCCGGCTATGCAATCAGGGCCTGCAGATTACGCCGCAGCCACGGTTGTGCGATGCGACGATACGAGCAGGTCTGAACAGATTTCAGGGCATCAGGCTCTTCGTGAATGCCAAGAGAGCAGGTGACGCTGACCAGAGTCAGGCAAGGGTTTGGGCCCACCAGGATGCGGGTGCCGGCGGCTGAGCTGGCCCGCCCGCTGGTGGTCATGGCGCCTGGAGATCCCGCTTCCAAGCAGGCTGCGCCCAGCGCGCGGCCAGGCTGGTGATGCTGCCGTTTCTGGTCATGGCTATGGTCGCTGCTGTTGATCTCCTGGCCGGCCCGAGAATGGGGTTCCTGCCGTTGCTGGCCCTGGGCCCGGCGCTGGCGGCGGTTTCGTTCCGGCCGGTCCAGACAGTCCTCGTGGGTGGGCTGGCTATGGCACTGTCGGTGCTGCTGGCTGGCTACGACGAACGCCTGGGCTTCCGCCAGTGGCTCATCATCCTCGCCGCGATCGCCGGGGTGACCGCAGCGGGTGTCCTCGCCAGCGCGGGGTGGGGGAAGAGGGAACGCGAGCTGGCCAGCGTGCGGGCCGTGGCGGAAGCGGCCCATCAGGTGCTGCTGCGGCCGGTGCCCGCCGATGCGGGGCAGGTCACGTTCGCGGTGCGTTACATGTCCGCCGCCGCCACCGCGCGGATCGGTGGTGACCTGTATGAGGTCGTTGTGACACCGGAGAACGTCCGGCTGATCGTCGCCGACGTCCAGGGCAAAGGGCTGGCGGCGGTGCGGACAGTTTCGGTGGTGCTGGGCGCGTTCCGCGAAGCGGCCTACGATGCGCGCGATCTTGACGATATCGCGGCACGGATAGAGCTGAGTCTTGAGCGTCAGGGATCTGAAGAGGAGTTCGTGACGGCTGTCCTGGCCCAGATCTCACCCGGCGGCGGCATCGAGATCCTCAACTGCGGGCACCCGCCGCTGCTGCTGCTCCTCACTCACCGCCACCGCAAGGGCCGCAGCTAGGCGCCGAAGAGCGCGCGCAGACGGGGTTCCTTTCTGCCTCGGCGAGCACCACGACCTCGTCGTTCACCTGCAGCATGGTGCCGCCGTGGGCGGGGATGAGGCGGCCGCTGCGGATGATGAAGCCGATCCAGGTGTTCTCTGGCAGCGGAAGATCGCTGATCGGCGCGGTGAGGGCGGCGGTTCCGGCGCGCACGGTGAAGCGGTACAGGTTCTCGGGTTCTTCCTGGAAGCGGATGCCCAGGCTCCAGGGTTCCGGCTCGATGGTGCCAGCGGGATCTTCAGCCGCCGGGCGAGCCCGAGCACCGCCCCTCCCTGGATGATGACCGAGAACGTCACCACGACGAAGATGATCTCGTAGATACGTGGCGCGTCCGGGGTCCCGGCCCGGACGATGAACGCCCCGAGCAGGATGGGGACCGCGCCCTTGAGCCCGGCCACAGGGCGAGTATCCGTTCGCCGGTCCGCAGGCGGACCGGCCACAGCAGCGCGCCGACCAGCAATGGCCGGATCATGAACGCCAGCAGAGCCGCCAGTGCCAGGCCGATCAGCCAGGCGCTCGCCTGCGGCAGGGCGTACAGCCGGATGGTCAGGCCCAGCATCATGAAGGCGACAATCTCGGCCAGGCTGGCCAGCACCGAATGGAAGCGGGTGATCTCACCCTTGTAGGGGGCACGTTCGTCGCCGACGAGGATGCCAGCGATGAACACGGCCAGGAACCCTGACCCGTGGGCGACGGTCGCCAGCCCGTAGATCGCCAGCGCTCCCGCGAGCAGCCGCAGGGGATACAGGACCTCGCTCGGCAGCGGTACCCGGTGCATGAACCACAGCAGCCGGCCGTCGGCCGCGCCGACCGCGATGCCGACCGCCATCTGGACCGCGAACTCCACGGCCACCTCACCGGCGGCACTCACGCCGGTGCCGGTTGCCGCCAGCAGCGCTACCAGCAGGGCGATACCCACCGGGTCGTTGGCTCCCGACTCACCCTGCAGCAGCACGCCGCTGCGCCCGCCGATCTCCCGCCGCCCCAGCACGGAAAACACCACCGCGGGATCGGTCGGCGCCAGCGCGGTTCCGATCAGCAGCGCGGCATGCCAGCCGAAGGAGAACAGGTAATGAGGGGCCGCCGCGGCGGCCGCCGCAGTGACGAGAGTGCCGGCGACGCCGATCCACACGGTCGCCGCCACCGCTGACCGGAAGCGCCGCCAGCCGATCCGCATGCCGCCGTCGAACAAGATGACCGCCAGCGCCACTGGACGGCCTGCTCCACCGTGGCATAGGAGAGCCTTCCCATCCACGGCCAGATATCCGACGCGATGGCGGCAGCGACCAGGAAGAACGCCGGCGCGCCGGGATCCGCAGGCGCTCGCTGGCTTGGCTGGACAGCACCGCGGCGATCACAGTCAGCGCCGCCAGCAGCACCGCCGGGCCGAATGACCACAGACCGCTCATCGATGCCCAGCCGCGGACACCGGCAGGCCATCGCCCAGAACACAGCTGCCATGAGCTCTCACGGCGCAAGTCTCCCAGCACAGCGCCTGGGCAGTGCCGCCAGTGGCGGCTTCCCGTGCGGCTGGCGAAGGCCGGCGCTACCCGCCCGGTTACGGACCTGGCCTGGAGAGAAACCGGCTTACCGAGGAGTCTGGTGAAGGTGCGTGCCCATCATCGCGCTGGGCACAGCGAAGGGCTGCCGCCTCCCGCGGCACCGCGGCCGAACCATGTGCCCCGGTCGGCCTTTGACGTCATGGCGCTCGCTTGCGACGCGGACGTCCTTCCAGCGCGGCAAGATGACGGTCAGTGCTGCGGAGGCGGGCCGAGTAGTTCGATGGCGTGCTGCGCGGCGGCGCGGCCCAGCGCGGCCGGATCGACGGGGCGCAGGTCTGGCAGGCGGTACTCGCGGGCGGGTTCGCCGGCAGCGGCGGCGAAGTGCTCGAACCCGGCGGGCGTGGTGATCTGAAGCACCCGCAGCGGCTCATGCGCGCCTACGAGGAAGGTGTGCGGCAGGCCCACCGGAAGCAGGACGAAGTCGCCCGGCCCCGCCTCGAAAGCCTCGCCGTCACAACGGAACTCCGCAGCGCCGGACAGCACGTAGAACATCTCGTCCTCTTCCAGATGCCGGTGCAGCGGCGGGGCGAACCCGGCCGGGTTGACGAACTCGGCGACCGTCAGGCGCCCCCGGGTTTCGGCTCCGGTGGCTTTCAGCGTGACCAGGTTGCCGAGGAACCACAGGGCGTCCCCTTCCTTCTCCCTGCGGAGGTAAGGCCGGGCAGGCGCGGTCTGCGGCATGGCAGCCTCCATTTCGATAGACAATAGTATTGTGAATATGTTGCCAGTATGGTTAAAGGATGAGTGATGTCAAGGGCGGAAGGCGCAAGCGCCGCTACCAGTCGCCCGTGCGGGAGGAAGGTGCCCGCCGTACCCGCCAGGCGATCGTCAGCGCAGCGGGGAGGCTGTTCATCGCCCGCGGATACATGGCGACGTCGCTGGCTGACATTGCCGCAGCGGCAGAGGTTGCCCGCCCCACCGTGTTCGCTGCCTTCGGTTCGAAATCGGCACTGCTGCGGCAGGTGCTCGATCAGGCCCTTGCGGGCGACGACGAGCCCGTTCCGGTGGCGGAGCGGCCATGGTTCCGGCCGGTATGGGAGGCCCCCACCCAGGGTGCTGTCCTCGATGCATACGCGGGGGTGTGCACCCTGATCGGCGGGCGTGCCGCCCAGATCTTCGAGACCGTCCGGCGGGCCGCGGACGCGGCGGCAGAAGTCAGCCGACTGTGGGACACGCTCCAGGCCAACCGCCGGGCCGGGGCGCGCATGGTGGTCAGGCGCCTGGAAACGCTGGGGCCGCTGCGGCCCGGGCTCGGCACCACGACCGCGACGGACCGCCTGTGGATCTTCAACGACCCCGCGCACTACGACGCGCTCGTGCACCATTGCGGCTGGCAGGAGACTGAGTTCACCACCTGGCTGTCAGCCCAGATGCGGCAGGCCCTGCTGGCCGGGTGAGGTGCCAGACGGAGCTTGGACTGATAGCGGCTGGGCTCACGCGGCCCGAGCCCTGCCGGACACCGCGATCGACCGCATCGCTCCCGATCATCATTCCTCCTTTGCTGCGGGCGGGGGCAGGTCTTCACGGCGGGTGTCGGCGCCGAACGGGGCTCCGGAGCGGTAGGCGGCGCGGGCGGCGGCGTAGGCGCCGAAGGGCGTGGTGAGCAGTTGCAGGATGACGGCCAGCCCGAGGATCGCCGCGGTGGCTGGGGTCAGGACGAGTATCAGGACCCCGAGCAGTACGCACACCACGCCGAGGGCGGCTGCCTTGGAGACTGCGTTCGCCCGGTTGTATGCGTCGGGCAAGCGCAGCAGGCCGAGGGCGGCGATGGCGATGAGGACTGTCCCGGTGACGGCCAGGGTGTCGCCTGCGATTTCCTGCGCGGTCACGGGGATCGCCGTTCGAGGAGGTGGGCGATGGCGACGGTGGCGAGGAATCCGACCAGGGTGGCGGCGAGGACGAGGACGAGCGCGGATGGCGCCCGCAGGCGCACCGCGAGCAGGGCGGTGCCGGCCACGAAGACGACGAAGGCGAGGTCGACGGCGACCACCCGGTCGGCGTCGGTCAGCCCGGTCAGCAGGCGCCAGATCACCACGGCCATGGCCGCGGCGAGAATCCCGAGCAGGACGTCGATCACGATCACGGAGCGTCACCTCCGGCTGGCCGGAGCACGGCCAGCAGCCGGTTTTCCAGGGCGGTGAGCGCGGCGAGGAACGCGGCCGGGTCGGCTGCGTGCATGCCGTGGACGAGCAGGGCCGGCGGGGCGGTGGCGGCTTCGAGCACGAGCGTGCCCGGGGTCAGTGTGATCAGGTGGGCGAGCGAGGTGATCTCCAGCGGGGTGCGGCTACGCAGCGGCAGCCAGACGACGGCGGGTGCCAGGCCGCTGCCCGGCGTGATGATCTCCCAGGCGACTTTCAGGTTGGCGCGCAGGAACAGGAGGGTGAAATACCCCAGGAAGGCGATCGCGTTCGCCCCGCGGCGCGCCGCCCGCCGCAGCCTGGCCGTCACGGAGCCGGTCACCGGGTGACCGCGCGCACGTAGGCCGCGGTGTCGCGCAGGCCGGTGGCTGATGCGGTGGCGGCGGTGAACAATGGCTGTGCCCAGATGCCGAGCACGATGGACGCCGCAGCGAGCACGGCCCCCGGCGCGATGAGGGCTGGCCGCATCGCTGCCTCGGCGTGGCGCCCGGCGGGTCTGGCCGTGGCGGCCGTCTCTCGCCCGGCGAACGCTCCGGTCCAGATCTTGAGCATGGCGAGCAGGGTGAGGAAGCTGACCGCGATGGCGATGGCAGCGGCCAGGTAGCTGGCCCCGGTTATGGCTGCCCGGATCAGGGCCAGCTTGGCTATGAACCCGGACAGGGGCGGCAGCCCAGCCAGGGAGAACGCGGCGATCAGGAATGTGGTAGCGAGGAGTGGGTCGCGGTGGCTGAGCCCGGTCACCCGGCCGAGTCTGCCGGTGCCGTAGCGGGTTTCTATCGCGCCTGCGCACACCAGCAGGGCGGCCTGGACGAGGACGTACTGGACGAGGTAGAAGATCGCGGCGCTGAGCCCGGCGGTGCTGAACAGGGCGAGGCCCAGCAGGATGTAGCCGATCTGGCTGACCATGTCGAAGGCCAGGATGTCCCGCACGGCCTGTTCACCGACGGCCGCGAGGACGCCGGCCGAAATGGTCAGCAGCGCCGCTGCCATGAGGACCCACCGGTACTGCGGTGCCCCCGCGAAAACGACCGAGTAGATCCTGATGATCGCGTACACGCCGACTTTGGTCAGCAGCCCGGAGAACAAGAGCATCACCGCGGGCGAGGCCGCCGGGTAGGTGCGGGGCAGCCAGCCGTGCAGCGGCACCACCGCCGCCTTGGCCGCCAGTGCCAGCAGCACCACGGCGCAGGCCAGGGCTGCGGCCGTGCCGTGCTGGGCGGCGCCGGCCAGTTCACCGAGGTTCACTGTGCCGGTAACGCTGTACACCAGTGCCACCCCCGCCAGGAAGATGGTGGAGGCCAGCAGGCTGACCGTGACGTAGATCCGGCCAGCCGCGACCCGCCGGCCGCCGGTCATGGTGAGTAGCGCGTAGGAGGGTGCCAGCATGACCTCGATGAAGACGAAGAGGTTGAACAGGTCAGCGGTGAGATAGGCCCCATACACCCCGGCCGAGAGGATAAGTACCAGGGGCATGAACAGCGGGCCGCCCTCACCGGCGACGGCAGGGTAGGCAAGGCTGGCGAGCACGAGCAGCGCGCTCACCGTCAGCATGAGCGCGCTGAACGCGTCGGCGGCCAGGGTGATCGCGAATCCGGGTGGCCACCCGCCTACGCGCTGGGTCAGGACCGTGCCGTTCATGGTGGCCGCCAGCAGCATGCCGCCAAGCACGAGGACTCCTGCGTTCACCCCCAGGCCAGTTACCAGGTGCAGCCGCCGGCGCCGCGGCGTGGCGATGAGCAGCGCGGCTGCCAGCAGCGGCACGGCTACCGGCACGGGCAGGACTGTGCCGTTCACCGGGGTGACTCCGGGTCGTCCGGGTCCTGGCCGGCGTCCGTTGTGCCGGTGTGATGCCCAGCGCGGGCGACGGCGAGCAGGTACACGGTGATGCCGAAGCTGATGACTATGGCGGTGAGCACGAAAGCCTGCGGCAGCGGGTCCGCCATCCGGGCGGGGTCGCCTGCGCCGATCAGGGGAGCCTGCCGGCGGCCGGGGCCGCCGGATGCGATCAGCAGGATGTTCACCGCGTGACCGAGCAAGATGAATCCCAGCGTGATCCGGACCAGGCCGCGCTGCAGGATGAGGAAGACCCCGCCCGCCACCAGGATGCCGACAGCGATGGCGGCGGTCACAGCGGGTCCTCCTCGCCGGCGAGCCGGGTGACCGCGGTCACCATGAGACCCAGGACTAGCAGGTACACCCCGAGGTCGAACAGCAGGGTGGAAGACACCGAAAGCCCGCCGGGCAGCGGCAGCAAGAAGTGGGTGAGGAACGCGTTGCGCTGCGCCGTGGCGGCAAGCCCTGTCCCCGCGCTGATCAGGAGCCCAGCGGCGAGCAGCGGCCCGCTGCCGCGCCAGCGCGGCGCGGTGGCCGCCCGGCCGGCCAGGTAGCCGAACCCGGAGGCGATACCCGCCACCAGGGCAGCGCTGAAGCCACCGCCTGGCTCGTTGTGCCCGCGCAGGAACAGGTACGCCGAGACCGCCACCGTCACCGGCGCCAGCACGCGGTAGGCCGGGCCGAGCACGGTCCCATACGGGGCCGCTGGCCGTCCGCGGACCGCCGGGTCCAGGCCGCCGAGGAGCAGCACCAGGCCAAGCGCCGCAGCGGCGAGCACGCTGACCTCGCCGAGAGTGTCCAGGGCACGGAAGTCCACCAGGATCGTGTTGACCACATTGCGCCCACCGGCCTGGGGACGTGCCGCACGGAGAAAGAACTCCCCGGCCGGTGACACGCCCCGCCGCCCGGTCAGCGCCAGCGTGCCGGCCGCGGCGGTCAGCCCGGCCAGCCCGGCCAGCAGCCCGGTGCCGAACGCGCTTCGCCGCCCGGGCCGCGGAAAGCTATGCGGCAGGCCACGCAGCGCGAACGCGGCTGCCATGGCGGTCAGCACCTCGGCCAGCAGCAGCGTCAGCGCGACGTCGGGCGCGCCAGCGAGCAGAAACCAGGCCGTGACGATAAGACCGGTCACTCCCACCAGCGCCGCGGCAGCCAGCACCGAGCGCGCCCGCACCAGCCCGGCGACCGCCGCTGTCAGCAAGACGAGCACCACCCACTCCGCGGGCCGCTGCCCCACGCTAGCGGCGGCTGGCGGCCGGCCCAGCGTGAACGCACCCACACCCCCCAGCACCACGAGCGCCGCCACCAGCCTGGCCAGGTACACCCCCGGCGAACTGGCGCGGTCCGGCCGGCCCATCGCGGCGCCGAACCGCAATATGGCCTCATACAGGCGGTCGAAGAGCACCTCCCCGCCAAGGTGAGGGACCCGCTGCAGGGCGCGGTCGACCCGGTCGCGGAACAGGAACAGCGTCATCCCGCACGAGATCGTGATCGCGGACAGCAGCAGCTCCGGGGTCAGCCCGTGCCACAGCCTGAAGAAGGGCGGCACGGTGCCCGGTTCCACGTTCACGATGGCCTCGCGCATCAGCGGGTTCAGGACGACCACGGCAGGCCCCAGGACCAGGCTGGCCACTGCGGCGACAGCCGCCGGGGCCAGAAAGGCCCAGGACGGCTCATACAGACGCCGCTGCAGGGTCGGGCCCGCGAACGTCCCGTAGAAGATCCGCATCCCGTAGGCGAACGTCAGCGCCGACGCGGTCACCGCCAGCGTCCCCGTCACCACCCCAGCGCCCGGGAACGCATTCGCCCGTGCGAAGCCCTGGAACAGCGACTCCTTGCTGACGAAGCCGATCAGCGGCGGAACGCCGGCCAGCGACAGCCCGGCCAGCCCGGTCAGTGTCGCGGTTACCGGCATGACCCGCATCAGCCCGGACAGGTTCCGGATGTCACGGCTGCCCGCCTCCCGGTCGAGGACGCCGACGAGCATGAACAGCGTCGCCTTGAACAGCGCGTGCGCGAACGTGTGCAGGATGGCGGCGGCCAGCGCCACGGTGGTGCCCACCCCGATGGCGGCGACGAGCAGCCCGAGCTGGCTGACCGTCGAATACGCGAGCAGGGCCTTCAGATCGTGCTCGCGCAGCGCCTGCGCAGCGCCCAGGACCGCCGTGAGTAGGCCGACCGCGATCAGCGGGAGCGACCAGTCCGGCTGCCCGGCGAACAGGGTCGAGAACCGCAGCAGCAGGTAGATGCCGGCCTTCACCATGGTCGCCGCGTGCAGGTAGGCGCTCACCGGCGTGATCGCCACCATGGCACCCGGCAGCCAGAAGTTGAACGGGACCTGCGCCGACTTGGTGAACGCCGCGATCATGAGCAGGGCGGCCACCGCAGGCGCCAGCGGAGACGCCAGCACCTGCTGCCGGGCGGCCAGTACCGAGTAAAGGTCGGTGGTGCCGGTGATGACCGCGAGCAGCACCACCGCCGACAGCAGCGCAAGCCCGCCCATTCCGGTAACCAGCAGCGCCCGGGCCGCTGGTTTGGCCCCCCGGCTGCCCGTAGCGCTAATCAGCAGAAAAGAAACCACCGTGGTCGCTTCCCAGAACACCACCAGCAGCACCAGGTCGGCGGCCAGCACCAGGCCCAGCATCACGCCGCCGAACAGCGTCAGCAGGAAATAGATGTACCCGTGCCGGCCACCGTGCGGCAGGTAGCGCGGGCAGTACGCCATGATCAGCGCGCCCACCCCCAGCACCAGCAGGCAGAACAACGACGCCAGCCCATCAAGCCGCAGCGAGAACGACACCCCGAGCGCGGGAATCCACCGCCACGACGCAGTCTCCGGCCGGCCAGCCAGCACCGCCGGGGCCTGCGTCGCGAGCAGCACCGCCACCGCCAGGAACCCGGCCGCGAGGGGATAACCTGCGTTCCGGCCGAGGCGGCGCTCCAGCAGCGGCGCCAGCAGAGCCAGCACACCCATGAACGACAGCGCCACGACAACCAGCACCGCCCTACCCCCGCCTCCGTCCGCCCCTGGTCCTGCTCAATGCATTATCCCGCTGGCCAAGCTGAAACCCGGCGCTCGCGGGGCCTGGTCAGGTGTTTGACTCCGATGGAGTCGGCGATGTGGGTCAGGTCGCCGGGGTCGCTGGTGACGATGGGGGCCTGGTGACGCACGGCGGTGGCGATGACGATCGCGCCCACGACGTCGGCGGTGCCGGAG
>JBLMWU010000284.1:0-37839 GCA_050257395.1 Gemmatimonadota bacterium | reverse complement strand
GGGCCACGAAGAGCTGGGCGAGGTGGGGCAGCACGGCGCGCGCGCCGCTGCCGCAGGCGGTCAGCTCGTGCGGCACCTCCCGCCAGCCGAGGACCGTGAGGCTCTCCTCGGCGGCGAGCTTCGCGACCGCCGCCATCGCGCGTTCCCGGGCTGCCGGGCCGGCCGGCAGGAACGCCAGCCCAGCCGCATAGTGACCGGGTTCAGGGAGCGGGAAGCCACAGGCCGCGCGGAAGAAGTCAGCCGGGATCTGGGTGAGGATCCCGGCGCCGTCCCCGGTGTCCGGGTCGCTCCCCTTGGCGCCCCGGTGATCCAGGTTCCGCAGCACCGTCAGCGCCTGTGCCACGGTGCCGTGGCTCCGGCGCCCGGACAGGTCCGCGACGAAGCCGACGCCGCAGGAGTCGTGCTCGTACTGGCTGTCGTACAGTCCCTGGTGATCCGCTGCAGCGGCAGGAGCCATCAGATCTCCCGTCGTCCGTTCCGTCTTGCGCTTCTCGCATGCGGTTGGGACGACACTGGCCCTACCGGGGGCAGCCTCAGATTGCTGCCCGCGGTCCCTCAAGCTGTTGCTAAGAGATTACATCGAGATTGCGCCACCGCAACATTCATCCCGCATTGCAGTGGCAGCGAAACATCTCAGAAGCATTGTATGTGGTCATCCCCGGTGTGTGCAGGGGGGGACCCCCGGGGCGGGGCGCGGGGCGCGGCCGGGACCGCCTGCGGGCTGCGGATTCCGTTGCGCGGGCCCGGGGTGGCGCAACGGAATCAGTGGCGGCGGCCGGCCTGGTGGCCAGCGGCGGCCGGTCAGCGGCCGGGCCGGGCCCGGTTGCGGACGCCCGCGGCCAGCTCAGCGGCCAGGTCACGGGCGGCGGCCAGGCCCGCCTGCTCGTCCGGCGCCTCCAGCAGCCGCTGCACGAAAGCCGAGCCGACGATCACGCCGTCGGCGAACCCGGCCACCTCGGCGGCCTGGGCCCCGTCGCGCACCCCGAGCCCGACCGCCACCGGCAGGCTGGTGTGCGCGCGGACCCTGGCGACCAGGGACGACGCCAGGCTGCTCACCACGTCCCGGGCGCCGGTGATGCCCATGAGCGAGGCCGCGTACACGAAGCCCCGGCACACCCCGGTGATGAGCGCCAGCCGCTCGCCGGACGAGCTGGGCGCCACCAGGAAGACCGGGTCCAGGTCGTGCGCCGCGGCGGCCTCCAGCCACGGGCCGCCCTCCTCGGGGGACAGGTCCGGGGTGATCAGGCCGCTGCCGCCGGCCGCGGCCAGGTCGCGCGCGAACCGGTCCACGCCGTAGTGGTCCACCGGGTTCCAGTAGGTCATGACCAGCACCGGCACGCCGGTGGCGGCCACCGCTTCCACGGTGTGCAAGACGTCACGGATGTGGGCGCCGCCGGTCAGCGCCCGGTGCACGGCCTCCTGGATGACCGGGCCGTCCATCAGCGGGTCGGAGTAGGGCAGGCCGATCTCGATCACGTCAGCGCCTGCCGCGGCGATGCCCTGGGCGGCCGCGATGGCGCCGTCCACCGACGGGAACCCGGCCGGCAGGTAGCCGACCAGCGCCGCCCGGTCCTCCGCCGCCGCCTTCTCGAACGCCGCGGTCACCGCGCTGGTCATGAGTAGCCCCCGGACTCCTCGTCCAGGTGGCCGAGCCAGCGGGAGGCGGTGGCCACGTCCTTGTCGCCGCGGCCGGACAGGTTCACCAGCAGCAGGGCGTCCGGGCCGAGTTCCCGCCCCGCCTGCAGCGCCCCGGCGAGGGCGTGCGAGGACTCCAGCGCGGGGATGATCCCCTCGGTCCGGCACAGCAGCGAGAACGCCTCCATGGCCTCGGCGTCGCTGATGGCCCGGTAGGACGCCCGGCCGGTGTCCTTGAGCCAGGAGTGCTCCGGCCCGACCCCCGGGTAATCGAGCCCGGCCGAGATCGAGTGGGTGGGCAGCGTCTGCCCTTCCTCGTCCTGCAGCACGTAGGTCCGCATGCCGTGCAGCACCCCGGACGAGCCCGCCACCAGGGTGGCGGCGTTGTGGCCGGGCTGCATCCCGTCGCCGCCGGCCTCGCAGCCGATCAGCCGGACCTCGCTGTCGGGGAGGAACGCGTGGAACACGCCGATCGCGTTGGAGCCGCCGCCCACGCACGCGATCACGGCGTCCGGCAGCCGGCCGGCCTGCGCCAGCACCTGCTCGCGGGCCTCGATGCCGATGATCCGCTGGAAGTCGCGGACCATCATCGGGAACGGATGCGGGCCGCCCACCGACCCGATGCAGTAGTGGGTGTACTCCACGCTGGCGACCCAGTCCCGGAACGCCTCGTTCATCGCGTCCTTGAGGGTCCGGCTGCCGGTGGTGACGGGCACCACCTCCGCGCCGAGCATGCGCATCCGGGCGACGTTCAGGGCCTGCCGCTGGGTGTCCTCCTCGCCCATGTACACCATGCAGTCCAGGCCGAAGAGCGCGCAGGCGGTGGCGGTGGCGACGCCGTGCTGGCCGGCCCCGGTCTCGGCGATCACCCGGGTCTTGCCCATCCGCCTGGTGAGCAGGATCTGGCCGAGCACGTTGTTGATCTTGTGGGACCCGGTGTGGGTGAGGTCCTCCCGCTTGAGCAGCACCCGGCAGCCCACCGCCTCGGAGAACCGGGCCGCCTCGGAGAGCAGGGTCGGCCGGGCCGCGTAGCTGCGCAGCAGCCCGGCGAGCTCGCCGGTGAACTGGGGGTCGGCCTGGGCGGCCTGGTATTCGGCGGTGAGCTCGGCCAGGGCGGCCATCAGCGCCTCGGGGGCGAACCGGCCGCCGTAGCCGCCGAAGTGGCCCAGGGCGTCGGGCACCGGCCCCGCGGCGGTGAGACCGGCTGCCGCCGGTGGCGGGGTCATCAGCGGTCACCCCGCAGCGCGGGGTGCGAGCCGGCGGTGACCAGGTCCGCCACGGCGGCCCGCGGGTCCTTGCCGGTGACCAGGCTCTCGCCCACCAGCACCGCGTCAGCGCCGGAGGCCGCGTAGGCGAGCAGGTCGTGCGGCCCGCGCACGCCCGACTCGGCGATCTTGAGGACGTGGTCCGGGAGCTGCGGCGCCAGCCGGGCGAACACGCCGCGGTCCACTTCCAGGGTGGCCAGGTTCCGCGCGTTCACGCCGATGACCCTGGCCCCGGAGTCCACCGCCCGGGCGACCTCGCTGTCCGCGTGCACCTCGACCAGCGGCACCAGCCCGATCGACTCTGCCCGTTCCACCAGCGACACCAGGGCGTTCTGCTCCAGCGCGGCCACGATGAGCAGGACCATGTCCGCGCCGTGCGCCCGGGCTTCCCAGAGCTGGTAGGAGCTGATGATGAAGTCCTTGCGGAGCACGGGCACGCCGACCGCCTCCCGCACGGCCGCCAGGTCCTCCAGGCTGCCGGCGAACCGGCGCCGCTCGGTCAGGACGCTGATGACGGCGGCGCCGCCCGCTTCGTAGTCGCGGGCCAGGGCGGCCGGGTCGGCGATGGCGGCCATCGCCCCCTTGGAGGGGCTGGCCCGCTTCACCTCGGCGATGACAGCGACGTCCTGCCCGCTGAGCGCGGCCACGGCATCGCGCGGCGAATCGGCCTGCCGCGCCATCTCCTTGAGCCGGTCCAGCGGTACCTGCCGCTGACGTGCATCGAGATCGGCACGTACCTCATCTAGGATCTCGTCGAGCACGCTCACGCGTTTCCGCAGTCCCCTCGGGTCGGGTGGCTTGACCCCTGATGGTAGCGAGCGCCGGCGGGCGCGCCCACGGGCCCCTTCACTCCACCATTGTCCGCCCACCCGCGGGCGGATCCGCCAGGCACCCCCCGCGGGTCAGCCGATCGCGCGCCCGCCCAGCGGGCCCTCGGCCGCCTCGTCCAGGCTCTCGGTGGACGGCTCGCCCGCGGTGCGGCCGGCGAACGCCCTGGCCACCGCGGGCTGGAGCAGGGTGACGAGCGCGATGATGCCGAACAGGGTGCCGCCCAGGTAGCGGGCGACCAGGAACCGCGACACCCCGAAGACGACGAAGGCAGACTCGAACGAGATCGCCAGCAGCCAGACGCCGTGCCCGCCGTTGCGCACCAGGGCGGTCAGCGCGGCGACCGCGGCCACCAGCGCCAGGGTGATCAGGATCGACGGCAGCTGGCGGCGGCTGAACGGCAGCCCGACCGCGGCCGCGGCGACCGCTTGCGCGATCAGCACCCGGGTAACCAGGCTGACCAGCTCATGCCGGCCGTCCGCAGGCGGCTGCAGCGGCTCGCCCGGCGTCTGTGCGCTCACCGTTCACCTCCCCGCGCCGCTCTCACTGCCGAGCCTACTGAGATCTGGATCATCGCGGGCAGGGCGCCCGCGGCCCACCTCCGCGCCAGCCACGGCCGGGACCCGCTTATTCCCCGCCGGCCAGCTTCCCCGCCGGTCAGCCCGGGCCGCGCGCCGCGTCCCCGGCGGGGCGCGCCGGATCGTCCTCGGTGGGGTCGTCTCCCCGGCTCAGGGACTCCCACATGGCCGCGGAGTCGGTGGCGGGCGCCGGGCGGGCCCGCTGGCCGCCGGGCTGCTCGTAACGGCTGGACATGCCCGGCCAGCGCGGGCCCCGCCAGGCCGTCAGCAACCCCGCGGCGAGCACCGCCGCCGCCCCGGTCAGGGTCGCCGCCTGCCACCCGGCAGCGGCCAGTACCACCCGGCCCGCCGCGGTCAGGCCCGGTGCGCCGCCGCCGGGGACGACGCCGCCGCCCGCGCCGCTGCCCCCGGTGACCGACCCGGCGGCCGGCACCCCGGCCGAGTGGGCGGCGGCCAGCACGCTGGCGGTGCCCAGCCGCAGGCTCACCGCTACGGCGATGCCCACGCCGAACAGCGCCAGCAGCACGCCCACGGCCCGGCGCGCGGCGCCGCGGGTGGCCAGCACCGCCGCCAGGCCCGCCAGCGCGGCCAGCGCCAGCGCCCCGGCCAGCGGCACCAGGTCCTGGCCGGACACCGCTACGGCCGACGGCGGCAGCGGCGCCGGCGCCCTGGTCAGCACGTGGGCCCAGGACTGGCGGACCGCCAGCAGGACCAGCCCGGCGCCGGCGGCGCCCAGCAGCAGGGTGAGCAGGAACTGGCGCCGCCGGGCCGGGCCGGGCCCGGGGGCGGCCGGCCCGCCGGTTCCCGCGGTTGCGGCGCTCACCCGGCGCTGACGTCCAGCCGATCGGCGTCGAAGCAGGTGCGGTCCCCGGTGTGGCAGGCGCCGCCCGCCTGGTCCACCTTCACCAGCACCGCGTCCCCGTCGCAGTCGAGCGCGACCGACACGACCCGCTGCACGTGCCCGGAGGTCTCGCCCTTGACCCAGTACTCCTGGCGGCTGCGGGACCAGTAGGTGCACCGGCCGGTGGTGAGGGTCCGGTGCAGCGCCTCGTCGTCCATCCAGGCCAGCATCAGCACCTCGCCGGTGTCGTGCTGCTGGGCGATCGCGGCCACCAGGCCGGCCTCGTCCCGCTTGAGCCGGGCGGCGATCCTGGGATCGAGCCGGGAGGGGCGGACGGCGCCGCTGGCCGGGCCGTGGCTTGTCGTGCTCATGCCCTGATCTTATGAATCACCGGCACCGGCGGGGCCCGCCGGCGGGCGGGCGCAGGTCCCCCATCCGGCCCGCTGGCACCGCGCGTGACGAGGCGTACCATCGCGTGAATGAGCTTCGCTCGCGACGAACGCGCGGCCCTGTGCGCGCTGCTGGACGAGACCGGCCCGGCCGCCCCGACGCTGTGCGAGGGCTGGCGCACCCTAGACCTGGCCGCTCACCTGGTGCTGCGGGAGCGGCGGCTGGACGCGGCCGCCGGGGTCGCCGGCGGCCCGCTGGCGGGCCACACCGAGCGGGTGCAGCGCGCGCTCATGGAGCGGACCCCCTATCCGCAGTTGGTGGCCGCGATCCGGAGCGGGCCGCCGCGGATGTCCTTCTTCCGGATCCCGGGCGTGGACGAGCGGGCCAACGTGGTGGAGTACTTCGTTCATCACGAGGATGTCCGCCGGGCAGCGGACGGGTGGGAGCCCCGGAAGCTGTCCGCCGGCCTGACCGAGCTGCTCTGGCAGCGGCTGCGGGTGGCCCGGATGTTCCTGCGCAAGGCGCCGGTGGGGGTGGAACTGGTCCGCGACGATCTGCCCGCGGACGCGGGCGGGCGGCGGGTGCGGATCACCGCCCGGGCCCGCACGCCCGTGGTCACGGTGACCGGGGCGCCGGCCGAGCTCACGATGTGGGCCCTGGGCCGGACCGGCGCGGCCCGGGTCCGGCTGGACGGCGGCGAGGCCGACGTCGCCAGGCTCACCGACCCGCGGTGGCGCACGCGCTGAGCAGGTAACCGTTCAGCCATAAAGCACTGTTCCGTGGCGGGCAGTGAGCACGGGTGTGCTCCCGTGCCGCAGCCAGTGGTTGCCCGCTGGCGGTCCCCGGTCTACCGGGTGTTCTGGGAGCTGTTGGGAGGTCGTTACGGTACGATTACCCGGCGCAAGTGACCCCCGGGGTGCCATCGGGGACGGGTGAGGCGAGGAGAGAGCGACGCTCAAGGATCATCCCAGCACGCGCCCTGAGGCGGCGGAGGCTGGCGGGCCCGGAGCCGGGCCTGCCGCGCCGTCCCCGCTCCCCCGCTGGCTGGCACCACAGCGCTGGGCCGCGGCAGCGGCCGGCCTGCCCTTGCTGGCGCGGCGGCACTGGCTGTTCAGCCTGGCCCTGCTGGCGGGCGTGGTGCTGCGGGTCGTGGCGATGCTCGGCTTCCGGCCCGCGATCTTGTTCGGGATGGACAGCTACGACTACCTGTGGGGTGCCGTCCACGTCTCCCCGGACCTGGTCAACCCGAGCGGGTACTCGCTGTTCCTGTGGCTGCTGCGGCCGCTGCACTCGCTGGCGCTGGTGGCGGCGCTGCAGCACGTCATGGGGCTCGCCATCGCGGCGATGGTCTACGCGGTGCTGCGCCGCTACGGGCTGCCGGCCTGGGGCGCGACCCTGGCCGCGCTGCCCGCGCTGATCGACCCGGCGCAGCTGCTGGTGGAAACGCTCGTCATGGCGGACCTGCTCGCCATGACGGCGATGGTGGCGGCGCTGGCGGTGCTGCTGCTGCGGGAGACGCCCTCGCTGGCGCGGTCGGTGACTGCGGGCCTGCTGATGGGCGTGTCCGCGGCGATCCGGCCCACCACACTGCCGCTGGTGCTCGGAATCCCGCTGTTCCTGCTGGCCAGGCGGGCCGGCTGGCGCCGGGCAGGGGCCGCGCTGGCGGCCGGCGCGCTGCCGGTGCTGGGCTACATGGGCTGGTTCGCCAGCGCGCACGGCTCGCTCAACCTGTCGGAGAGCAACGGGCTGTTCCTGTGGTCGCGGACCATGTCCTTCGCCAACTGCGCCGTCATCAGGCCCCCCGCTGACCTGCGCGCCCTGTGCCCCACCGCGCAGGGCGGCTACCTCAGCCAGCCGGTGCCGGGCAGGCGGCCGCCGCCCAAGCGCTACCTGTGGAGCCGCTCGTCCTGGGCATGGCAGCATCCGCCGCAGGGCATCGTCCCCGACAAGGTGCCGTTCACCCCCGCCAACAACGCCCGGGCGCTGCGCTTCGCGGTCAGGGCGATCACCGCGCAGCCGCTCGCCTACGCCGCCACGGTCGGCCGGGAGACGCTCAAGCCGTTCACCACTAACGACCGGACCCTGCGCTTCCCCGCCCGGCAGACCCGGTCCAACACCATCGACCGGCCCGATCTGCGCTACGCGGTGGCCGCGGTCAGCGCGTACGCGGGCCCGGGCCGGGGCCAGGCGATCGAGCCCTATGTGAGCTACCACTTCGCCACCCGGCTGCACCAGCCGTTCGCCTACCTGATGAAGCAGTACCAGAGCCTGATCTTCCTGCCCGGCCCCGGCCTGGGCCTGATCGCCGCGGCCGGGCTGGCCGGAATCGCTCTGCCACGGCGCCGGACCGCGGCCGCGGTGTTCCTGTGGCTGTCGGCCGCCGTCATCATCGTGCTGCCGATCGCCGAGCACGAGTACACCTACCGGTACGCCATCCCGGCGGTGCCGCTGCTGTGCATCGCGGCCGCGCTGGCGTTCCGCAGGCCGCCCGCCCCCGCCGGGCCGGCCCAGGTGCCGGCGCAGGGACAGGCGCCCGCGCAGGCGCCGGCTCCCCCGCCGGAGGCGGCGGCGCCGCAGCAGCCCGCGCAGGGCACCGGCGGCGGGCCGCAGCCCGGCTGACCGGCCCGGCCAGCCCGCGGGCACACCCAGCAGCGGCAGCAGCCCGGTGACCGAGCCCGCGATGTGCGGGGCCCCGGCCCGCTCCAGCCCGGCCCGGCTGCCCTGGCCGGTCAGCATCACCGCAGCCGCACCCGCCGGACCGGCGGGCGGCCAGCGCGTGCATCATCCCGAGCACGCCGCCGCCGACGACCACCACTCGCTCCATTCCGCCTCCCGGCGGACAGTGAACGGGCAGGCAGCGACGCCGCGGTGAACGCAGGCTGCCCGGCCGCCCAACGCCGGGCGGCAAGATCATCGCCCGGCGGGGGGCCGGGCATTGGCCGGCAGCCCCCGCGCTGGCGTATTTTCTGCAGGCGGGGCTGCCCGGGCTGCCGGCCCGGGAGCGGCGACTGAACGGAGATCACGTCGTGCAGGTGCTCGGGATCGACATCGGGGGGACTGGGGTCAAGGCGGCGCCGGTGGACGTCACCAGCGGGACCCTGCTGGCGGAGCGGATCAAGGTGCCCACGCCCCGCCCGGCCGAGCCCGACGCCATCGCCGGGGCGGTGCGCGACCTGGTGGCGGCGTTCGGCTGGTCCGGGCCCGCGGGCATCACCTTCCCCGGCGTGGTGGTGGACGGGGTCACCCACACCGCGGCAAACCTGGAGCCCAGCTGGATCGGCCAGGACGCGCGGGCCCTGTTCGGCAAGGCCACGGGGCTGCCGGTGACCGTGCTCAACGACGCCGACGCGGCCGGCCTGGCCGAGATGCGCTTCGGCGCCGGCACCGGGCAGCCCGGCTCGGTGCTCGTGCTGACCTTCGGCACCGGCATCGGCAGCGCGCTGTTCGCCGACGGGGTGCTGGTGCCCAACACCGAGTTCGGCCACATCGAGATCCGCGGCAAGGACGCGGAGAAGCGGGCGTCCGAGCGGGCCAGGGTCGAGCACGACCTGGACTGGGGCGCCTGGGCCGGGCGGGTGGAGGAGTACCTCGAGCACATGGAGGCGCTGCTGTCCCCGTCGCTGATCATCATCGGCGGCGGGGTGAGCCGGAAGGCGGACAAGTTCCTGCCGCGCCTCAAGCACCTGCGGGCCCAGGTCACCCCGGCCACCCTGCACAACGACGCCGGCATGGTGGGCGCCGCCATGGCCGCGTCTGAAGGGCTCCCGGCACCGGCCGGCGGGCCTTCCCGGCCCCTGCCAAGCGTGACAGGGTGACGCGGCCAGCGCCCGGGCACTGATCCGGCCGGGCGTCCCCGGTGTTGCCGGGACGGAACCGCGCGGGCTCAGCGGACCGGCTGGCCAGCGGCCCGCAGCGTCGCCTTGACGTCGGCGATCCGCAGCTCGCCGAAGTGGAAGACGCTCGCCGCCAGCACGGCGTCCGCGCCCGCCTCGACCGCGGGCGGGAAGTCCGCGAGCGCCCCGGCCCCGCCGCTGGCGATCACCGGGACCGTGACCGCGGCCCGCACCAGCCGGATGAGCTCCAGGTCGAACCCGGCCTTGGTGCCGTCGGCGTCCATGGAGTTCAGCAGGATCTCCCCGACGCCAAGCTCCACCGCCCGGGCGGCCCAGGCGACCGCGTCGATGCCGGTGCCCTGCCGGCCGCCGTGCGTGGTCACCTCGAACCCGCTGGCGGGGGCGGCGCCGTTGCCCCCGGTGCAGCGGCGGGCGTCCACCGACAGGACCACGCACTGCGAGCCGAACCGGTGCGCGGCCTCGCCGAGCAGCTCCGGGCGGGCGATCGCCGCCGTGTTCAGCGACACCTTGTCCGCCCCGGCCCGCAGCAGCCGGTCCACGTCCGCCACGCTGCGCACCCCGCCGCCGACGGTCAGCGGGATGAACACCTGCTCGGCGGTCCGGCTGACCACGTCGAACATGGTCTCCCGGCCGCCGCTGGACGCGGTGATGTCCAGGAACACCAGCTCGTCGGCGCCCTCGGCGTCGTAGGCGGCGGCGAGTTCCACCGGGTCGCCCGCGTCCCGCAGCTCCCGGAACCGGACGCCCTTGACTACCCGCCCCGCGTCCACGTCCAGGCACGGGATCACCCGCACCGCCACCGTCATGCTGTTCCCTCCGGGTCGCGCTCTTCGTGGCCGGCAGCCGCCGGCACCAAGCTACTGGTCAGGTGCCGATGCCCGGCTGGTAGGCGACGGCTTCCACCTCGACCAGCATCCGCGGGTCCACCAGGGCGGCGACCCCGATCATCGAGGTGGCGGGCATGGTCTCGCCGAACGCGGCGCCGTGCGCCCGGCCGTACTCCTGCCAGCGGGAGATGTCGGTGACGAACATCCGGGTCCGCACCACGTCGGCCAGGCCGAGCCCGAACTGCGCCAGCGCGTCGCCGATGTTGCTGATGCACTGGGCCGTCTGGGCCACCGCGTCGCCTTCGTGCACGAACTCGCCGGCCCGGGTGGAGGTGCAGCCCGAGACGAACACGTAGTCGCCCGCGGCCACCGCCCGGCTGTAGCCGACGACCGGCTCCCACGGCGAGTCGGTCGAGATCCTGCTGGTCATGCCACCGCCTTGAGTGCGTCGGTCAGGGTGAACGCCCCCGCGTACAACGCCTTCCCGACAATGGCGCCCTCTACCCCCAGCGGGACCAGGGAGGCGATGGCACGCAGGTCGTCCAGGCTGGACACGCCGCCGCTGGCGATGACGGGCCTGCTGGTGAGCGAGCAGACCTGGCGCAGCAGGTCCAGGTTCGGGCCCTGCAGGGTGCCGTCCTTGGTCACGTCGGTGACCACGAACCGGGCGCAGCCGTCGGCGTCCAGCCGGGCCAGCACCTCGGTCAGCTCACCGCCCTCGGAGGTCCAGCCGCGGGCGGCGAGCCGGGTGCCGCGCACGTCCAGGCCGACGGCGACCCGGTCGCCGTGCGCGGCGATGATGCGGCGCACCCAGTCAGGCTGCTCCAGCGCCGCGGTGCCGACGTTGACCCGCGCGCAGCCGGTCGCCAGCGCGGCGGCGAGCGACTCGTCGTCCCGGATCCCGCCGGACAGCTCCACCTTGATGTCGAGCTTGCCGGCCACCTCGGCGAGCAGCGGCGCGTTGGAGCCGCGGCCGAACGCGGCGTCCAGGTCGACCAGGTGCAGCCACTCCGCCCCGGCGGACTGCCAGGCCAGGGCGGCCTCCAGCGGGTCGCCGTAGCCGGTCTCGGTGCCGGCCTCGCCCTGCACCAGGCGCACCGCCTGGCCCGCGGCCACGTCGACCGCGGGCAGCAACGTCAGGCTCATCGCAGCGTCTCCAGCCAGTTGGACAGCAGGGCCGCGCCCGCGTCGCCGGACTTCTCGGGGTGGAACTGGGTGGCCCACAGCGGCCCGTTCTCCACCGCCGCGATGAACCGCTCGCCGTGCTCGGCCCAGCTGATCAGCGGCGGCGTCATGTGCTTGGCCGGCGCCAGCGGCAGCTCGCGGGCGGCGTAGGAGTGCACGAAGTAGAACCGCTCGGCCGGGTCCACCCCGGCGAACAGCCGCGATCCGGCCGGCACCTGCACGGTGTTCCAGCCCATGTGCGGCAGCACCGGGGCGTGCAGCCGCCCGACCACGCCGGGCCATTCGCCGCAGCCCTTGGTGTGCACCCCGTGCTCGACGCCTTCCTCGAACAGGATCTGCATGCCGACGCAGATGCCGAGCACCGGCCGCGACCCGGCCAGCCGCCGGCCGATCACCTGGTCGCCGCGCACCGACAACAGGCCCTCCATGCAGGCGGCGAACGCGCCGACGCCGGGCACGACCAGCCCGTCGGCGGCCATCGCGGCGCCGAAGTCGGCGGTCACCTCGGCGTCCGCGCCGGCCCGGGCCAGCGCCCGCTGCGCCGAGCGGAGGTTGCCCGAGCCGTAGTCCAGCACCACCACCCGGGGCCTGCCCGCCGTCACAGCACGCCCTTGGTGCTGGGCACGCCCGGGGAGCGCGGGTCCGCGGCGAGCGCCGCCCGCAGCGCCCGTGCCACCGCCTTGAACTGGGCTTCCACGATGTGGTGCGGGTTGCGGCCGGTCACGCTCACGTGCAGGCAGATGCCCGCGTTCGCGGTCACGGCCTCGAAGAAGTGCCGGGTGAGCGTGGTGTCGTAGCTGCCGATCAGCGGCGCCATCCCGTCCGGCTCGGAATGCACCAGGTAGGGCCGGCCGGACAGGTCGACCGCGGCCCGCGCCAGCGTCTCGTCCAGCGGCACCGCCGCGTCCCCGAACCGGCTGATGCCCGCCTTGTCGCCGAGCGCCTCGCGCAGCGCCTGGCCGAGCAGGATCGCGGTGTCCTCCACCGTGTGGTGGGCGTCCACCTCGATATCGCCGGTGGCCTGCACGGTCAGGTCCAGCAGGCCGTGCTTGGCGAGCTGGGCGAGCATGTGGTCGAAGAACGGCACCCCGGTGCTGACCTTGGCGGTCCCGGTGCCGTCGAGGTCCAGCTCGACCAGCACGCTGGTCTCCCTGGTGATCCGTTCCAGCCGCGCGGTCCTGCTCACCGGCCCACCTCCGCCACCGCCCGCTGTGCCCCGGCCGGCGACCCGTGCACCGCCGTCAGCGCGGTGCGGAAGGCGGCCATTTCGCCCGGGGTGCCGATGCTGACCCGCAGCCAGCCGGGCGGGCCGACCTTGCGGACCAGCACCCCCTCATCGAGCAGTGCCTGCCACGCCGCGTCCCGGTCGGCGAACTCGCCGAACAGCACGAAGTTGGCATCCGAATCCGCGGCGGCCATTCCCTGGCCGCGCAGCCAGGCCACGAGATCGTCTCGTTCACTGCGGATAATCTCCACGGTCGCCAGCGGCTCGGCCGCGTGGGCGAGCGCGGCCCGCGCCACCGCCTGCGTCACCGACGACAGGTGATAGGGAAGGCGAACGAGGAGCAGCGCGCTGATCACCGCCGGATCGCTGGCCAGGTACCCGAGCCGGCCACCCGCCAGGGCGAAGGCCTTCGACATGGTGCGGGTGACCACCAGCCGGCGGAACCGCGGCAGCAGGTTCAGCGCGGTGAAGCCGGGGTCGCGGGCGAACTCGGCGTACGCCTCGTCGACCACCACCATGCCGGGCGCGGCCTCGCACACCGCCTCGATGACGGCCAGCGGCAGCGCGGTGCCGGTCGGGTTGTTGGGCGAGGTGAGGAACACCACGTCCGGGCGGTGTTCCCGGATGGCCGCGACCGCGCGGGCGGGGTCGATGCCGAAGTCCTCCTCGCGGGCGCCGCTGACCCAGGCGGTGCCGGTGGACCGGGCGATGATCGGGTGCATCGAGTAGGACGGCTCGAACCCGATCGCGGTGCGGCCGGGGCCGCCGAACACCTGCAGCAGCTGCTGGATGATCTCGTTGGACCCGTTGGCCGCCCACACCTGCCCGCCGGTCAGCCCGTGCCCGAGGTAGGCGGCGAGGTCGGCGCGCAGCGCGACCGCGTCCCGGTCCGGGTAGCGGTTCAGCGTGGCGGCGACCTGCGCGACCGCACCGGTGATGGCATCCACCAGGACGGGTGAGGGCTGGTAGGGGTTCTCGTTGGTGTTCAGCCGGACCGGCACGTCCAGCTGCGGGGCCCCGTAGGCCTCCGCGCCGGCCAGCTCCGGCCGCACCGGCAGCCACGACGGCAGGCTCACGGGCCGGCCTCTTCCCGGGGGACGCGGACGCGGACGGCGGCCACGTGGGCGGCCAGGTCCTCGGCGCCGCCGAGGGCGTCGATGTGCGGGGCGACCGCGGCCAGCGCGGCCCGGCTGTACTCCACGACGTGGATGCCCCGCAGGAAGGACAGCACCGACAGGCCGCCGGTGTGGCGGGCGGTGCCGCCGGTCGGCAGCACGTGGTTGGACCCGGCGAGGTAGTCACCGAGCGAGACCGGCGCGTACGGGCCGACGAAGATGGCGCCGGCGTTGCGGATCCGGCCCGCCACCGCCGCCGCCTCCTCGGTCTGGATCTCCAGGTGCTCGGGCGCCCAGGCGTCGGCCACCGCCACCGCGGCGGCGAGGTCGTCCACCAGCACGCAGGCGGACTGCCCGGCCAGGGCCTCCCGCACCCGCTCCGCGTGCCGGGCGGCGTCCACCTGCGGGCCCAGCGCCTTGTCCGTGCGGTCGGCCAGGCCGGGGTCGGTGGTGACGAGCAGGCAGGCGGCCAGCGGATCGTGCTCGGCCTGCGCGATCAGGTCGGCGGCGACGAACTCGGGGTCGGCGGTGTGGTCGGCGATGATCGCCACCTCGGTGGGGCCGGCTTCCGCGTCGGTGCCGATGGTGCCGAGCAGCAGCCGCTTGGCCGCGGCCACGTAGATGTTGCCGGGGCCGGTGACGACGTCCACCGGGGCGCATCCGGACGTGCCGTAGGCGAACATGGCGATGGCCTGGGCGCCGCCGGCCGCGTGCACCTCCTCGACCCCGAGCAGGGCGCAGGCGGCGAGGATGGCCGGGTGCGGCAGGCCGCCGTGCTCCGCTTGCGGCGGGGAGGCCAGCGCGATCTGCGGCACCCCCGCCACCTGGGCGGGGATCACGTTCATGACGACCGAAGACGGGTACACGACCAGCCCGCCGGGCACGTACACGCCCGCCCGGCCGGCCGGCACGTAGCGCTCGGTGACGCTCGCCCCGCTGGCCACCCCGGTCACCCGGTCGCCGGGCAGCTGAGCCTCGTGCACCACGCGGGCGCGGCGGATCGCCTCCTCGAGCGCGGCCCGCAGGCCCGGGTCGAGCCCGGCCAGCGCGTCAGCGAGCGCCCGCGCCGGGACCCGGGTGGCGACCAGGTCCACCCGGTCGAACCGGGCGGTGTACTCCCGCACCGCCACGTCACCCCGCTGGCGCACGTCCTCGCAGATGGGGCGCACGAGCTCGACGGCGGCTTCGACGTCGAGCTGGGCGCGGGGCAGCACCCCGGCCAGCCTCTCCCTGGTCAGGGCGGCGGCTGGCTGCCCGCGAAGGTCGATCCTGGATAGCACCCGCCCAGTCTATGGAGCCGCCGCCGCTGCCTGCGGGCCCGTCCGCATTGCGGACCCCGGGTGCTGGCGGGGCGCCGCCACCCGGCGGGCGGCACCTCAGGCGCCCGGGCCGCCAGCTGCGGGGCCGGCCTGCGCAGGGTCTGCCCGCGGGCCGTCACCGGCTGGCCCGGGGCTCGCTGGCCGCGCCCGCAGCCGCTGGTTCTCCTCGAGCAGGGCCGCCAGCGTCGCGGCCACTTCGTCGAGGAAGTCGTCGACCTCCAGTTCGTCGTAGCCGCGGAACAGCCGGGTTTCGGTGAACCGCTTCGCCTGCACGTCCGCTGGCGTCAGCATCGCCGGTCACCGCCTGCCGGGCGCCGCTGGCGGGAGCGCGGTGCCTGCAGTGCCGGCTCTGGGTGCCTGGTCGCGGTCACGCTCATCGAGCTCACTCCCCCTGATTCCGTGTCACGACGGCCTGCTCCTGCCGCGGCTCAGGCCGCGCTGCCGAGTGGCTGGCGCCAGTTCACGTCAGGCCGCAGCAGTTCGGGCCGGGCCCGGCCGGCATATCGCTTGGTGACCTCGAACAGCGAGTTGATCAGCGTGTCCGAGAGCAGGTGGGGCCGCAGGCCCAGCTTCTCCAGCCCGGTGTGGACGACGTTGTAGTAGCGGTTCTCCGTCTCGACCCGGGGGTTGTCCAGTTTCTCGATGGTGGCCTCCCCCGGCCAGCAGCGGGCCACCGTCTCCGCGATCTGCATGACCGACATCGACTCGGTCGTCTGGTTGAAGACCCGGTACTCTCCCCGTTCCGCCGGGTTCTCGCAGGCAAGCTGGACGCAGCGGACGGTGTCCCGGATGTCGATGAGCGGCCGCTGCTGGCCGCCCGTGCCGTACACCGTGATCGGGTGGCCGATGGCCGCCTGGATCGCGAACCTGTTCACCACGGTGCCGAACACGGCGCAGTAGTCGAAGCGGGTGGCGAGCCGGTCGTCGAGGACCGTCTGCGGGGTCTCCTGCCCGTACACGATTCCCTGGTTGAGGTCGGTGGCCCGCAGGTTCCAGCAGCGGGTGGCGAACTCGATGTTGTGACTGTCGTAGATCTTGGAGAGGTGGTAGAAGTCAAACGCCCGCTTCGGGAACAGCACCCGGTCGTGCCGGCCCTTGTGGTCGACCTCCAGCCAGCCTTCTTCGATGTCGATGTTGGGCCATCCGTACTCGCCCATGCTGCCCAGCTTCACCAGGTGAATGCCCGGGTTGACCTCGGCGATGGCATACAGGACGTTGAGCGTGCCGACCAGGTTGTTGGTCTGGGTGTAGATGGCGTGCTTGCGGTCGATCATCGAGTATGGCGCCGAGCACTGCTCCGCGAAATGCACCACCGCATCGGGACGGAAACTCCTGATGGTCCGCCGGGTGAAGTCGTAATCGACGAGATCGCCGACATAGGCAGCGATGACTTTCCCCGTGTGCTCCCGCCACGCACTCAGCCGGGTTCGCAGCTCCTCGATCGGGACCAGGCTGCTCGTGCCGAGTTCGAGGTCGAAAGCGCGGTGCGCGAAGTTGTCCGCCACCGCCACCTCATGGCCGCACTCCGACAGATGTAGCGCTGTCGGCCACCCAAGGTAACCGTCGCCGCCCAGCACCATGATCCTCATGGCTTATCGCCACCCCCTGTTTCGCGGCAGCACGACCGCCGGCCGCTTTCACCTCCATGGGCTCAGGGCGGGAAAGTCCATGATCGGTGAATGACCCGTTTCAGGGCTTCAATAACCCCCGCATGGTAAGAATGTTACGCAATGGATCCTTTTTCCCACACGAGGCCATTGGCCGAGTACCGCAGGACTTTCGTCCTCCGGGTGACGTGGGATTGGTCACAACGGACGCGCTGAATTCCATTCCCGGCGGCGCGCTGCCGGCCACCCGGCGAGCCGGGGACGTCACTTGCCCAGCGCCTGCAGGATGAGCCGGGATCCGGCAGGGTCGGTGTTGCCGGTCGCCCAGGCCATGATGGCGATGCCGGGGTAGAGCCGCCGCACCTGAGTGGTCTGGTACGCCAGGGCGGAGCCGCCGAACCAGACCACGTGCCGCTTGCCGCCGGCGGTGTATCCGTAGGAAGTTTCGCCGTCTTTGCTGCCCGTCTTCCGCCAGGCCCGGGAAGCCAGGTCAGTGGCGGTGAAGGAGCTCGCCTGCGTGCCGGCGAGGATGTGCCCCGCCCGGCCCACCGTCCAGTCATAGCCGTACACGGGCGACTCCACGGCCAGCCGGGCCGCCGGAATGCGGTAGGTGCGCACATCATCCAGCACCTTGGTCAGGTCCGACATCGTGACGATCGGCCCCGGGTCACCCGTCGACCAGTGGAAGTCGATCGCCATCAGGACGATCTGGTCGGCGTATTTCGACAGCTGGCCGTAGTCATAGACGAACAACGACAGGCTGGACAGGTCGGCGTAGCTGATCTCGTCGGTGGCGCGCACCTTGACCGCCACCCGGAGTGCGCGGTGCTGCCGGTGCATCGCGAGCGCGAGTTCCCGGACGAATTCGGTGTAGCCAGCGGTGATCCGGTTGATCTGCTCGCGGATTCCCAGCCCGTGCCAGCCCGCCACGGACGCGTACCGATCAAGGTCCTGCTGGCTGCTGGGGAGCGCGTACTCATAGTCCAGGGTCAGGCCATTGGCCTGCGGAAGGCTGGCCATCGCCGTGGCCAGGGCCGTCACGTTGCGCCATCTGGCCTGCGGGTTGAGCAGTATCCGCGCCATGGTGGCCTTGGGTGCCTGCTCGTCGGACACGGTGACGAACCGCCATCCGCACGGGTTCGCCGTCGCAGCAGCATCCAGCACGCTGGCCAGCGGCGCGCCGCCGGGGTTACCGGGACGCTCCTGGATGCTGTCCGCGCTGCTGCCCAGGCTCAGCCAGAAGAAGTCCAGCACCCCCAGCCGCTGGGCCTGCTCGGGGACCAGGCTTGCGAGGCCGGGGTCTTCGAACCAGTCCGGCAGCCACACCCCGCTGGCGCCGGCCAGCGACAGCGGCCTGCAGCCCGCGGGCCGGGGCGCCGGCGGGGCCGAGGGCAGCGCGGCCAGGTTCAGCTTCGGGAGGGCACCGGCGCTCGCGGAAGGCGCGGCAGCAGGCCCCGGAGCCCGGTCCGCGGCGCTGGAGCCGCCAGCACCCACCGCCAGCCAGGCCCCGGCACCGATCATGGCCGCCAGCACCGCCGCTACGGTCAGCCTCGGCCAGGCCAGGTATCGTCTGCGCATCAGTCATTCCCCCGTCATGCAGCTCTTGCCGGGCTGCCGTCAGCCGCCACCGGGATCCGCGCCGCCCGGGTGCCCCGCCAGCTGATGAGCCTCCCGGTCACCATGGCGAACACAACGCGGTAAGCCAGCCAGATCTGCAGCGGGTCGTTGATGAACCGGTAGAACACGGCTGTCACCGGATCCCACGACCATTCGCGCAGCACCACCATGGCGGTCAGGTTCTGCAGGAGCCGGAAGCCGGTGAACACGGCCAGGAACAGCGCCAGGCCGGACCAGTTCCCGGCGAGGGCGGCCAGAATGGTCACGCCGTAGCTCAGCGGCAGCAGCGCGATGGGGATGACGAGACTCAGGACCGTGTACCACATGACCCAGGTGAGCCCGCCGTACTTACCAGGCTGAACCATGATCGCCTTGTGCTTCCACAGGTTCTGCACCATGCCGAAGGTCCAGCGCAGCCACTGCCGGGCGATGCCTTTCATGGTGTCGGGGACCTGGGTCAGCGCGACGGCCCTGATGTCCTGGACGACGGTGTAGCCGACCTCCCGCAGTTCCAGCCCGGCGTTCGCGTCCTCACCGAGGGTGTCGAAAGGCATGCCGATCTGCCTCATGACTGACGTCCGCCACGCCGAGCAGGCGCCCGGCACGATCATGATGCCGTTCTTTCCCTGCGCCACCCGCATCAGGGCGATGCCGAGGTTGTATTCGGCCTGCTGGAAGTGGAAGAGAAGCCAGCGCCACGGCCCGCGTGCCACGTTTCCCGCCTTGACGTAGCCGGCCACCGCGCCGACCTTCGGGTCGCGGAAATGGCGGACCAGGTTCGGGATGGTGTCCGGGCCCGCCAGCCGGGTGTCGGCGTCGAACGCGGCGCACACCTCGCCGCGGATCCTGGTCCGGAACGCCATGTCCCAGGCCGCGGTCTTGCCCACGCTCTTGTCCAGGTGGATGACTTCCAGCTTGCGGGAGGGGTCGCAGTACCGGGCGGCGAGCTCGTCCAGGATGGCCCTGGTGCCGCCGGGCCCGCCGCTGGTGCCGCCAGCCCCGTCCGCGGAGCCGTCGTTGACCACCACGACCTGCAGGCCGAAGGGGTACTGGTAGGCGAAGATGGACTCGATGGTGGCCCGGATCACCGCCTTTTCGTCCCTGGCCGCGATCAGGACGGACACGAGCTCCGGATGCCAATCGGGCACCGGCCGGTATTGCCTCAACCCTCCGTACAGGGCGCGGACGATCCAGAACGCCCCGAATCCCAGAATCACGTAGGTGGCCACCGTCAGCACGGTCTGCAGGCCCGTCCGCAGCAGTTCCTGGCGGGTCCAGACGAGGGCATAGCCGAGCCGGTCAGCCGTGCTCGGCTGTTCCTTGCCCTGCATCCGGCCCGCCACGCCGTAGTCGCCCTGCTGGCGCAGGAGCTGGTCCACGGTCATGAACCGGTACCCCAGCGCCTCGGCCTTCTGGATGATGCGCTCGGTCAGCTGGACCGTGGCGGAATCGCTCTTTCCCTGGGTGTCGTGCATGACGATCAGCTCGCCCGGCAGGCCGGGGCCGCCGAATGCCGGGACCGGGATGGTCTCACCTGCCCGGTGTGCGTAGTCGTCGCTGTCGATGGTGAAGCCGACCTCGGTGTAGCCGAGCTGCTGGGCGATCAGCGTGGAGTAGACATTGGCCCGGATCGACCCGGCGCCCTCGGAGTTGCTCCCGCCGTAGGGCGGACGGAACAGCCTGGTCTGGTAGTGGCCTACCGTCGCCAAGATGTGCGCGTTCTGGACGAGCTGGTTGCGGGCGGCGGCAGGGTCGAGCAGATCGAGCACGGGGTGGTTCATCGTGTGGTTGCCCACCACGTTGCCGCTCCCGGTCACCAGGCGGAACACGCCCGGTGCCGCCATGGCGTTCACGCCGACGCTGAAGAAGGTCGCCCGGACGCCGTACGCATGGAGGACGGCGAGCAGCCGCGGTGTCCAGATCCTGCTCGGGCCGTCGTCATAGGTCAGCAGCAGCGTGCGGGCGGGTATCTCGCCGAACAGCTCGATCGCGTACCGGCACCCCTGGGTGTTGTGGACTTCCAGGGGCGTGAGCTGGCTCACGACCGTCCGGCCGGAGAACGGGTCGACCGCGTAGGTCACGCCGCCGCGGCGCTGGACCTCCACCACCCGCCGGAACACGCCGTCACCGATGATCGGGATGCCGCGCTTCCCCGACGACATCACCTCCCCGCGGGTGCGGCCGCAGGCTGCCATCTCGCGTGCGAGCTGCCGGGGATAGCCGACGCTGCCGTGATACGCGGACCGGTCCGGCGCCGCCGTCGCCAGCTGCTGCGCGCGGGCAACGCCCAGGGCCACGTCGGCGCCCAGCACCAGCAGGAACAAGAGCGCGACAAGGCCGCGCCGGCCGCTCATGCTGGCGAAGACCGGATGCGCCCGGCGCCGCGGACCGGACGCCGCATGCCTCCCTATGGCCGCCACCCCCCTGCCGGCGTATCCGGATGAGAGGTGGCCAGCCACCGGTCCCGCCAGCAGGGATCCTGGGCGGGTACCCGGTGGGCTGCCAGGCGCGGCATAGCTGCCGTCACGCCGATCCGGGAGATACCGCTGGCAGCGCCGCGCCTTGCGCCAGCGACGCTGGCGCCTCCCCCGGAGAGGCCGGTTCAGGCGCGGTCGGTTCAGGCGCGGTCGGGGCCGGCGCCGTGGGCACGGGCGTGGTCGGCACCGGCGTCGTCGGCGCAGGCGTGGTCGGCACCGGCGTGGTCGGCACCGGCGTCGTCGGCGCAGGCGTGGTCGGCACCGGCGTCGTGGGCACGGGCGCGGCCGGGCTCGTGACCGGCGCCGGGACAGGCTGAGCGGGTATCACCAGGCCGCCCGCGCCCCCGGGGGTGAGCCCGCCGGCAGGCGGCGAGTGGCTGGCCCCCCGGCTGCGGGCAGGCGCTGGCGTGTGCAGATACGGATTGTCCTGCTTCTGGTAGCGGGGGATGCTGACACTTCCGGAATCAGGCTTGCCGAAGGCAGCGGCCACGCTCACGATCGCCACCGCCGCGATCACCGCCAGGGCACCGATCACCCGGCGGGCGTACATCCGCGCCGTGCGGCCGACGTGGAACTTCCCCCGCAGCCCCCGCCGCCGGTGCCGTCCGGGCAGGCCGCCGGGCACCGGCGCAACTTGAGACGTCATCGCGCGCCGTCCACACACCGGGACAAGACGCCATCTGAGGGATCCCGCCCGATGTCCCCTATTTCCCCTAATAGGAAGCTATGCCCCAGCAGCCCGGTCCGAGAGGGCCGAACGCTGGCTGTGCGCGTTCCAAAGGTCCCTTCACTCCCGGGAACGCCCCCCGTACGGACGCGTGGGCGGCCGCTCAGAAACCTCCCGGCAGCGGCAGGCCCGCTGGCTCGCGGCCGGTCATGGCCGCCAGCCCGCCCGCGACCAGCCCGGCGGCGAGCGGCCAGAAGGTCAGCGCGGACGCCGCGCCGAGGGTGAGCGGCCCGTGCAGCCGGGCGCCCGCCGGGAGGGTCGCCAGCAGGTGGTGGAACGCGGCCAGTCCCTCCTGCTGCCCGACCCAGCGGGCGAGGAAGGCGGCGGCCACCGCCCCCGCCAGCACCCCGGCCATGGGCAGCGGGCCCCACCGCCGCACCGCGAACAGGTAGCCGGCCAGCCCCGACAGCGCCCCGCCCGCCAGGCACACCAGGCAGAACACCGCGTCCGCGGCGATGAACGCGCTGGTCTCCGGGTTGGCCACGGCAGCAGCGCCCCGCCCGGTCATCACCAGCCCGGCCCGGGGCGCCAGCGCCCCCCACACGAACCCCCCGGCCACCCCGAGGACGGCTGTCCCGGCCACGACCGCCAGCGACGCGGCGACCGCGCCCAGGCTGGCACTACCGCGCGGCGCAGGCGGCATCGGCGCGGGACGGGTCAGGGAGCGGGCTCGGCTGGTACATGGTCGGCATGAGCGTACGCGACCGCGGCGGCCGCGTCCCGCGCGGGGCGGTGACCGCCGCGCCAGCGGGCAACCCGGCGCTCCCGGCGCGGCCGGCGTCTGGTTGGTACGGTTTGACTGACCCGGGAAGCGCAACGGGACGGCCAGCGGCGCCTGCACCGGCGCCGGGCAGGGGGCTGCACGTGATCGAGGCGCATGACCTCACCAAGCACTACGGAAACAAGCTCGCAGTAGACCACCTGTCGTTCCAGGTCGCGCCCGGGAAGGTCACCGGGTTTCTCGGGCCGAACGGCGCGGGCAAGTCCACGACGATGCGGCTGATCCTGGGGCTGGACCGGCCGGACGCCGGCACCGCGACCATCGGCGGCAGGGCCTACGCGGACCTGCGCGAGCCGCTGCGCACGGCAGGCGCCCTGCTGGAAGCCAAGGCGACCCATCCGGGCCGCAGCGCCCACGACCATCTGCTGTTCCTCGCCCAGAGCCAGGGCCTGCCCCGGCGCCGGGTGGATGAGGTGCTGGCGCTGGTCGGGCTCACCGAAGTCGCCCGCAAGCGGATACGCGGCTACTCCCTCGGCATGAGCCAGCGGGTCGGCATCGCCGCCGCGATGCTCGGCAACCCGCAGGTGCTGCTGCTGGATGAGCCGGTCAACGGGCTGGACCCGGAAGGGGTCCTGTGGATCCGCAACCTCATGAAGCAGCTCGCCGCCGAGGGCCGCACCATCTTCGTGTCCAGCCACCTGATGAACGAGATGGCGGTGACCGCCGACCACCTGATCGTGATCGGGCGGGGCCGGCTCATCGCCGACGCGCCTACCCAGGAGTTCATCGAGCGCAGCTCGGAGAAGTCGGTGCTGGTGCGCTCGCCGGATGCGGACCGGCTGGCCGGCCTGCTCACCGCGGAAGGCGCGGCCGTGACGGCCGCCGAGGCGGACGGCAGCCCCGGCGCGCTGCGGGTCGGCGGCATGGAAGCAGCGCGGGTCGGGGAGATCGCCGCGGCCGGCCAGATCGTGCTGCACGAGCTGACCCCCCGCCGCGCCTCCCTGGAGCAGGCATTCATGGAGCTGACGGCCGGGGCCACCGAGTTCGGCGCGGACGCGCTGTCCGGGCTGGCCGGGGCCAGCGGGCCGCCAGCGGCCGGGCCAGCCAGCAGCGAGCCAGCGAGCGCAGGCGGGAAGGGAGCGGCGCAATGACCGCCACAACGCCCCAGGCCCCGCCGATCCCGGCGGCCGGCCCGGTCGGCCGCCGGGCCGGATTCGGCCACCTGCTGCTCACCGAGTGGACCAAGCTGCGCTCGGTCCGCTCGACCCTGTGGACACTGGTGATCTTCGTGGTCGTCACGTGGGGGCTCACGCTGCTGCTGACCTGGCTGACTCTGCACGCGCTGGAGGCCGGGCGGCGCGACGCCCGGTCCCCCGCCATCCTCACCGACCCTGTCGGCTTCATCCTCGGCACCGGCCTCGGCCTGGGACAGCTCGCAATCTGCGTGCTCGGCGCGCTGGCCATCACCAGCGAATACAGCTCCGGCACCATCCGGGCGTCGCTGCTGGCAGTCCCCCGGCGCCTGCCCATGCTGGCCGCGAAAGGGCTGGTATTCGCCGCGCTGGTGCTGGTGATCGGGGAGATCGTGTCGTTCGGCTCGTTCTTCATCGGCGCGGCCGTGGTGCACAGCAAGATCACGGTGTCGCTGAGCCAGCCGGGCGTGACCAGGGCCGTCATCGGGAGCGGCCTGTATCTGACCGTGCTCGGCCTGTTCGCGCTGGCGTTCGGCACCCTGATCCGGCACACCGCCGGCGCCATCACCACCGTGATCGGGCTGGTGCTGGTGATCTTCAACCTCACCGCGCTGCTGCCCTACAGCTGGGGCGCGCACATCCACGCCTACATGCCGACGGTGGCCGGCCAGCTCATCACCGCCGATAAGCAGCAGCCCGGGCAGCTCCTGTCACCGTGGCAGGGCTTCGGGGTCTTCTGCGCCTGGACCGCGCTGCTGCTCATCGCGGGCGGCTACCTGCTGCGCCGCCGCGACGCCTGAGCCCGCCCTACGCCACGCAGGCGGGGCCGAGCAGCTGCTTGAGGTCGGCGACGAGGCTGGGTGAAGGCTTGACCCGGAGCTTGTCGTCGAGCTTGACCACGGTGGTGCGCTTGCCGTTACACAGCCGCAGATGGACCTCGGACAGGCCCGGGTGGCTGCGCAGCACCTCCTGCAGCCGGTCCACCACGGGCGCGACGCAACGCTGCACCGGCATCGACACCACGAAAGGCCCGGACTGGCCCACCGACAGGTCCGGCGCGATCACCTCCTGGGCGATCAGCTTCGGCGAATCCTCACGGCGGTCGAGCCGGCCGCGGACCAGGACGATCGCGTCGTCGGCGAGCAGGGTGGCGCAGGCGGTGTAGGTGGCCGGGAAGAACAGCACCTCGATGGCGCCTTCCAGGTCCTCCAGGGTGGCGGCCGCCCACGGGTTCCCCTGCCGGGTGATCTTCCGCTGTACCCCGGACAGGATGCCGCCCACCGTGACCGACTGGCCGTCTGGCCGGCCGCCGCCCCGCTCGGCTTCCTCCGTGACCGAGCTGAGCAGCTGGGCGACGGAGCAGTCGGTGGCGGCGGACAGGATGTGCTCAACCCCCAGCAGCGGGTGGTCGGACACGTACAGGCCGAGCATCTCCCGCTCGAACGCGAGCACGGTGGACTTGTCCCACTCGCCGTCCGGCACCGGGACCTCGAATGTCGCCTCGCTCTCGGTGTCTCCCCCGAACAGCGAGTCCTGCCCGATCGCCTCGTTGCGCTTGACGTCGATCACGGTGTCGATGGCCTGCTCGTGGATGAGCACCAGCCCCTTGCGGGGATGGCCCAGCGAGTCGAACGCGCCCGCCTTGACCAGCGACTCGATCACCCGCTTGTTGCACACGTTGACCGGAACCTTGCGCAGGAAGTCGGAGAAGCTGGTGAACGCGTCCTTGCTGGTCCGCGCGGAGACGATCGCCTCGACCACGTTGGTGCCGACGTTGCGGACCGCCGCCAGGCCGAACCTGATGTCGCTGCCGACCGGGGTGAACGTGGCCGCCGACGCGTTCACGTCCGGCGGCAGCACCGTGATGCCCATGCGGCGGCATTCGTTCAGGTACAGCGCGCTCTTGTCCTTGTCGCCGGACACCGAGGTGAGCAGGGCGGCCATGTACTCGGCCGGGTAGTTGGCCTTGAGGTACGCGGTCCAGTAGGACACCAGGCCGTAGGCGGCGCTGTGCGCCTTGTTGAACGCGTAGTCGGAGAACGGGACCAGGATGTCCCACAGCGTCTTGATCGCCCCGGCGGAGAATCCGTTCGCCTTCATCCCCGCGGCGAACCCGTCGAACTCCTTGTCCAGGATCTCTTTCTTCTTCTTGCCCATGGCGCGCCGGAGCAGGTCTGCTTTGCCGAGCGTGTAGCCGGCCAGCTTCTGGGCGATCGCCATGACCTGTTCCTGGTAGACGATCAGGCCGTAGGTGTCGCCCAGGACGTCGGCCAGCGCATCGGCCAGCTCGGGGTGGATGGGCACCACCGGCTTGCGGCCGTTCTTGCGGTCGGCGTACTCGTTGTGCGCGTTCGCGCCCATCGGCCCGGGCCGGTACAGCGCGCCGACCGCCGAGATGTCCTCGAAGTTGTCGGGCCGCATGCTGCGCAGCAGCGCCCGCATGGGGCCGCCGTCGAACTGGAAGGTGCCCAGCGTGTCGCCGCGGCCGAGCAGCTCGTAGGTGGGCTTGTCGTCCAGCGGCAGGGTCTCCAGGTTGACTTCGATGCCCTGGTTGGCCCTGATGCCCTGCAGCGCGTCGTCCAGGATCGTGAGGTTGCGCAGGCCCAGGAAGTCCATCTTGAGCAGGCCCAGGTCCTCGCAGGCCGGGTAGTCGAACTGGGTGATGACCGCCCCGTCCGCCTGCCGCTGCCAGATCGGGATGTGGTCGATGAGCGGCTCGCTGCTCATGATCACGCCCGCCGCGTGCACGCCGGCCTGGCGGATCAGGCCCTCCAGCCCGCGGGCGGTGTCGATGACCTGCCGGACCTCGGCCTCGGCCTCGTACAGGGACCGGATCTCCCCGGCCTCGCCGTAGCGCGGGTGAGTGCTGTCGAAGATCCCCGACAGCGGGATGTCCTTGCCCATCACCGCCGGCGGGAACGCCTTGGTGATCCGGTCGCCGAGCGCGTAGGGGAAGCCGAGCACCCGGGCCGAGTCCTTGACCGCGGCCTTGGCCTTGATGGTGCCGTAGGTGATGATCTGCGCGACCCGGTCGTCGCCGTACTTCTCCGTCACGTACCGGATGACATCGCCCCGCCGGCGTTCGTCGAAGTCGATGTCGATGTCGGGCATGGACACGCGCTCGGGATTGAGGAACCGCTCGAACACCAGCCCGTGGTTGAGCGGGTCGAGGTCGGTGATCCCCAGCGCGTAGGCCACGATGGCGCCCGCCGCGGAGCCGCGGCCGGGGCCGACCCGGATCCCGTTCCGCTTGGCCCACATGATGAAGTCCGCCACCACCAGGAAGTACGAGCAGAAGCCCATCTTCTCGATGATGTCCATCTCGTACTCGGCCTGGCGACGGCGCTGCTCGTCATAGCCGTCCGGATAGCGGCGGTCCATGCCGCGCCAGACTTCCTTGCGGAACCAGGACTCCACCGTCTCCCCGGCCGGTGGCTCCATGACCGGCATCAGGTCGGCCTTGGTGAAGCTGACGTCCGCCCGCTCGGCGATCAGCAGGGTGCTGTCGCAGCCGGACTGCCACACCTCGTCCGTGTGCAGCTGGCGCATCTCGGCCGGGCTCTTGAGGTAGTAGCCGCCGCCGTCGAGCTTGAACCGGTTCGGGTCGGCCAGGTTGGACCCGGTCTGCACGCACAGCAGCGCCTCGTGCGCCGTCGCGTCCTCAGGCGCGGTGTAGTGCGAGTCGTTGGTGACCACGAACGGGAGAGACAGCTCGCGGCCGATCTTCCGCAGGCCGTCCTGGACCCGCTGCTCGATCGACAGCCCGTGGTCCATGATCTCGACGAAGAAGTTGCCCTCGCCGAAGATGTCCCGGTACCGGGCCGCGGCTTCCAGGGCCTGCTTCTCCTGGCCGAGCCGCAGCCTGGTCTGCACCTCCCCGGACGGGCAGCCGGTGGTGGCGATGAGGCCCCTGGCGTGCTCGGCGAGCAGTTCCGCGTCCATCCGCGGGTTGCGGAAGTACCCCTCCAGCGAGGCCCGCGAGGACAGCCGGAACAGGTTGTGCATGCCCTCGGTGGTCTCCGCGAGCAGCGTCATGTGGGTGTAGGCGCCCGCGCCGGACACGTCGTCGTCCTTCTGGGCCGGGGTGCCCCAGCGGACGGGCTGGCGGTGGCGGCGGTGCTCGGGTGCCAGGTACGCCTCGATGCCGATGATCGGCTTGACCCCGGCGGCGGTGGCCTTGGACCAGAAGTCGTAGGCGCCGTACAGGTTGCCGTGGTCGGTCATGGCGATGGCCGACATGCCAGCCTGCTCGCACCGGGCGAACATGTCCTTGAGCCGGGCGGCGCCGTCCAGCATGGAGTATTCGGTGTGCACGTGGAGATGCACGAAGCCACCGTCAGCCCCGGAACCCGCCGCCGCCGTCACGAAGAACCGCCTCCTTCAGGCATGCCGCGAAACGCCCCTGCGGGCGTCACTGAACCAGGGCCGGGGGAAGTGGTCAGCGCCGCCGCGGAACGCCCATTCCGGGGGTGTGATCCACCCCGTGGACGGCCGCGCTGACCCGGCACCTGGAGCCTACCGAGGGCGGACGGCAGAGGCGACCCGGCGCGCCGGATGGGCGCAACGTCCCGTTATGCCGGCCCTCTCCGCGGGGTGCTGCTCAGCCGCGGCCGACGGCCTGCCGGGCCGCGTCATAGGCCATCCACCTGTTCACCGACAGGTGGTTGCTGGCCACGGCGAAGGCGAAGTACCGGCTCTGCCCGGCCGTCACCACGCGCACCCGGACCCGGCTGTGATCCGACATGACGACCACCACGTGGGCGGCCCGCGGCGGTGCGAATCCCCAGATCAGCTCCGGCGGGCCGAAGGTGCGCCCGCCGATCCCCCGGCCCTGCGCCTGCCCGGGGCTCTGATAGCACCCGCTGCTGACGCCCCCCAGGAGGTTGTCGAGGACGCAGTAGCCCCAGGGGCCCTGGTAGATACCCACCGACCAGGCAACGCCGGCCGTGTTGCCTGAGCCGATCAGCCAGGTGCGGCGCGGCAGCACGGCCTGGCCGGGCCGGAGCCACGCGTTGAAGATGAGCGCGCCATGCGGCGCGTGCAGCGGGACGGCGGACGCCAGCACTCCCCTGGCCGAGTAGGCGGTGACCTTGCTGATCATGAATTCCGGGGCGGCGAACGCCACGAAACGGACGCCGTAGGCCCGCACCGGATGCAGCGTGAGCACCGTCCCGTCGCTGAGCGTGGCCGTCACGTAGGCCACGTCGGCCCGCACCGGCCCGAATGGGGCGATGATCTCCTGCGGGCGGGGGGGCCCGGCGGACATCTGCTGCCAGCCGACCGGGGACTGGCCGGGGGTGAGCCCGGGCAGGTAGACACCGGACCCCAGGGCGCTGACCAGCTGGCTCTCAGACGCCCCGCTCCCGGAAGGCTTGCCCACCCGCAGGGCCCAGCGGCTGCTGCCGACCCGGCCCCAGGCGATCAGCCCGGCCGGGGCGTGCGGGCCTGCCGGGTGCACCGTGACCGCAGGGGGCCGGGCGGTTACGGCGTTGTCTGCCGCCTGGCGCGCCAGCACCGCCGGCACGGCCACGGCGGCGGCCACCGCCACCGCAGCCCCCGCCGCAGCCGCGAGCCACCGCCGGGTGCGGATCACCCGGCCGTGCCGGATCGCATCGTCCACGGGGGCCGGGCGGGGGGCGATCGTGCCGAAGGCCCGGTCCAGCCGCTGCCGGAGGTCCTGCTCGCCGTCGATGCTCATCGCAGCCCTCCATCCACCAGGTCCTGGCGCTCCCGCAGCCGCGCCAGCGCGCGGGCCGCCTGGCTCTTGACCGTGCCCACCGAGCAGCCCAGCGCGGCCGCGGTCTCCGCTTCGGACAGGTCCGCCCAGTACCGCAGCACCACCACGGCCCGCTGGCGCGGCCCGAGCTCCCGCAGCGCAGCCATTAAGGCGGCCCGGTCGCCGTACTCGCGGGCGGCATCCTCGCCGCCGTGGTCGGGCGGCCGGTCGGTCAGCTGCTCGGCCACCCGGTGCCTGCGGAACCGCCGCCGGTTCTCGTTGATGACGATCTGCCGCACGTAGGCGTCCGGGTCGCCGGCTCTCCTGACCCGCGGCCAGGCGGCGCAGGCGCGGGCGAACGCGGTCTGCGCCACGTCCTCGGCGTGTCCCTGGTCGCCGGTCAGCCCGTAGGCCAGCCGCACCATGGCCGGCCAGCGCGCGTGCATGAAGGCGCGGAACTCCTCGCTGGACTGCTCATCCATGGCCGGCCCCCTTCGCCCCACAGACCACCACAGCCCGGCGGAAGGTTGCACGGCCGCGGAGAAATCCCGCACGCGTTCAGGATTCGGCGCGCAGGATGTCCAGGGCGTGGGCCAGGTCGGACGGGTAATCGCTGGTGAACTCGACCCGGCGGCCGTCTGCGGGGTGGGCGAAGCTCAGCCGCACCGCGTGCAGCCACTGCCGGGCCAGGCCGAGCCGGGTGGCGAGCACCGGGTCGGCCCCGTACAGCCGGTCGCCCACGCACGGGTGCCGGAACGCGGCCATGTGCACCCGGATCTGGTGGGTGCGCCCGGTTTCCAGCTCGATCTCCACCAGGCTCGCGCCCCGGAAGGCCTCGATGGTGTCGTAGTGGGTGACGCTTTCCCGGCCGCCCGCCACCACCGCGAACCGGCCGTCGCCGGAGGGGTGGCGGCCGAGCGGCGCGTCGATCGTGCCGCGCAGCGGGTCCGGGTGGCCCTGGACGAGCGCGTGGTAGACCTTGTCGACCTGCCGCTCGCGGAACGCCCGCTTGAGCGCGCTGTAGGCGGGCTCGCTCTTGGCCACCACCATCAGCCCGGTGGTGTTGGCGTCCAGCCGGTGCACGATCCCCTGCCGTTCGGCGGCGCCGCTGGTGGCGATCGTGTGCCCGGCCGCCAGCAGGCCTTCCTGCACGGTCGGCCCGGTCCAGCCGGGGGTGGGGTGGGCGGCCACCCCCACCGGCTTGTCCACCACGACGATGTCAGCATCCTCGTACACCACGTGCAGGCCGGGCACCGGCCGCGGCTGCGGCACCGCCGGGCCGGGCGGCGGCGGCAGCGTCACGTCCAGCCATTCACCGGCGGGCACCCGGTCCGACTTGCCCGCGGGCCTGCCGGCCACCAGCACCTGGCCGCCGGCGATGAGGTCGGCGGCGGCGGAGCGGGACAGCCCGAACATGCGGGCCAGGGCGGTGTCGAGGCGCTCGCCGTCCAGCCCGTCGGGGACGGGGACCCGCCGCTGGGTCCCGGTGATCACTCCCTGCCTTCCCCGGCCTCGCCGCCGGGCTGGTCCGGCCCGGCGCCGCGCCCGGCGGTGTCCCGCGCGGCGGTGTCCCGCCCGGCCTGCTCCGGCCCGGCGCGGCGGTGGCCGGGCTCATCGGGCCAGCCGCCGTCTGGCCCGGCGCCATCCGGCCCGGAACCGTTCAGCCCGGCGTCCTCCGGCCTGGCGACCTGACCGTTCTCCAGGGTGCCCGGCCCGGCGGCCGGGGGCTGGCCCTCCCGGGTGCCGTCGAGGCGGTAACCGCGGGCGGCGAGCAGGACAGCCAGGATGCCGCCGCACACGATCGCGGAGTCGGCCACGTTGAACACCGGCCAGTGCGGCAACTGGATCCAGTCCACCACGTCGCCGCGGAACACCCCGGGCGCGCGCAGCAGCCGGTCGGTCAGGTTCCCGGTCGCGCCGCCGAGCAGCAGGCCGAACGTGATCGCCCAGGGCAGGCTGCGCAACCGCCGGGAGGTGCGCAGGATGAAGAAGATCACCCCGACCGCGATCAGGGTGAACACGATGGTCATGGACGTGCCGATGCTGAACGCGGCCCCGCTGTTGCGCAGGACCAGCAGGTTCAGCAGGCCGCCCAGCAGGTGGACCTCATGCCCGGACAGCGTCGCCACCACCACGGCCTTGGTGACCACGTCGATCACATAGACGGCGACGGCGACGGCGAACAGCAGCCACACCCGGCGGCGCGGCTGCTGGGTCACTGTCACCGGGTCCGTCAGCGCCGTTCCTCGCGCTGCTTGCATGTCACGCACAAGGTAGCCCTCGGGAACGCCTGCAGCCGGGCTTTCCCGATGGGCTGGCCGCAGGACTCGCAGACCCCGTAGGTGCCCGCCTCGATCCGGGCCAGCGCGCTCTCGGTGCGCTCCAGCAGTTCCCGGGCGTTCTGCGTCAGCGCGAGGTCGTGCTCCCGCTGGAAGGTCTTGGCACCCGCATCGGCCTGGTCGTCCCCGGCCCCGCCGACGGAGTCGCCGAGCCGCTCGGCGATCTCGGTCTCGGCGGTGGCGATGTCCGCCCGCAGGCCCTCGACCTCAGCTTCGAGTTCCTTGCGGACCGTCGCGAGTTCCGCCTCCGTCCAGGGTTTCTCCCCGGGACGGACGGGAAGGGCGGCAGCGCCCGATCGCGCGGCTGCGGCCATGTCCTGCCTCCCTCCCCTTGGCCAGGCTGACCACGGTCAGTCGATCTTGGATGCGAACAGTCACCGGAGGATATTTCGCCACGCCCCGGGTCCGCAAACACATCGGTTCGCGGACGGCGGACCGTGGCTGACGATCCTCATAGGTAACGAACCCTCATCGCATGCATAACTGTTCCGCAATATCCGGATTCGGTCCCCTGGACCACGCAAATCCCCCGCCCGGGGCGAGCCAAACGGCCGCACCCCGCCCGGACCGACGAGTGTCCGGCCAGAGGGCACGCCGCGCCTCATCCCGCGCGAGCGAAATACCGCAGCCCCATCCCGGCCGGGGACCGGCAATCCGGAGGGGCGCGCTGCGGCCAGGGCCGGAAGAACTGGTTCGGCGTGGACCGGCCGCATCCGATAGTCTTGACATTCTGCGAAGGCTGTGAAGGGGACAGCTGCCGCCGGCCGCGGCCAGGAGCGACCCGGGGATGGTGTGAGCCCGGGGGCCTGCGCGGCGGACCAGATCACCCCGGAGCTTCCGGAAGAACAGCATCGCCAGTGCCCCGGGTACTGGCGGCGCCCAGTAGAACCGGCCGCAGAACAGTGGAGAGGGCCGCAAATCCGCCCAGGCCGGGCGGCGTGGCCAAGGAGGGTGGTACCGCGGGGCCGCCGCCGGCGCGCCTCGTCCCTCCGGCGCAGCCGCTCACGTGAGCCCGCCCATCTCCGCTCGCGTGACGACCCACGGAGGGCCACGCGATGACGCAGCCGGACAGCACCCGGTCCTTCCCGGACCTGCCCGCCACCCCGGACCTGCCCGCGCTGGAGCGCGAGATGCTCGCCCGCTGGGAGGACGGCAAGGTCTTCCAGCGGTCACTGGACCGCACCGCGGCCGGCCCGCTGTGGACGTTCTACGAGGGCCCGCCGACCGCCAACGGCATGCCGGGCGTGCACCACATCGAGGCGCGGGTGTTCAAGGACGTGTTCCCCCGCTTCAAGACCATGCAGGGCTTCCACGTGCCCCGCCAGGCCGGCTGGGACTGTCACGGCCTGCCGGTCGAGGTGGCGGTGGAACGTGAGCTCGGGCTGTCCGGCAAGAAGGACATCGAGGCCTACGGGGTGGCCGAGTTCAACGCCCGCTGCCGCGAGTCCGTGCTGCTGCACGTGGACGCGTTCGAGGAGCTCACTCACCGGCTCGGCTACTGGATCGACCTGTCGCGGGCCTACCGGACCATGGACGCCGACTACGTGGAGTCGGTCTGGTGGTCGCTCAAGGAGATCTTCGGCAAGGGCCTGCTGGTCAAGGACTACCGGATCACGCCCTACTGCCCGCGCTGCGAGACGCCGCTGTCCGACCACGAGATGGGGCAGCCGGACGTCTACCAGACGGTCACCGACCCGGCGGTGACCGTGCGCTTCCCGCTCACCAGCCTGCCCGCCGGCGCCAGCCCGCACCTGCAGGGCGCCCACCTGCTGGTGTGGACGACCACTCCGTGGACGCTGGTGTCCAACACCGCGGTAGCGGTTCATCCCGCCGAAACGTACGTGGTCGCCCGGAAGGCCGGGGACGGTGACACGGTCGTGGTCGCCGAGGAGCTCATGGCCCGGGTGCTGGGCGAAGGCTGGCACGTCCTGGCCCGCTTCCCCGGCTCGGAGCTGGTCGGGGCGCGGTATCAGCCGCCACTGGACCTGGTGCCGATCCCGGACGCGCACGTCGTGGTGCCCGGCGAGTTCGTCACCACCGAGGACGGCACCGGCCTGGTGCACATGGCGCCCGCGTTCGGCGCGGACGACATGGAGGCCGGCCGGGCGCACGGGCTGCCGGTCGTCAACCCGGTCGGGCCGGACGGGCACTTCGGCGCGGACGTCCCGATGGTGGGCGGCAAGTTCTTCAAGGACGCCAACCCGCCCCTCACCCACGACCTGGCCGAGCGCGGCCTGATCTTCCGCGAGGAGCTGTACGACCACAGCTACCCGCACTGCTGGCGGTGCCACACGCCGCTGCTGTACTACGCGCTGCCGTCCTGGTACATCCGCACCACGGCGATCAAGGAAGAACTTCTCGCCGAGAACGAGAAGACCAACTGGCAGCCCCCCACGATCAAGCACGGCCGCTACGGCGAGTGGCTGCGCAACAACGTGGACTGGGCGCTGTCCCGGACCCGGTACTGGGGCACCCCGCTGCCCATCTGGGAGTGCCGCGACGAGCACCTGACCTGCGTCGGGTCGCTGACCGAACTGGGCGAGCTGGCCGGGCAGGACCTGTCCTCGCTCGACCCGCACCGCCCGTACGTGGACGACGTCACGCTGCCCTGCCCGCAGTGCGGCCAGGAGGCCCGCCGGGTGCCGGAGGTGATCGACGCCTGGTACGACTCGGGGTCGATGCCGTTCGCCCGGCACGGCGCGCCGCTGCGGAACAAGGAGGAGTTCGAGCGGACCTACCCGGCGCAGTTCATCTGCGAGGCGATCGATCAGACCCGCGGCTGGTTCTACTCGCTGATGGCGGTGGGCACGCTGGTCTTCGGCCGGTCCTCCTACGAGAACGTGGTCTGCCTCGGCCTGGTGGTGGACGAGCGCGGGCGCAAGATGAGCAAGCACCTGGGCAACGTCCTGGAGCCGATCCCGCTGATGGAGAACCACGGCGCGGACGCCGTCCGCTGGTTCTTCGCGGCGTCCGGCTCGCCCTGGTCGACCCGCCGGATCGGGCCCGCAACCCTGGACGAGATCACCCGCAAGATCCTGCTGACCTACTGGAACACGGCCTCGTTCCTCACCCTGTACGCGAACGCGGCGGCCAGCCAGGGCCAGGCGTGGCGGCCCGGGCTGGCGGCCAGCGCCCCGCCCGCTGCCGAGCGGCCGCTGCTGGACCGGTGGCTGCTCAGCGAGCTGCACACGGTGGTGCGCGACGTCACCAGCATGCTGGAGGAGTTCGACAGCGCCGCGGCGGGCCGCCGGCTGGCCGCGTTCGTGGATGACCTGTCCAACTGGTACGTCCGGCGCTCGCGCCGGCGGTTCTGGGACGGCCCCGGCAGCGCCGACGGGGCCGCGGCGTTCGCCACCCTCTACGAGTGCCTGCACACGCTGACCAGGCTGATGGCGCCGATCGCGCCGTTCGTCACCGACTACCTGTGGAACGTGCTCCGGCGGCCGGACGACCCGGACTCGGTGCACCTGTCCGAGTGGCCGCAGCCGGACACCGCGCTCATCGACGAGGACCTGTCCGCGCAGATGGCGCTGACCCGGCGGCTGGTGGAGCTGGGCCGCTCGGCCCGGTCCGCCGCGGCGGTGGCGACCCGGCAGCCGCTCGCCCGGGCGGTGGTCGGCGCGGCCGGCTTCGCCACCTTGCCGGACGCCCTGCGCGCCCAGGTCGCGCAGGAACTGAACGTGCACGCGGTGGACGCGCTCAGCTCGGTCGGCGGGCACCTGGTGGACCACGTGGTCAAGCCGAACTTCCGGGCGCTGGGCAGGCGCTTCGGCAAGGGCACCCAGGGCGTGGCGGCCGCGGTCACCGCCGCGGACCCGGAGCGGCTCGCCAGCGAGCTGGCGTCCGCCGGGCAGGTGACGGTGGACGTGGACGGCTCGCCGGTCACCCTGGGGCCGGATGATGTCGTCGTCACCCAGACCCCCCGGTCCGGCTGGACGGTCGCGACCGAGAGCGGGGCCACCGTCGCGCTGGAGATCGCCATCACGCCGGAACTGCGGCGGGAAGGGCTGGCGCGGGAGGTCATCCGGCTGGTCCAGGACGCCCGCAAGAACGCCGGGCTGGACGTCAGCGACCGGATCCGGCTGCGGTGGCAGGCGCCGGACCCGGAGCTGGCCGCCGCGCTGGCCGAGCACGGGCAGTCCATCGCCGGCGAGGTGCTGGCGGTGGAGACGGGCAGCGAGCCGCCGGCCAGTGAGGCCGGCTGGTCCCGCAGCGCCGGCCAGGACCTGGGGCTGACCTTCTGGCTGCAGCGCGCCTGAATGTCGAATCCGGCGGGCCGGCTCCGACTGAGGCGTGACGGCGCCAGCAGGGCGCCCGCACCGGAGGGATGCCTGACATGAAGTACCTGCTGATGATCTACGGCAACCAGGAGAAGTGGTCCTCGTTCTCCCCGGAGGAGTGGCCGGAGGCCATCGCCCGGCAGGAGGCGTTCAACCGGAAGTACCGGGACACCGGGGAGCTGCTGGGCGCTTACGGGCTGGCCGACGCGGTGAGCGCCAAGCTGGTCCGGCGCGAGGGCGGGGTCCCCGCTGTCACCGACGGGCCCTACCTGGAGACCAAGGAGTACATGGCCAGCTTCTACCTGCTGGACTGCGAGAACGAGGAGCGCGCGCTGCAGATCGCGGCGGACATGCCCTTCGCCGACCGGGAGCCGGTGGAGGTGTGGCCGGTCCTGCACGAGTCGCCCGCCAACGAGGACTGACCGTGGACCCGGGTGCCGAGGACCTGCTGCGGGAGCTGGCCCCGCAGGTCCTCGGCGCGCTGGTCCGCCGGTTCGGGCACTTCGACGTCTGCGAGGACGCCGTGCAGGAGGCGCTGATCGCGGCGGCGAGGCAGTGGCCCGCTGACGGCACGCCCGCGAACCCGCGGGGCTGGCTGATCACGGTCGCCTCCCGGCGGCTGCTGGACAGCATGCGCAGCGAGCAGTCCCGGCAGCGGCGGGAGATCCTGGTCACGGCGGCCACCCCGCAGTCGGAACTGCTCAGCCCGGCGGCAGACGCTGACCAGGGCACGGACCGGGACGACTCGCTGGCGCTGCTCTTCTGCTGCTGCCACCCGGCCCTGTCTGCGCCCAGCCAGATCGCGCTGACCCTGCGGGCCGTCGGGGGCCTGACCACGGCGCAGATCGCGGCCGCGTTCCTGGTCCCGGAGGCCACCATGGCCCAGCGGATCAGCCGGGCCAAGCAGGCCATCCGGGCCAGTGGCGTCCCGTTCGGGCTGCCGTCCGGGCCGGAACGCGCCGAGCGGCTCCGCGCGGTGCTGCACGTGCTGTACCTGATCTTCAACGAGGGCTACACCGCCAGCGACGGGGACAGCCTGACCGTGCCCGCCCTGTCCGGCGAGGCGATCCGGCTCACCCGCTGGCTGCACCGGCTGCTGCCGGCCGACGCCGAGGCCACCGGGCTGCTCGCGCTCATGCTGCTCACCGACGCCCGGCGGCCCGCCCGCACGCTGCCGGACGGCAGCCTGGTGCCACTGGCCGGGCAGGACCGCGGCAAATGGGACCGGGACCTGATCGCCGAGGGCGCCGCGCTGGTCAGTGAGGCGCTGCCGCGCGGTGAGGTGGGCCCGTACCAGCTGCAGGCCGCCATCGCAGCCGTGCACGACGAGGCGGCGGACCTGGCCGCCACCGACTGGCCGCAGATCCTCGCCCTGTACGACCTGCTGGAGCGGGTCTCCCCCGGCCCGGTGACGGCCCTCAACCGGGCGGTCGCCGTGGCCATGGTGCACGGGCCAGCGGCCGGGCTGGCGGTGGTCACGGGGCTGGCCGCGGACAAGCGGCTCGCCAGCCACCACCGGCTGCTGGCCACCCGCGCGCATCTGCTGGAGCTGACCGGCGACATGGCGGCCGCGGCCGACGCCTACCGGGCCGCCGCCCGCCGGGCGACCAGCCTGCCTGAGCGCCGGTATCTCAGCAGCCGGGCCGCACGGCTCGCTGGCTGAGGCGCCCCCGGTCGGGTCTCAGCGGGAGAGTCCACCAATGACGGGGCCGACTAGGTGGATCCGCCCGATTCCGGGCCGGTAGCCGAGGCGGGCGTTCAGGCGCTTGATCGGCGCGTTCCGCGGTTCGTTGCTGGTGCGGAGCTCGGTGTAGCCGTTGGCGAGCGCCCAGGTGATTTCTGCCGCCTTCAAAGCATGCGCGATGCCGCGTCCGCGCCAGGCTCTCTTGACGGCGGTCATGGCATGGCCCGCGGCCGCCGGCGCGGTAAGCGACAGTCTCGCGAAGCCGACGACCTCCTCGCCGGCCAGCGCGATGAACGTCGCCTCGGGACAGTCCGTGGGCCGCCGCATGTTGTGCGCCATCCAGTCCTCGAACGGCTCGGCGGCGACGTCGGCGTAGCCGGGGATGTCACGACGGGATTCGAGGTCGACCTCGTACA
>JBLMWU010000283.1:0-39328 GCA_050257395.1 Gemmatimonadota bacterium | reverse complement strand
CACCATGACCCATCCCACCGTCACCGAGCTGCTCGCCCGATCGAACCGTCTCGGTGCCGACCGCCGCAACACGAACTACGCCGGCGGCAACACCTCGGCGAAGGGCACCGAGACCGACCCGGTGACCGGCGAGCCGGTCGAGCTGGTGTGGGTCAAGGGCTCCGGTGGTGACCTCGGCACGCTGACCGAGAGCGGGCTCGCGGTGCTGCGGCTGGACCGGATGCGCGCGCTGGCCGACGTCTACCCGGGCGTGGAGCGCGAGGACGAGATGGTCGCCGCGTTCGACTACTGCCTGCACGGCAAGGGCGGGGCCGCGCCGTCCATCGACACCGCCATGCACGGCCTGCTGGCCGCCGCGCACGTGGACCACCTGCACCCGGACGCGGGGATCGCGCTGGCCACCGCCGCCGACGGGGAGGCGCTGACCCGCGAGTGCTTCGGCGGCCGGGTCGCCTGGGTGTCCTGGCGGCGGCCCGGCTTCCAGCTCGGCCTGGACATCGCCGGGGTGCAGCGGTCGAACCCGGAGGCGATCGGGGTCATCCTCGGCGGGCACGGCATCACCGCCTGGGGGGCGACCAGCGAGGAGTGCGAGGCCAACTCGCTGGACATCATCCGCACCGCCCAGCGGTACCTGGACGCCCATGGCAGGCCGGAGCCCTTCGGGCCGGTCATCGCGGGCTTTGAGGCGCTGCCGGACGCGGAGCGCCGCGTGCTGGCCGCGCAGCTCGCCCCGGTCGTCCGCGGCCTGGCCAGCACCGACCATCCGCAGGTCGGGCACTACGACGACAGCCCGGCGGTGCTGGACTTCACCGCCCGCCGCGAGCACCCCCGGCTCGCCGCGCTGGGCACCTCCTGCCCGGACCACTTCCTGCGGACCAAGGTCCGGCCGCTGGTGCTGGATCTGCCCCCGGGGACCCCGTTCCCGCAGCTGATCACCCGGCTCCGGGAGCTGCACGCCGCCTACCGGGAGGACTACCGGGCCTACTACCAGCGGCACGCGGACGCGGGCTCGCCGCCGATGCGCGGCGCGGACCCGGCGATCGTGCTGGTGCCTGGCGTCGGCATGTTCAGCTTCGGCGCGGACAAGCAGACCGCCCGGGTGGCCGGCGAGTTCTACCTGAACGCGATCAACGTGATGCGCGGCGCCGAGTCGGTGTCCGCCTACGCCCCGATCGGTGAGCGCGAGAAGTTCCGCATCGAGTACTGGGAGCTGGAAGAGGCCAAGCTCCGGCGGCGGCCCAAGCCGAAGCCGCTGGCCACCCGGGTCGCGCTGGTGACCGGCGGCGGCTCGGGCATCGGCCGGGCCACCGCGCGGCGGCTGGCCGCCGAGGGCGCCTGCGTGGTGGTGGCCGACCGGGACGCGGACTCGGCCGCCGCGACCGCACAGGAGCTGGGCTCCGCGGACGTCGCCGTCGCGGTCACCGCCGACGTGACCGGCGAGGAGAGCGTGGCCGCGGCCTTCCGGGCGGCGGCGCTCGCCTTCGGCGGGGTGGACCTGGTGGTCAGCAACGCCGGGCTGTCCATTTCCAGGCCGCTGCTGGAGACCACCGCCGCAGACTGGGATCTCCAGCATGACGTGATGGCGAAAGGCTCGTTCCTGGTATCCCGGGAGGCGGCGCGGGTGATGCGGGCCCAGGGCATGGGCGGCGACATCGTCTACATCTGCAGCAAGAACGCGGTGTTCGCCGGGCCGGCCAACATCGCCTACGGCGCGGCCAAGGCGGACCAGGCGCACCAGGTGCGGCTGCTCGCCGCCGAGCTCGGCGAGGACGGCATCCGGGTCAACGGCGTCAACCCCGACGGCGTGGTCCGCGGGTCCGGGATCTTCGCGGGCGGCTGGGGCGCGCAGCGGGCCGCCGTCTACGGGGTGCCCGAGTCCGGGCTCGGCGCGTTCTACGCCAAGCGCACCCTGCTCAAGCGGGAGGTCCTGCCCGAGCACGTGGCCGCAGCGGTGTTCGCGCTGACCGCGGGCGACCTGTCCCTGACCACCGGCCTGCACATCCCCGTGGACGCGGGTGTGGCGGCCGCCTTCCTGCGCTGAGGATGGCCGGCGTCACCGCGGTCGCCGCGGCCGACCTCGGCGCCTCCGGCGGCCGGGTCATGGTGGGCCGGGCCGGGCCAGGGCAGCTCGAGCTGCACGAGGCGCACCGGTTCGCCAACGTCCCGGTCACCGCGGGCGGCACCCTGCACTGGGACATCCTGCGGCTGTACGCCGGCGTGCTGGACGGCCTGCGCGCCGCCCGCGGCTTCGGGCCGGCCAGCGTGGGCATCGACTCCTGGGGCGTGGACTACGGCCTGCTGGACGCGAGCGGCGCGCTGCTGGGCAACCCGGTCCACTACCGCGACAGCCGCACCGAGGGCGTGGCCGGCCGGGTGCTCGCCGCCATCGGCGCCCGGCAGCAGTACGCGGTGACCGGCGTGGCGCAGCTGGCGTTCAACACCATCTACCAGCTGGTGGCGGCGGCCGGCAGCCCGCAGCTGGGCGCGGCGGCGACGCTGCTGCTCATCCCCGACCTGCTGACCTACTGGCTCACCGGGGTGGCCGGGGCGGAGGTCACCAACGCGTCCACCACCGGCCTGTACGACGTGCGGGCCCGGGACTGGGCCACCGCGCTGATCGGGCGGGCCGGGCTGCCGCGGGGCATCTTCCCGCCGCTGCGCCAGCCGGGGGAGACGGTGGGGCCGCTGCTGCCCGAGGCGGTGACCGCCGCCGGGCTGGACCGGGCCGTGCCGGTGATCGCGGTCGGCTCGCACGACACCGCCTCGGCGGTGGCGGCGGTGCCCGCCGAGGGCCCGGCCTTCGCCTACATCTCCTGCGGCACCTGGTCGCTGGCGGGACTGGAGCTGGCGCACCCGGTGCTGTCCGAGGACAGCCGCCGGGCCAGCTTCACCAACGAGACCGGCATCGACGGCACCATCCGCTACCTGCGCAACGTGATGGGCCTGTGGCTGCTGCAGGAATGCCAGCGCAGCTGGGCGGCGGGCGGCCCCGCGGACCTGGGCACGCTGCTGGCGGACGCGGCGCGGGTGCCGCCGCTGCGGGCGGTCGTCGACGCCAGCGACCCGGAGTTCCTGGCGCCCGGCGGCATGCCGGAGCGGATCGCCGCCGCGTGCCTGCGCACCGGGCAGCCCGCGCCGGCCACTCCGGCCGGGACCGTGCGCTGCATCCTGGACAGCCTGGCGCTCGCGCACCGGCAGGCGGTCAGCCAGGCGCAGGCGCTGTCCGGCCGGCACGTGGACACCGTGCACGTGGTCGGCGGCGGGGCCCGCAACGAGCTGCTGTGCCAGCTCACCGCGGACGCGTGCGGGCTGCCGGTGGTCGCCGGGCCGGCCGAGGCGGCGGCCCTGGGCAACGTGCTGGTGCAGGCCCGGGCGCTGGGCGCGGCGCCGCCCGGGCTGGCCGGGATGCGGGCGCTGGTCCGCGCCAGCCAGCCGCTGCAGCGGTACCAGCCTGCCGGGGACACCCGGGCGTGGCAGGCCGCCGCCGCCCGGCTCGGCCAGTCCTGAGCCCGGCGAGGCCGCAAGGCCCGGGCCGGCTGGCCGCCAGCGGGAGCCCGAAAGTCCTGGCCAGCAGGGAAGATCGCCTCTGCGCGCGGGCCTGGCCGCGGCGTGACCCTCGTGATATGAGCGGGAAGAAATCTGACCGGGCGCCCCGGCCGCGGCGGGTCCGCACCGTGATCCGCGGGCTGTGGCCGGATCACAATCCGCTGCGGCGGGCCAGTGACCGGCTCGAAGCGGCCACCGTGGCCTGCCTGCTCGTCCTCTTCCTCATCGGCGCCCCGCTGGTGGGGCTGTTCGCCTGGCAGTGGGCGTCGGGCGCAAGCGCCCGGGCCGACCAGGCCCGGCACACGCCCCGCTACCAGGTCGCCGCGGTGCTGCAGGCCGACGCCGCCTACCAGGCGTACGCCTGGACCGAGACGGTGGTGAAGGCCCGGTGGACCGCGCCGGACGGCACGGTGCACGTCGGCCAGGTCGACGCGCCCGTGGGCATGCACCGGGGCAGCACGGTGACCATCTGGACGGACCGCGCCGGGCACGAGCTGCCCGCCCCGCTGCGGCGGGACCAGGTGATCAGCCAGGCCACGCTGGCCGCCGTGGTGGCACCGCTGGTGCTGGGCATCGTGCTCGTCTGCGCCGGGACGCTGACCCGCCGGCTGCTCGACCGGCAGCGGCTGGCCGCCTGGGACGCCGACTGGAAGGCGACCGGCCCGCAGTGGAGCCGGCAGCGCTGACCCCGGCCCGGCCCGGCATCCGGATCACTGCGCTGACCGTGCCGCCGCTGGCGGAATGTCCGGCTCCCGCTCAGGGTCCCGCGCCAGCCGGGCCGTTCGGCCCGCAGGGCGGGGCGGGAGGCCCCTGAGCGCGGCCGCCGCCGGGTGACACGCTCTGGACATGTTTCCGCTGACCTCGCGCACCGACGCCGCCTGGCCGGAGCCACAGCCCGGCCACACCTCCCCAGCGCCCGCCGACCGCGAGGTCGACTGGCGCCGGTCACTCCGGGTCGCCGACCGTGCCTGCTGCTGTTCGGCGCGGCCCGCGATCGCCGTCATCCTGCCGCCCACCGCCGCCCGGCCGCACGCCACCGACCTGCTGCTCTGCGGTCACCATTACCGGGCCGCCGAAGACGGCCTGGCCCGGGCCGGCGCGCTCGCCTTCGACAGCAACGGCCTGCCGCTGACCCCGGAAAGCTGGCTGCTGGCCAGCGCGTGACCGTCCGCCCGCTGCCGCGGGGCGCATGGGGCTTTCGTCCCTGGCCGCGCGACCTTGGCCCCTGAGACCGCATCAGTGCTGGTGAAAGCGTTGAAGTGGGAATGAGTGACGAGGCGAAAGAAGGCAGATCATGTACGTCTTCGGCCTGATGGCACTCCTCGGCCTGGCGGTGCTGGGAGTTGCCGGGATCGCGAACCGCTACCTGTCCCTGGCCGCGGAGGCCTGGGCGTTCATGCTGGTGGCACTGGGGGTTGGCGCAGCCTGGCTGATCAACCTCAACCTGTTCGCCGCGTGGGGGATCGGCGTCCGCAACGCCGCCATCGGGGTGACCGTCACCGGCCTGATGATCGCGGGGATGGGCTACTTCTTCCGTGAGGTCCTCGGCGTCTTCCGCGGCGTCACCCGCAAGGTCACCGACCAGGCCGTCACCATGGAGAAGACCGGGCACCTGCGCCGGGTCGCCTGAGCGCCGGCAAGCTGGCGGTGCTGGCGGCCCGGGGCCCGGGCAGCCAGCACCCTGCCTGGTCAGGCCGTGCTGAGCGCGGGCCGGCGGCGCAGCCCGACCGCGAACGCCAGCGCGTAGAGGACACCGGTGAGGATGAGCAGGATGTGGTAGCCGGTGGCCAGCGAGATGTACTCCAGGGTGCCGCCGACCATGGCGCCGAGCAGGTTCGCGGCGAACGCCGCCCCGGCCGTCTCCACCCCGGAGAACCGCTGCGCGAAGATCAGGTTCGCCAGGTAGACGGGGGCGAACGCGAGCGCGCAGCCGGCCAGGAAGCGCGGGATCACCGGCAGCGCCAGCAGCGACTCCTGCGGCACCAGCCAGGCCAGCGCCAGCGCGGCGATCAGCGCCGCGTACAGCACCGCGGGCCGCGGCAGCCGCAGATGGTTCGCTGTCTCCACCGCCAGGTAGACCGCGACCAGCACGCCGGCGAAGACCAGCGAGTTCACCAGCCAGGTGGTCCCGAACAGCAGCGCGAACTGCACGATGTTCTTGGTCTCCAGCAGCATGAACGCCGCGCCCATGAACGCCAGGTCCAGGTAGGACTGCATCGGCCGCAGCGGGCCGCCGCCCGCGCGCACCAGGATCAGCGAGCCGAGCAGGATGAGCCCGAGCATCACCAGGTAGGAGGTGGGCACGCCGGGGTTGGGCAGGTAGGGGAACGGGTGGTCGTCGGTGGCGGGGGCGACGTAGGAGCCGTGCCAGACGCGGGAGCAGTTCGGCACCGTGCCGCCGGGATGGACGGTGAGCACGCCCATCTGCCGCCCGCCGAGGTGGCGGGCCAGTTCCACGCACGGCGACTGGTGGAAGACCGTGCGGACGGTGGTGGCGTACCGGTTCAGCAGGTACGGCGCGTAGTAGTTGTACATGGTGAACGTGCCGCCGGGCGCCAGGTGCGCCTTGGCCGCCGCCAGCGACTGCTGGGTCAGCAGGTAGCTCTCCAGCCGGACGGCGGACTGCCCGGCCAGGGCGGTCAGCGAGTCCGGCAGCGCCAGCACGATGAGGTTGTAGTGCGCGGTGGTGTTCTGCAGGTACGCCCGGCCGTCACCGACGTGCTGGGTGACCCGCGGGTTGCTGTAGGGGTGGTTGGGGTGCTGCCTGCCGATCCGGTGCAGCAGCAAGGGGTCGATCTCCACCGCGTCCACGTGCCTGGCGCCCTGGGCCAGGGCCACCGCCACGTCGTTGCCGTTGCCCGCGCCGATCACCAGCACGTTGCCGAGGCTGGCCCGGGATACGTGCCGGTACGGGAAGAAGTAGAACGGCTGCTTCTTGTGCATCACGGTCAGCGGCCGGGCGGTCTGGTAGGGGATGTTGTTGGCCGACACCTGGATGGTGTGGCTGCGGTGGTTCTGGATGATGGACAGCTTGTTATACGGCGACCACATCTGGTTCGGCACGAACGACTCCACGCCCAGCAGCGCGACGATGATCGCGCCCGCGCCGATCTGCCACCAGCGCAGCCGCGGCAGCATCAGCGCGAGCAGGCAGCCGATCGCGATCACGCTCCAGGTGAAGGGCGGCTGGTCGAGGAAGGAGAGCACGGAGAAGACCGCGATCCCGGCGATGCTGCCGAGGATGTCCAGCCGGTAGGCGCTCAGCGGCCGGAACGTCACGAACAGCCGGGCCACGCCCTGGCCGATGCCGGCCATCACCCCGGCGGTGAGCAGGAAGACGACGCCGAGGCTGACCGGCTTGGGCAGCGCGGGCGTGCCTTCCAGGCCCTGCAGCGGATGCGGCCCGGACAGGGAGCTGAGGATGACGGGGAAGGCAAGCACGAAACCCACCAGCGCCAGCAGCACCACCGGCGTCCAGCGCAGGTAGTCGCGGCTGGAGCGGGCGTTCAGGAAGCCGATGCCGATCCCGAGGAAGCTGGCCAGCAGGACGAAGTTGGTGGCGTTGGTGACGTAGACGTTGTTAGCCGTGACCCACCTGATAAGGGCCAGTTCCACGAAGAGCATGAGAAAGCTGGCGAAAGCCAGCTTGAACTGCTGCCGTCTGGGTTGGTCCTGGGGTTTTTCCGCCTGTTCCTGCCGCTGAGCCGGCACCTGCACGCTGGCGGGGCCTGGTGCCTCAGGGTCGGCGACGCTGCCGCGTGGCTGCTGATCGGAGAGATTCCCGGTGTCCATCCCGACACCGTAACGATTCGCCGTCCATCACGCATTAGCAACCCCTGACCAGGCCCGGCGTGTCAGCCCGGTGAGCCCGGTCGCCGCGGCCGCCACCGCGAACGACAGGATCGACGCCGACATCCAGCCGGCCGGGGTGAAGCCGATCCGGGCCGCCACCCAGCCCCAGGCCGCCGCCCACCAGGTCACATAGCCGGGATTGATGAGCTGGTAGGTGATGAAGCCCGCCGCCCACGGCAGCAGCATCAGCCAGCGGGACGGGGCCCGCTGTGACAGGTTCCAGCTGCCGCGGGCGAGCACGAAGAAATCGATGATCAGCACGGCCGACAACGGCACGAACACCGAGCCGAGCAGGGTCAGGAAGTTCTCGTAGTCGGCGATGTTCAGCGCCAGCGCACCGACGGTGGTGACCACTGAGATGGCGATCGCGAGCACCCGCCGGTCCCACAGCGGCCGCAGGTTCTGGGTGGACGCGGCGGTGGAGTAGACGTTGGCGAACGACTGGTCGAGTTCACGCAGCGCGAGGATGCCGAAGCCGAGCGCGCCCACGGGCAGCGCGATGAACGCGCCGAAGATGCTGGCCGGATTGCGGGCCACGGTCAGGATGGCCAGCATCCCGATCACGTAGCAGAGGATCTGGGTGACGCTGTAGCCCACCATCGTGCCGGTCACCGTGGCCCGGCCCGAGCGGGAGTGCCGGGTGTAGTCGGCCGCCAGCGGCGCCCAGGAGATGGCCACGGCCACCACGGTGTCGGTGGCCGGCCAGAAGCCCGACCAGGTCCCGTGGCTGAGGGCGGGCAGCGGGTGCAGCAGCAGCGAGACGAACAGGTAGACCAGCACGGCCAGCACGGCGCCGGTCACGTACTTGCGCAGCACCCGGATCGCGCCCAGCGGCCGGATGGTGAGCGCCGCCGTCGCCGCCCCTGCGATGATCACGTACGCCCACCTGGGCAGCGCCGGCGCGACCGTGTGCGCGGCGGTGGCGATCGTGACCAGCTCGAACACGCCCCAGCCGAGGCACTGCAGGATGTTCAGCACGGTCGGCAGGTACGACAGCCGGGCGCCGAACAGGCCACGGAGCAATACCATGGCCGGCGCGCCGGTGCGCGTCCCCGGCAGTGCGGACAGCGCCACCGGGAGCGTGCCGAGAACAGTGCCCACCACGATCGCGGTCAGGCCCGCGGCCAGCGACAGGACCGGTGTCCCGGCGCCGCCGGGCTGGAGGACGAAGATGGCCCCGGTGAAGCCGAGCAGGCTCACCCCGAGATTGCCCCACAGGCCGATCTGGTCGACCGCGCTCAGCGCCTGCGGGACCGGTTCGGCGAGCGTGCGCGGGACCTCGGAACGGCGGTCCCCGGGAACGGTGACGAAACTGCCCGCGCCAGTCTGCGCGGGCGCCGTGGTTGCCACAGCTGCCTCCCTACGCCGGCATTACCCGGTCAGGTTCAGACGGTCGGTGGCGCAGGCCGGCGGCCAGTCACCCTCTCAGCCCGGTTGCCCGAGCTCCCGTTGGTGCAGCCTTGATGGTACCTCCGCGGGACAATGCCTCCCAGGAACGGTTCCACCGCAGCAAACGAGAAGGCAGATCAGAAACGTGACAACTCCCGTCCTGATGCCGGTTCACCGCAGGATCGCCGGGGAGCTCGGCGCGGGCGAAGGGCAGGTGAAGGCCGCGGTCGACCTGCTGGACGGCGGCGCGACCGTGCCGTTCATCGCCCGCTACCGCAAGGAGGCGACCGGCGGGCTCGACGACGCCCAGCTGCGCACGCTCGAGGAGCGGCTGCGCTACCTGCGGGAGCTCGACGAGCGGCGGCAGGCGATCACCGAGTCCATCCGCTCCCAGGGCAAGCTCGACGACGCCCTGCTCGCGCGGCTCATGTCCGCCGACTCCAAGGCCCGGCTGGAGGACATCTACCTGCCCTACAAGCCCAAGCGCCGCACCAAGGCGCAGATCGCCCGGGAGGCGGGGCTGGAGCCGCTCGCGGACCTGCTGCTCGCCGCCAGCGTGCCCGATCCGCTCACGGCAGCCGCCGATTTCGTGAACGAAACGAACGGCGTGCCGGACCCGCCCGCCGCGCTGGACGGGGCCCGGGCGATCCTGTCCGAGCGGTTCGGGGAGGACGCGGACCTGATCGGCACGCTGCGGGAGCGGATGTGGTCGCGGGGGCGGCTGGTCTCCCGGGTGCGGGAGGGCCGGGAGGAGGCGGGCGCCAAGTTCGCCGGCTACTTCGACTTCGCGGAGGCGTTCACCTCGCTGCCCTCCCACCGCATCCTCGCCGCCTTCCGCGGCGAGAAGGAGGAGGTGCTCGACCTCACCCTGGACCCCGCCGTGGCCGAGCCCGCCAGCGGCGGGCTCAGCGACTACGAGGAGCAGATCGCCCGCCGGTTCGGCATCACCCCGGCCGGCGGTGCCACCGGCCGCTGGCTGGCCGACACCGTCCGCTGGGCCTGGCGCACCAGGATTCTCGTTCATCTCGGGGTTGACCTGCGGTTGCGGCTGTGGCAGCGGGCGGAGGACGATGCGGTCGCGGTGTTCGCCGCCAACCTGCGCGACCTGCTGCTGGCGGCGCCCGCGGGCACCCGGCCGGTGCTGGGCCTGGACCCCGGCTTCCGGACCGGCGTGAAGGTGGCGGTGGTGGACGCGACCGGCAAGGCCGTGGCCACCGAGACGATCTACCCGCACGAGCCGCACCGGCGGTGGCAGGAGTCGCTGGCGGTGCTGTCCCGGCTGGCCGCCGCGCACAAGGTCCAGCTGGTCGCGATCGGCAACGGCACCGCGTCCCGGGAGACTGACCGGCTGGCCGCCGACCTGATCAAGGCGCACCCGGAGCTGAAGCTCACCAAGGTCGTGGTGTCGGAGGCCGGTGCGTCGGTGTACTCGGCGTCCGCGTACGCCTCCCGGGAGCTGCCCGGCCTGGACGTGTCGCTGCGCGGCGCGGTGTCGATCGCCCGCCGCCTGCAGGACCCGCTCGCCGAGCTGGTCAAGATCGACCCGAAGTCGATCGGGGTGGGCCAGTACCAGCACGACCTGTCCGAGGCCAAGCTGTCCCGGTCGCTGGACGCGGTGGTGGAGGACTGCGTGAACGCGGTCGGCGTGGACGTGAACACGGCCTCGCCGCCGCTGCTGGCCCGGGTCTCCGGCATCAGCGAGGGGCTGGCCAGCGCGATCGTGGCGCACCGGGACGATGCCGGGCCGTTCCGGACCCGGCAGGCGCTGCGGGCGGTGCCCCGGCTCGGGCCCAAGGCGTTCGAGCAGTGCGCGGGCTTCCTGCGCATCCCCGGCGGCGACGACCCGCTGGACGCCTCCAGCGTGCACCCCGAGTCCTATCCGGTGGTCCGCCGGATCCTGCAGGCCACCGGGGCCGGCATGCCCGGGCTGATCGGCAACACCGCGGTGCTGCGGGCGCTGCGGCCGCAGGACTTCACCGACGAGCGGTTCGGGGTGCCGACCGTCACCGACATCCTCGCCGAGCTGGAGAAGCCGGGCCGCGACCCGCGGCCCGCGTTCGTCACCGCGGCCTTCCGCGAGGGCGTGGAGACGCTGGCGGACCTGGCGCCCGGCATGGTGCTGGAAGGCGTGGTCACCAACGTGGCGGCGTTCGGCGCATTCGTGGACATCGGGGTGCACCAGGACGGGCTGGTGCACGTGTCCGCCATGTCCCGCAGCTTCGTCTCCGACCCCCGGGCGGTCGCCAAGCCCGGCGACGTCGTGAAGGTCAAAGTGCTCGGCGTGGACCCGGGCCGCAAGCGGATCTCGCTCAGCATGCGGCTGGACGACGAGCCGGACTCTGCTGCCGGTGGGGCGGCCAGCCGCGGCGCTGGTGCGGGCGGTGAGCGCGGCGGGCGCGAGGGTGGCGGCGAGCGTGGCGGCGGGGGCGAGCGCGGCGGGCGGCGGGATGAGCGCGGCCGTGACCGGGGGCGCGGAGGAAGCCGGGCCGGGGGCCGTGACGGCGGCAGGGACGAGGGCAGGGAGCAGGGTGGCGGCGCGATGGCGGACGCCCTGCGCCGGGCGGGCCTGGCGGGCGGTTCCGGCGGCACGGGCGGTTCCGGCGGGAAGGGCGGTTCCGGCGGCGGGCGGCCGGGAAGGCCCGGCCGGTGACGGCTTTCCCCTCGTTCCCGCCCGGATTCCTGTTCGGCACCGCGACCGCGGCCTACCAGATCGAGGGCGCCGTTGCCGAGGACGGCCGCGGGCCGTCGATCTGGGACACGTTCAGCCACACCCCGGGTGCGGTGTACCGGGGCGACAACGGCGACATCGCCTGCGACCACTACCACCGGTGGGAAGCGGACCTGGACCTGCTGGCCGGGCTCGGCTGCCGGTCCTACCGGTTCTCCATCGCCTGGCCGCGGGTGCTGCCCGCGGGCCAGGGCCCGGTGAACCAGCGGGGCCTGGACTTCTACCGGCGGCTGCTGGACGGCCTGCACAACCGGGGCATCGAGCCGATGGTGACGCTCTACCACTGGGACCTTCCGCAGGCCCTGCAGGACCAGGGCGGCTGGCCGGCCCGGGACACCGCCGCCCGGTTCGCCGACTACGCCGCCGCGGTGGCCCGCGAGCTCGGCGACCGGGTGCCGCTGTGGATCACCCTCAACGAGCCGTGGGTGTCGGCGTTCGCCGGGCACCTGCAGGGCCGGCACGCCCCCGGCCTGGCCGACCTCGGCACCGCCCTGCGCGCCGCCCACCACCTGCTGCTCGGGCACGGGCTGGCGGTGCAGGCGCTGCGGGCCGGGCCGGGCGGCGGCCGGGTGGGCATCACGCTCAACCTGAGCGACGTGACCCCGGCCTCGGACGACCCGGCCGACGTGGCCGCGGCCGCGCGGATGGACGGGCAGGCGAACCGGTGGTTCCTCGACCCGGTGCTGCGCGGCAGCTACCCCGCCGACCTGCTGGAGTGGTACGCGGAGCGGGCCGACCTGGCCGCGCTGGACGCCGGCGACCTGGCCGTGGCCGCGCAGCCGCTGGACTTCCTGGGCGTGAACTTCTACCAGCACCAGCGGATCGCCGCGGACACCGGCCCGGCCGCGCTGTACGGCGCGCGGCGGGTGCCGCACACCGGGCCGGTCACCCATCTCGGCTGGGCGGTGGAGCCCGCCGCGCTCGGGCGGCTGCTGCGCCGGGTCACCCGCGACTACGGGCCGCTGCCCCTGTACCTCACCGAGAACGGCGCCTGCTACTACGACTACCCCGACCCGCAAGGCCGGGTGAACGACACCGAGCGGGTGGACTACCTGGCCGGGTACTTCGCCGAAGCCGCGGCGGCCATCGCGGACGGGGTGGACCTGCGCGGGTACTACGTGTGGTCGCTGCTGGACAACTTCGAGTGGGCGCTCGGCTACCTGCCCCGGTTCGGCCTGGTGTACGTGGACTACCGCACCCAGGAGCGGATCCCCAAGGCCAGCGCCCGCTGGTACGCGGACCTGATCGCCGGCCAGGCCCGCTGAGCTGCGGCGCGTTTAACCCTCGCAAACCCGGACAGACTGAGCCGCTGGCCGGGTGGCGTCCCCCGGCCGGAGGAGGGGACAGTGGCGGCACCGGCGCGGTGGAGGATGCGCGGCACCCGGCTCTCGGCGCGGCGGGCCGCGCGCAGCCCGGTCATGACCGGCCTGGCCCGGGCGGGCCTGGCGGCCCGCGGGGTCATCTACGCGATCGTCGGCTGGATCGCGCTGCAGATCGCCTTCGGCAGCCCCGGCCACCAGGCGGACAGCGCGGGCGCGCTGCGGCTGCTCGCCAACAACCCGGTCGGCGCCGTGCTGCTGTGGCTGCTCGCGATCGGCTTCGCCGGGCTGGCGCTGTGGCGGCTGTCCGAGGCGATCTGGGGCGCGGCGGGCAGCGGCGGCCGGAAGGCCGGCGCCCGGCTGGCCTCGCTCGGCCGGGCGGTCATCTACGGCCTGCTGGCCCTCACTATCTTCAAGTACGTGCTCGGCCTGGGCGCACCCGCGTCCAGCAACAGCCAGTCAAAGGACCTGACGGCCACGCTGCTGCACCAGCCGGGCGGCCAGGTTCTGGTCGCCGTGATCGGGCTGGCGGTCGCCGCGGCCGGGGTGGCGCTGGCCTGGCAGTACTGGCAGAAGAAGTTCCTGCGCCAGCTGCGGCTCGGCGGGGTTTCGCCGGCGGTGCGCCGCACCGTGACCCGGCTCGGGCAGATCGGCGGGGTCGCGCGCGGCGCGGTCTTCGCCGCCGTCGGGGTGTTCCTGGTGGTCGCCGCCGTGAACGCCAAGCCGGGCCAGGCGCGGGGCGTCGATTCGGCGCTGCGGGCCATGGCGCACACCCCGTTCGGCCCCTGGCTGCTGGTGCTGGTCGCGGCCGGCCTGATCGTGTTCGGCGTCTACTCCTGCTGCGAGGCCCGCTGGCGCGCCGTGTGAGGATTACCGGGCGCCCGTAACCGGGGGACTCGCGCGCGGTTGGAGTGATCATGCCACGGTAGGGAACCCTGGACGCCGGGCGGGCGGGACTCGGGACAGGACGGGACGGGGCATCTTGGCATCGGAAACGGCTGTGTGGCCGGGCGGCAGCTACCCACTCGGGGCTACCTTCGACGGCGCGGGCACCAACTTCGCGCTGTTCTCGGAGGTCGCGGAGCGGGTGGAACTGTGCCTGTTCAGCGAGGAGGGCACCGAGACCCGGGTGCCGCTGCGCGAGGTCGACGGCTTCGTGTGGCACGGCTACCTGCCCGGCATCAGCCCCGGCCAGCGGTACGGGTACCGGGTGCACGGCCCGTATGACCCGGCCGCGGGGCACCGGTGCAACCCGGCCAAGCTGCTGCTGGACCCGTACGCCAAGGCGATCGACGGCGGGGTGCGGTGGGACCCGGCGGTGTTCGCCTACCCGTTCGGCCACCCGGACGAGCGCAACGACGCCGACTCCGCGCCGTTCGTGCCGCGCAGCGTCGTCATCAACCCGTACTTCGACTGGGACATGGACCGGTCGCCGCGGGTCCCCTACGACGAGACCGTCATCTACGAGGCGCACGTGCGCGGCCTCACCAAGCTGCATCCGGCCCTGCCGGAGTCCGAGCGGGGCACCTACCGGGGGCTGGCGCACCCGGAGGTCATCGAGCACCTGCAGCGGCTCGGCGTGACCGCGGTGGAGCTGATGCCGGTGCACCAGTTCGTCAGCGACAGCGTGCTGGCCGACCGGGGGCTGGCGAACTACTGGGGCTACAACACCATCGGGTTCTTCGCCCCGCACCACGGCTTCGCGGCCTCGGGCACCGGCGGCCAGCAGGTGCAGGAGTTCAGGGCGATGGTCCGGACCCTGCACCAGGCGGGCATCGAGGTCATCCTCGATGTCGTCTACAACCACACCGCCGAAGGCAACCACCTGGGGCCCACGCTGTGCTTCCGGGGCATCGACAACACCGCCTACTACCGGCTGGCCGACGACGACCAGCGGCACTACCTGGACACCACCGGCACCGGCAACAGCCTGCTGATGCGGCATCCGCACGTGCTGCAGATGATCATGGACTCGCTGCGGTACTGGGTGACCGAGATGCACGTGGACGGGTTCCGGTTCGACCTCGCGGCCGCCCTGGCCCGGCAGTTCCACGAGGTGGACCGGCTCAGCGCATTCTTCGACATGGTCCAGCAGGACCCGGTGGTCTCCCAGGTCAAGCTCATCGCCGAGCCCTGGGACGTCGGCGAGGGCGGCTACCACGTGGGCAACTTCCCGCCGCTGTGGACCGAGTGGAACGGCAAGTACCGCGACACCGTCCGTGACTTCTGGCGCGGCCAGCCCGCCACCCTGCCGGAGTTCGCCTCCCGGCTGACCGGCTCCAGCGACCTGTACCAGGACGACGGGCGCCGCCCGGTGGCCTCGGTCAACTTCATCACCGCCCATGACGGGTTCACCCTGGCGGACCTCGTGTCCTACAACGGCAAGCACAACGAGGCGAACGGGGAGGGCAACCGGGACGGCACCGACGACAACCGGTCCTGGAACTGCGGCGCCGAGGGGCCCACGGACGACCCGGCCGTGCTGGCGCTCCGGCAGCGGCAGCAGCGCAACTTCCTGGTCACCCTGCTGCTGAGCCAGGGCGTGCCGATGCTGCTGGCCGGCGACGAGATGGGCCGCACCCAGCACGGCAACAACAACGCCTACTGCCAGGACAGCGAGCTGTCCTGGCTGCACTGGCCGGACGGGGCCGCCGGCACCGCGCCCGGCAGCCCGGCCGGCCCGCACGAGGGCCTGCCCGATTTCGCCGCGACGCTGATCCGGCTGCGGGCCGCGCACCCGGTGTTCCGGCGCCGCCGGTTCTTCCGCGGCAGGCCGATCCGCGGGGTGCGGTCGCAGCTGGGGGACATCGCCTGGTTCACCCCGGCCGGGGCGGAGATGACCGACGAGGACTGGGAGGTGGGCTTCGCCAAGTCGCTCACGGTGTTCCTGAACGGCGACGCGATCACCGAGCCGGACCGGCGAGGCGAGCGGATCCGGGACGACTCCTTCCTGCTGCTGTTCAACGCGAGCGAGCGCGACCTCGACTTCGTGGTCCCGCCCGCGCTCTACGGCGAGCGGTGGGAGCGGATCTTCGACACCGCGGAGCCGCAGCCCTCGCCCGACCAGCCGGATGCCGCCAAGCCGGGTGACCTGCTCCGCATGGCCAGCCGCTCCGTCCAGCTGCTGCGCCGTGCCTGAGGCCCCGCCCGCTCCCGCCTCCACCTACCGCCTCCAGCTGCAGCCCGGGTTCGGGTTCGCCGATGCCGCCCGGGTCGCCGGCCACCTGGCCAGCCTGGGCGTGACCCACGCCTACCTGTCGCCGGTGCTGCAGGCTGCGCCGGGTTCGCGGCACGGGTACGACGTGGTCGACCACACAAGGCTGTCGGCGGACCTCGGCGGGGAGGAAGGTTTCCGCGCCATGGTGGCGGCCTTCCGCGCCCGCGGCCTCGGCGTGGTGGTGGACGTGGTGCCCAACCACATGGCCGTGCCGGTGCCGGAATTCCTGAACCAGCAGCTGTGGTCGGTGCTGCGGGACGGGCGGGACTCGCGGTTCGCGCACTGGTTCGACATCGACTGGGACGCCCTCGGCGGCCGGATGCTGCTGCCGGTGCTGGGCGGCCCGGCCGCGGACTGCCTGAGCGAGCTGCGCGTGGGCCCGGCCGGTGACGGTGTGGCCGGGGTCGCGCCGGACGAGCCGGTGCTGCGTTACTTCGATCACGTCTTTCCGGTCCGGCCCGGCACCGCGTGGCTGCCGCTGCCCGAGCTGCTCGCGTCGCAGCATTACCGGCTCGATGACTGGCGGTCGGCCGCGGCCAGCCTGAACTGGCGGCGGTTCTTCGACGTGACCAGCCTCATCGCCGTGCGGGCCGAGGACCCGGACGTGTTCGCCGCCACCCACGGCCTGCTGCTGCGGCTGCTGGGCGACGGGCTCATCGACGCGCTGCGGATCGACCACCCGGACGGCCTGGCCGACCCGCGCGGCTACCTGGAACGGCTCGCCAAGGCCACCGGCGGGGCCTGGGTGGTGGCGGAGAAGATCCTCACCGGCGGCGAGGAACTGCCCCGCGACTGGCCGTGCGCGGGCACCACCGGGTACGACGCGCTCGGCATGGTGGACGGCCTGTTCACCGACCCGGCCGGCGGCCCGCCCCTGACCGGGCTGTACACGAGCCTGACCGGCGGCCCGGCCGGGTTCGCCGGGGTGGCCCTGGCCGCCAAGCGGCAGATCGCCACCGGCTCGCTCGCCGCCGAGGTCACCCGGCTGGCCCGGCTGGCCCGCCGGGCAGGGCTGGCGGGGACGGCGCAGCCGGGCACCGCTCTGGGCCGCGCCGGCGAGGCCGGCCTGCGGGAAGTGCTCACCGAGCTGCTCGCCTCGTTCAGCGTGTACCGGGCCTACGTGGTGCCTGGCGAGCCCGCCAGCCCGCAGGCGGAGGCCGCCATGGCCAGCGCCGCCGCGGCCGCCCGTGGCCGGCTGCCCGCCGCCCGGCACGGCGTCCTGGACGAGCTGTGCGAGCTGCTGCTGGGGCGCGGCCCGGCCGGGGCGGACGGGGACGAGCTGGCCGTGCGCTTCCAGCAGACCTGCGGGCCGCTGATCGCCAAAGGCGTGGAGGACACGGCCTTCTACCGCTGGTCGCGGCTGGTGTCGCGGAACGAGGTCGGCGGCGAGCCGGACCGGCTCGCGATCAGCCCGGCGGAGTTCCACGCCTTCGCCGGGCGGCTCGCCCGGGACTGGCCCGCCACCATGACCACCCTGTCCACCCACGACACCAAGCGGCAGGAGGACGTGCGGGCCCGGCTGGCGGTGCTGGCGGAGATCCCGCAGGACTGGGCCGCCGAAGTGGCAGCCTGGCGGGACCGGGCGCAGGAGATCGCCGGTGGACCCGGGCCCGAGCCGGACACCGAATACCTGCTGTGGCAGACCCTGGCCGGCGCCTGGCCCATCGATCCGGGCAGACTGTGCGGCTACCTGCTCAAGGCCGCACGCGAAGCCAAGACCCGCACCTCGTGGACGGGCCAGGACGCCGGGTACGAGGCGGCCGTGAAATCGTTCGCCCGCGCGGCCCTGGCCGACTCCCAGCTGGCCGGCCGGATCGCCGCCTTCGTGGCCCGGCTGGCGCCGGACGCCCGGGTCAACTCGCTCGGCGCCAAGCTGGTCCAGCTGACCATGCCGGGGGTGCCTGACGTGTACCAGGGCTGCGAACTGGCCGGCTACGCCCTCGTCGACCCGGACAACCGCCACCCGGTGGACTTCGCCGCCCGGGAGCGGCTGCTGGCCGGGCTCGACCATGATCGTGAAGGATTTTCAGTCGCTATGACTGAAAATCCTTCCCCATCCGGGGAGGCGGTCCTCCTGGACGCCGGAAAGCTGCTGGTGACCTCGCGGGCGCTGCGGCTGCGCCGGGCGCATCCGGACTGGTTCGCCGGCCGCTACCAGCCGCTGGCCGCGGCGGGGCCAGCGGCTGGCCACGCGGTCGCGTTCGCCCGTGGCGGCCGGGCCGTCACGGTCGCGACCAGGCTGCCGGTCACCCTGCGCCGCGCGGGCGGCTGGCGGGACACGGTGCTGCCGCTGCCGTCCGGCGGGGACTGGCGGGACGTGCTCACCGGTACCGCCCACGCCGGGCCGCAGGTGCCGGTGGCCGCCCTGACCGCGCGGCTGCCGGTCACACTGCTGGTGCCGGCCGGGGAGGCAGCGGCATGAGCGGCACACGGATGGTGCGCCAGTGAGCGAACTGCGGGTTTGGGCCCCGGCGGCGGGGCGGGTGGACGCGGAGGTGGCGGGGGAGAGCCACCCGATGGCGCCCGCGGGCCCGGTCGGCTGGTGGGCGGCCGACGTGCCCGCTGCCGGGGCCGGGGTGGACTACGGGTTCCGGCTGGACGGGGGCGACCTGCTGCCGGACCCGCGCTCGCCGCGCCAGCCGGCTGGCCCGCAGGGGCCCAGCCGCGGCTACGACCACGCCGCGTACACCTGGGCCGATCAGGGCTGGCGGGGCGTCCCGCTGCCCGGCGCGGTGCTGTACGAGCTGCACATCGGCACCTTCACGCCCGAGGGCACGTTCGACGCCGCGATCGGCCGGCTCGACCACCTGGTCAGCCTCGGGGCCGATCTGGTCGAGGTCATGCCGGTGGCCGCCTTCCCCGGCCGGCACGGCTGGGGCTATGACGGCATCTGCCTGTGGGCCGTGCACGAGCCCTACGGCGGGCCGGACGGGCTGAAGCGGTTCGTGGACGCCTGCCACGCGCGCGGGCTGGGCGTGCTGCTGGACGTGGTCTACAACCACGTCGGCATCGGCAACCGGCTGGCCGACTTCGGCCCCTACTTCACCGACGCCCACGTCACGCCCTGGGGCCCGGCGGTGAACCTGGACCAGCCCGGGTCCGACGAGGTGCGGGACTTCCTGATCGGCAACGCGCTGATGTGGCTGCGCGACTTCCACCTCGACGGGCTGCGGCTGGACGCGGTGCACGCGTTCGGTGACCACCGGGCCATCCCGCTGCTGGAGGAGCTCGCCGCCGAGACGGCGGCGCTGGCCGCTGCCACCGGCCGGGAACTGCTGCTGATCGCCGAGTCGGACCTCAACGACCCCCGCCTGGTCACGCCGCGGGACGCGGGCGGCTACGGGCTGACCGCGCAGTGGTCCGACGACTTCCACCACGCCGTGCACGCCGCGGTCACCGGCGAGCGGCAGGGCTACTACTGCGACTTCGGGCCGCTGGCGGTGCTGGCCCGCACCCTCACCCGGGTGTTCCGGCACGACGGCGGCTGGTCTCAGTTCCGCGGCCGCAGCCACGGGCGGCCGGTGGACCCGCTGCGCACACCCGCCCACCGGTTCCTCGGCTACCTGCAGAACCACGACCAGATCGGCAACCGGGCCACCGGGGACCGGGTCACCGCCTCGCTGACGCCGGCGCTGGCCCGGGTGGCCGCGGGGCTGGTCCTCACCGCCCCCTACCCGCCCATGCTCTTCATGGGCGAGGAATGGGGGGCGGGCACCCCGTGGCAGTACTTCACCGACCACACCGAGCAGTGGCTGGCCCGGGCGGTCGCCGAGGGCCGCCGGGCGGAGTTCGCCGCGCACGGGTGGGCCGGGTCCGCGGTGCCCGACCCGCAGGACGAGGCCACCTTCGCGCGCTCGAAGCTGGACTGGGCCGAGCCCGGCCGCGACGGCCACCGCGAGCTGCTGGCCTGGTACACCGAGCTGATCGCGCTGCGCCGGGCCCGGCCCGAGCTGACCGACCCGCGGCTGGACCGGGTGCGGGCCCGCTGGGACGAGGACGGCCGGTGGCTGGTGACCGAGCGGGGAGCGCTGCGGATCGCCGCCGTCCTCGGGCCCGCGGAGCAGCGGCTGCCGCTCGGCGGCCGGGCGGTGTCGGTGCTGGCCGCCTCCGCCCCCGGGGTCACCCTGCACGGGGACGAGGTGCTGCTGCCAGGATCGTCGTTCGCCGTCATCGAAACCTCGCCAGAGCTACCGTAGTGGCGTAAAACTCCCGGGCGGGGGGCTACCCGGAGCCGTCTGCGCCGCTTCGCGGCCGACCAGGAGGGCCCGCCATGCATCAGCGCGTCGAGTCTGTCGCCACCCCGGACGGATCGTTCGACCTGACCGTCTGGCTGCCCGCCGCCGGCCACGGCCCGGGGCTGCTGCTGATCGAGGAGATCTTCGGGATCAGCGACTACATCCAGGCGGTCGCCGGGGACCTGGCCGGGCTCGGCTACGTGGTCGGCGCGCCGGACCTGTTCTGGCGGCTGAAGCCGGGCTGGGCGTCCGAGCACAACGAGGAAGGGCTGTCCGAGTCGCTGGCCCTCGCGTCCCGTTTCGACGCCGGCACCGGGGTGTCCGACACGGTCGCCGCGTTCGCCCACCTCGCCGGGCTGGCCGAGGCGGACGGCGGCGCCGGCATCATCGGGTTCTGCTTCGGCGGCACGTTCGCCTACCTGGCGGCCGCCCAGACCAGCCCGGACGCGGTGATCTCGTTCTACGGCTCCGGCGTGCCGGACCAGACCGCCGCGCTCGCCAGCATCAGCTGCCCGCTGCAGCTCCACTTCGGCGGCAGCGACCCGTACATCCCGCGGGACAAGGTCCGGCAGGTGGAGGACGCCGCCGCGGGCCACCCGAACGTGGAGATCCACGTCGAGGAGGACGCCGGGCACGCCTTCCACAACCGCAAGGCGCCCATGTTCTACGAACCGGAGCCGGCCAGCCGCGCCTGGCAGCGAACCGAGGAATTCCTCCGCCGCCACCTGCCCGTCCGCGAGCCCGCCGCCTAGCGGGGCCGGCCGGGCCGTTCTCCCCGGTGCGTCCCCCGCGGCGCTCAGCGTTATTTAACGCCATTCACTCTGGCTTTCCTGAGTCACCCTCTTAACGCTCACCGGGCCATCGGCTGGGCGGCCGAATTATATGACGCTCAGTAATCAATCATGCCGAAACCGTAGATGCCCTGGTCGTTTCAGTGCGTGTGCTGTTTTAGCCGGCAAACCGGGGGTAACCGGGGTGAATCCCATGAACGACCAGCGTGGGGGCGCACCCGGGGCATGACAGGACTCCGGGACCGCCGCCAGGGGGCACAGCCGCAGACGAGGCGGCGGGGAGGAATGTCATGAAGAGCGGAACACGGGTTGCCGTGGCAGTCGGCGCGGGCTACCTGCTGGGCCGGCGCCGGAAGATGCGCATGGCCATGATGCTGAGCGGCGCCGCGATGGCCGGCGGCCTCGGCGGCGGGATCCCGGGCCAGCTGCTGCGGCGGGGCACGAAGCTGCTGGGCTCGGCCGACGTGCTGGGCAAGGTCTCGCCGGAGCTGGGTGAAGTGACCGGGCTGATCGGCGGCGAGCTGCTGCCGGTCGGCAAGGCGGCGGCCAAGGCTGCCGTCAGCAGCCGGATCAACGCCCTGAGCGACCGGGTCCACGAGCGGGCCGAAGCACTGCGCAACCCCGCGGACGAGGACGGCCGGGAGGACGAGGACGAAGAGCCCGCCGGCCGGGCCCGGCGGGCGCGGCGCGCCGGCGACGAGGCCACGGACGAAGAGGCCCCGGACGAAGAGGCCCCAGACGAAGAGGCCGCGGACGAAGAGGTTACGGACGAGGCGGACGAGGAGTACGAGCCGGCTCCCCGGGCCACCAGGTCCCGCCGGGGCGGGACCGGCACCGCCCGGCGCGGCAGCGGCAACGGCCAGCGCCGTGACCGCGGCGGCGAAGGCGAAGACGACGAGGACCAGCCCGTGCGGGCGACGGGACGCGCCGTGCGGGCGGCTGGCAGCCGCGCCGGGGCACCCGTCCGGCGGACCCGGAGGTGAGGACGATGGCGACCCCGACCAAGCGTGCGCTGCGGACGGTGACTGGCAACGGGCCGGCCGAGCGCCTCAAGGATGAACTGCGGAACCTGGTCAGCGCGGCGGGCGACCGGGCGCTGGACGCGGCCCGCGAGCGGGTCAGCGGCGCGGCCGGGCGGCTCACTGACTACGCCGAGCACGGCGGGCCGGGCCTGATGGCCGCGGTCACCGGGGCGAAGGACCTGGCCGAGGGCAAGTCCCCGGCGCGGGCCATGGCCGGCGCGGGCCTGTCCGGCCTCAAGAGCAAGGTCGGCAGCCTGTTCGGCGGCGGCAAGGGCGGCAAGGGCGGCAAAGGCAAGAAGAACAAGGTCACCAACATCATCGAGACGATCGACGTCGGCGCCCCGGTCAGCCTCGTCTACAACCAGTGGACGCAGTTCCGGGACTTCCCGAGCTTCATGAAGAAGGTCGAAAACGTCGACCAGGAGGCAGACGAGAAGCTCCACTGGAAGGCCCAGGTGTTCTGGTCCCACCGGGAATGGAACGCCACGATCACCCAGCAGGTCCCGGACCGGCGGATCGTCTGGCGCTCCAAGGGGGCCAAGGGGTCCGTCGACGGGGCGGTCACCTTCCACGAGCTGGCGCCCGAGCTGACCAGGGTGGTGCTGGTCCTCGAGTACCACCCGCAGGGGCTCTTCGAGAAGACCGGCAACATCTGGCGGGCCCAGGGCCGGCGGGCACGGCTGGAGCTCAAGCACTTCCGGCGGCACGTCATGACCCAGGCCATCCTGCGCCCCGACGAGATCGAGGGCTGGCGCGGCGAGATCCAGGACGGCGAAGTGGTCCGTGACCACGAGACCGCGCTGCGGGAGGAGCAGCAGGGCGGTGAGCCCGGCGAGGACGAGTCCGGTGACGAGGGCTACGCCGAGGACGAGGACCGCGCGGAGACCCGGGACCGGGACGAAGACGAGGAGATCCAGGACCGGGACGAGGAGTACGAGGAAGAGCCGGAGGCAGAGGAGCCAGAGGAAGAGCCGGACGAAGAGCCGGTGGGCGCGGGCCGCGGCCGGTCCCGCCGCCCGGCACCGGCCAGGTCCCGGCGGGCCAGGGCCTGACCGGCCGCCGCGGCCGCGATCCGAAGGAGCGAGTGAATGACGAGTGCGATGCAGCCGGCCGGCGGGGCAGCCGTGGACCGGCCGACGTCGAGCAGCCTGGCCGACGTGATCGACACGATTCTGGACAAGGGCCTGGTGATCGACGCTTATGTGCGGGTGTCGCTGGTCGGCATTGAACTGCTGACCATCGATGCCCGGGTGGTGGTGGCGAGCGTGGACACCTATCTGCGGTTCGCCGAGGCGGTGAACCGGCTCGACATCTCCCACGACAAGCAGGACCTGCCGGGGCTGCTGGGTGACATGCAGGAAGGCGGGGCCAAGCACAAGACCAAGGGCGCGCTGGAAGCGGCCGGGGACAAGCTCCGCGAGTTCAGCGGCGGCGATGGCGAGGAGGCCTCCTCCTCGCGCCGGCGCCGCCGGGAGGAGGACTGACATGCCGGCGGAATCGGGGCAGGACATGGCCTGCTACGTCTACGGGATCGCGCCCGCGGACATTGAGTTCACGGCCGAGGTCGACGGGGTCGGTGACCCACCGGCCCCGGTGCGGATGATCCGCCACGGCGACATCAGCGCGCTGGTCAGCGACATCGACACCAGCGGCCCGCTGGGGCGGCCGGAGGACCTGATGGCCCACGAGGAGCTGCTGGACCGCACGGCGGCGGAGGCGCCGGTGCTGCCGCTGCGCTTCGGCGCTGCGGTGACCAGCGAAGAGGCGGTGACAGAGGAACTGCTCAGCCCGCACCACGACGAGTTCGCGGCCGCGCTGCGCGAGCTGGAAGGCAAGGCGCAGTACGTGGTCAAGGGCCGCTACGTGGAAGACGCGGTGCTGAGCGAGGTGCTGTCGGAGAACCCGCAGGCGGATGAGCTGCGGCAGCAGATCAAGGCGGCCGGGGACGAGGACGCCACCCGGGACCTGCGGATCCGGCTCGGCGAGCTGGTGAACCAGGCGGTCGCGGCCAAGCGGGAGCAGGACACCCGCCGCGTCGGCGACGTGCTGGAGCCGTACTGCGTGGCCAGCAACGTGCGGGAGCCGACCCACGAAGAGGACGCCGTGCACGTCGCGGTGCTGGTGGAGACGGCCCGGCAGGACGACCTCGAGCAGGCCCTGAGCGAGCTCGCCCGGGAGTGGGAGGGCCGGATCAGTCTCCAGCTGCTGGGCCCGATGGCAGCCTACGACTTCGTCGCGACCCTGGCCCCGGCAGGCTGACATGGACCTGCTGACCCTGCTCTTCCGGCTGCCCTTCCTGCCGGTCCGCGGCTTTGTGCGGCTGACCGAGATCATCCGCGACGAAGCCGACCGCCAGCTGCACGACCCGGCGCTGGTCCGGCGCCAGCTCGAGGAGGCGGAGGAGGCCCGGGCCGCCGGGCGGATCTCCGGGGAGGAGCTGGCAGAAATCGAGCAGGCGGCCGTCGGCCGCCTCACCGGCCAGGCGCCGGGGCAGTCCCCACCCGGCGCCCCGCCCGGCAACGGAAGGTAGGAAGCAATGGCGGAACGGCGCACCACCCGCAGCACCGATGATGACGAGCGGCCGGTGAGGCGCGGCCGCCCGGAGCCGGAAGCGGAGGGCCGGGAAGCCGGCTCCCGCCGGCGGCGCGCCGCTGACGGCATCACCGCCCCGGAGGCGGCGCAGGCCGCCCTGCGCGCGATCGTGGAGCTGACCGGGAAGAACCCCGAGGGGGTCACCGCGGTCGAGCCCACCGAGGACGGCTGGCTGGTCGGGGTCGAGGTGGTGGAGGACCAGCGGGTGCCGTCATCCTCCGACATCCTCGCCCTCTATGAGGCCGAGCTGGACGCCGACGGCGGGCTGATGTCCTACCGCCGCGGCCGGCGCTATCCCCGGGGCCGCGGTGACAGCGGTGAGGGGAGCCGATGACCAGCGAGAACATTGTCCAGCCGGGAGCCGGTGCGGCCCAGGGCTACGGCTCCCAGCTCGGCGGCCCAGAGCCGGCCAACCTGGCCGACATCCTGGAGCGGGTGCTGGACAAGGGGCTGGTGATCGCCGGTGACATCCGGGTCAACCTGCTCGACATCGAGCTGCTCACGATCAAGCTGCGGCTGGTGATCGCGTCCGTGGACACCGCCCGCCAGATCGGCATCAACTGGTGGGAGACCGACCCCTGGCTCCATTCAGGCGGTGACGGGGGCGGGCGCCGCTCGCTGGCGGAGGAGAACCGCGAGCTGCGCGCCCGGGTCGAGGCCCTGGAGCGGGGCGAGGCACCGGAGGACGGGCATGACTGACGAACGGGGCGTCTGGGTGTACACCGTCGCCCACGCCATCAGCGACAGCTGGCTGGACGGCATCGCCGGGATGGACGGCCAGCCGGTGCGGGCGGTCGCCGCGGCCGGGCTGGCCGCCGCCGTCACCACGGTCCGGCTGGCCGAGTTCGGCGAGGCGGCGCTGCGCCGTCACCTGGAGGACCTGCCCTGGCTGGAAGCTGCCGCCCGGGCCCACCACCAGGTGATCGAGGCCGTGGCCGCCCGCCGCCCGGCCGTCCCGCTGCGGCTGGCCACCGTGTACCGGGACGACGCGGGCGTGGCCGCCCTGCTGGCCAGCCGCGGCACCGACTTCGCCGCGGCGCTGGAGCGGGTCACGGGCCGCGCCGAGTGGGGCATCAAGGTCTTCCCGGCCGGGCGGCCGGAGCCGGAGCCCGCTACCGCGGGCACGGCGTCCCCCGCTGGCGCCCGCGCCGCCGGGACGGGCGCCGCCTACCTGAACCGGCGGCGGCAGCAGCTGTCGGCGGCGCAGCGGTCCCGGGAGGCGGCCGCGGCCAGCGCGGAGCACATCCACGCCATGCTGGCCCGGCTGGCGGTGGCGGCGCAGCTGCGCGATCCCCAGGTGCCGCAGCTGTCCGGCAGGCAGGACCGGATGATCATGAACGGCGCGTACCTGGTGGACGAGGAGCGGGCGGAGGCGTTCGCCGCCGCGGCCACCGACCTCGCCGCCGGCTGCACCGGGGTCCAGGTGGAGCTGACCGGGCCGTGGCCGCCCTACTCGTTCGCGGCCGTGCCGGAAACGAGGGCGTCCTGATGACTGACGGCCCGGGCCACGGGTCCGAGCCGGCCCCCCGGCCGGACGGCCCGCCCGCGCTCCGTTATCAGCGGATCGCCCTGGTCGACCTGCTCGACCGGGTGCTGGCGGGCGGGGTGGTGGTCGTGGGGGAGGTGCGGCTGGCCATCGCCGACGTGGACCTGGTGACGATCTCGCTGCGGGCGCTCATCTCCTCGGTCAGCACCGCGCTGGGGGAACCGGGTAGCGCCGGGCAGGACCGGCCGGCTCTCGGGGACCGGGCTGATGACTGGTGACGCCGGGGTGGATGCGCAGGCCCGGCGGCCGGCCCTGCGCATCCACGCGGACCCGGAGTCCGCGGAACGGGGCCTGGCGGGGCTGGTCCTGACGGTGGTGGAGCTGCTGCGGCAGCTGATGGAGCGGCAGGCGATCCGCCGGGTGGACGCCGGTGACCTCACCGACGAGCAGGTGGAGCAGATCGGCACGACGCTGATGCTGCTGGAGGAGCGGATGGCCGAGCTGCGCGAGCATTTCGGGCTCAGCCCCGAAGACCTCAACATCGACCTCGGCCCCCTGGGGCCGCTGCTGCCCACCGACTGAGCCCGGGAACAGTGCCGCCCGTACGGCGCGGCGGTCAGCCGCGCCCGTACGGGCGGCGCCCTCATGGGAAGAGGCACCAATTGGACGCAGCGGACGGCCGGGTGGTTCCGCCCGGCTGGAACTGATCCGGTACCGGCTATCCGCCGGGTGCCGGTATCCGGCCCGGCGGGCGGAATGCCGCGAACGGGTTGGTGATCACCAGCGTGCGGGCGGCGAACCGGTAGAGCGTGGCCGGGCGGCCGCCGGCCGCGGCCGGCGGGGCGATCACCCCGGTCGGCTCGATCACCCCGCGCCTGGTGAGGATGCGCTGCAGGTTGGTGGCGGACACCGGGTGCCCCAGCGAGGCCGCGTAGATGTCCCGCAGCTGGGCGATCGTGAAGGTCTCCGGCGCCAGCGCGAACCCGATGTTGGTGTAGGAGAGCTTGGCGCGCAGCCGGGAGCGGCCCGATTCGGTGATCGAGCCGTGGTCGAACGCGGTCGGCGGCAGCGCGTCCACGGCGTGCCAGGCGGTGTCGGCGGGGATGTGCGGCTGCGCGTCGGTGGCGACCAGCGCCAGGTAGGCGGTGGCCAGCACCCGGCCGCGGGGGTCCCGGGCCGGATCGCTGCGCGTCTCCAGCTGCTCCAGGTGCGCGATGCCGGTCAGGTCGACCTTGGCCGCCAGGTGCCGGCTGGCGGAGGTGCCGAGCCGCTCATCCGCGCCCAGCGGCCCGGACGGCAGCGACCAGCAGCCCGCGAACGGCGGCGCGGCCCGCTGCCACAGCAGCACGTGCAGCCGGCCCTGCCGGACCTGCAGCACCACCGCGAGCACCTCGTGCCGGAACCGGTCGGTGCCGGAGTCCCCGGGGCCCGCCGCGGGCAGGCCGGCCGCCGGGCTGTGAGCGGTGTCACGCACGGACGTGGCCATCGGCAGCTGATCGGCTGGCACGTCTGCATGATAGCCTGTCTGGAAAGGTTTTAGACGATGAGTCGAAAACCTCTGAGCAGGACGGGAGCAGGCGATGATCAAAAGTGCTGTCGCCGGGGGCCAGGCCGGCCCTGGGCCGGCCGCCGTGACCGGGGCCGGGCCCGGCTGGGCCGCGGAGATCAGGCGGCTCGCCGCCGAGCGGGACGCGGTGATCCTCGCGCACAACTACCAGGCGCCCGAGATCCAGGACGTCGCCGACCATGTGGGCGACTCGCTGGCCCTGTCCCGGCTGGCCGCCGCCAGCACCGCGCGCACCATCGTGTTCGCGGGCGTGTACTTCATGGCCGAGACCGCCAAGATCCTGGCACCGGACCGGACCGTGCTGATCCCGGACGAGCGGGCCGGCTGCTCGCTCGCCGACAGCATCACCGCCGATCAGCTGCGGGCCTGGAAGGCCGAGCACCCCGGGGCCGCGGTGGTCGCCTACGTCAACACCAGCGCCGAGGTCAAGGCCGAGTCCGACGTGTGCTGCACGTCCGCGAACGCCGCGGAGATCGTGTCCTCGATCCCCGCCGAGCGCGACGTGCTGTTCCTGCCGGACCAGTTCCTGGGCGCGCACGTGCGCCGGGTGACCGGCCGCGAGAACGTGCACGTGTGGGCCGGCGAATGCCACGTCCACGCCGGCATCAGCCCGGCCGACCTGCGCCGCAAGGCCGAGGCCGACACCGGGGCGGAGCTCTTCATCCACCCCGAGTGCGGGTGCGCCACCCCCGCGCTGTGGCAGGCGGGCGCCGGCGACCTGCCGGCCGGCCGGACCCGGGTGCTGTCCACCGGCGGCATGCTGGCGGCAGCCCGGGACACCCGGGCGGCCACGGTGCTGGTGGCCACCGAGACCGGCATGCTCCACCAGCTGCGGCAGGCCAATCCGGCGGTCCGCTGGGAGCCGGTCAACCCGCACGCGGTCTGCCCGTTCATGAAGATGACGACCCCCGCCACCCTGCTGCGGTGCCTGCGCGACGGCGTCACCGAGGTCCGGGTGGACCCGGCGGTGGCCGGGCGGGCCCGGCAGGCGGTGACCGCCATGATCGCGGTCGGCACCCCGTCGCCGGTGGCGGAGTGACCGGGGCCGTGCTGCGGCACCTGCCGCCCGCCAGCGCGGGCTGGGAACTGGACGCCGACGTGGCGGTGGTGGGCTCGGGCGCCGCCGGGATCAGCGCCGCGCTGGCCGCGGCCGCGCACGGGCGCCGGGTGCTGCTGCTGTCCAAGGGCGAGCTCGGCGGCGGAGCGACCCCGCTGGCCCAGGGCGGCCTGGCCGCCGCCATCGGCCCCGGCGACACCCGGGCGCTGCACCACCACGACACCGTGGCCGCGGGGGCGGGCCTGTGCGACCCGGCCGTGGTCGCCGAGCTGGTGGCCGCCGCGCCCGGCGAGATCGCCCGGCTGGCCGCGCAGGGCGCCCGGCTGGACCAGACTGGCCTGGGGCGGGAAGGCGGGCACAGCCGCCACCGGATCGTGCACGCGGGCGGCGACGCCACCGGGGCCGAGGTGCACCGGGTGCTGGCCGCCGCGCTGGCCGCCAGCCCGGTCGAGGTGCTCACCGGCATGGTCGCCCTCGACCTGCTGCTCAGCCCGGACGGCCGGGCCGGCGGGCTGCGGGCCGGCCTGGCCACCGGCGGCGGAGGGCTGCGGGCCGGGATCATCACCGCGCGCGCCGTGGTCATCGCCACCGGCGGCTACGGCCAGGCGTTCGCCACCACCACCAGCCCGGCCGGGGTGACCGGCGACGGGCTGGCGCTGGCCGCGCGGGCCGGGGCCGAGCTGTGCGACGTGGAGTTCGTCCAGTTCCACCCCACCGTGCTGTGGCAGCCCGGGGCCAGCGGGCAGCAGCCGCTGATCACCGAGGCACTGCGCGGCGCCGGGGCGGTGCTGGTGGACGCGGCCGGCCGGCCGGTGATGGCCGGGCGGCACCCGCTCGGCGACCTCGCGCCCCGGGACGTGGTCGCGGCCGCCATGCACGAGCGGATGGCGGCCGGCGGCGGGCCTGCCGATCACCTGTGGCTGGACGCCACCGGGCTCGGCCGGGCGGCGCTGGAGACCGGCTTCCCCACCGTGACCGCGGCCTGCCGGGCCCACGGCGCCGACCCGGTCACCGACCCCATCCCGGTCGCCCCCGGCGCCCACTACACCTGCGGCGGCATCCGGGCCGGGCTGGACGGCCGGACCTCCGTGCCGGGCCTGTTCGCGGCCGGGGAGGCCGCCGCCACCGGCGTGCACGGCGCCAACCGGCTCGCTTCCAACTCGGTCACCGAAGCGCTGATCGCGGGCAGGCGCACCGGCGACCTGCTCGGCCGCGACCTGCCGCCGCGGCTGACTGGGCTGGCCGCGCCGCCGCCCGGCCCGGGCGTCACGCCCGCCGCCCGGGACCGGCACGCCGCCGCCATGTCCCGGCACGCCGGGGTCAGCCGCACCGCGGCCGGGCTGGCGGAACTGGCGGACCTGCTGGCTGCCGCGCCGCCAGCACCCGCAGCAGGACTGGACCTGGCCACGGTCGAGGCCACCAACCTGCACACGGTGTCGGTCCTGGTCGCAGCCGCCGCCCTGGCCCGCGCCGAGAGCCGCGGCTGCCACCGCCGCGCCGACGCGCCCGCGGCGGCGGACTCAGCTCAGCACAGCGTGCTGCGCTGGGCAGACGGCCGCCTGGAGCACTCGGTCACCCCGGCCGCGGGCCCGGTCACCCCGGCCGGGGCGATGAGCGTGATGGGAGGGGCGGGATGAGCTTTCATCCGTCCGTTGCCGCCGCGCTGGCGGCGGCGGGGCTGGATCCCGTGGACACCGAACAGGTGGTGAGGGCCGCGCTGGAGGAGGACTTCCGGTACGGGCCCGACGTCACCACCACGGCGACCACCGCGCCGGGCGCCACCGCCGCCGCCGTGGTGGCGGCCCGCGAGCCGGGGGTGCTGGCCGGGCTGCCGGTCGCGCTCGCGGTGCTGGACGCCAAGGGCGTGCCAGCGGGCGCGGCCCGGCCGCTGGCCGCGGACGGGGACCGGATCGCCGCGGGCGAGGCGGTGCTGCGCGTCGAGGCCCCGCTGACCGCGCTGCTGGGGGCCGAGCGGACCCTGCTGAACTTCCTGACCCACCTGTCCGGGGTCGCGACCGCCACCCGGGCCTGGGTGGACGCCGTGGCGGGCACCGGCGCGGTGATCCGGGACACCCGCAAGACCCTGCCGGGCCTGCGGCTGCTGGAGAAGTACGCGGTCCGCTGCGGCGGCGGCGCCAACCACCGGCTCGGGCTCGGCGACGCCGCGCTGATCAAGGACAACCACGTGGCCGCCGCGGGCGGGATCGCGGCCGCCATCCGGGCCGTCCGCGCGGCCGCCCCCGGCCTGCCGCTGGAAGCCGAGTGCGACACCCCCCAGCAGGTCGCTGAGGCACTGGCCGAGGGCGTGCAGCTCATCCTGCTCGACAACATGGGCGCCGATGACCTGCGGGAGGCCGTCGCCCTGGCCCGCAAGCGCGACGGCGTGCGGCTGGAGGCGAGCGGCGGGCTGCGGCTGGCCAATGCCCGGGCGGTGGCGGAGACCGGGGTGGACTTCCTCGCCGTCGGCGCGCTCACCCACTCCAGCCCCGCCCTCGACCTGGGCCTGGACTTGCCCGGAACCAGCCGCTGAGCTGGCACGTCTGAGTGACATGCGCAGCCACCGGACCATGATCAGCGTGACGCTGCTGGCCGCGCTGGCCGGGTGCGGGACCAGTCCTGGCGGCGCACCCGGGCCGACCCCGGGCAGCGGAGGAATGGGCCGCCCGCAGCCACGCCCGGCCGTCACCCTCACCCTGGCGGACGGCGGCCGGACAGTGCGGCTCAGGGTAGGGCAGGCCGTGCGAGTACGGCTGGCCGCCGGTGGCTGGGGGCGATGGCGGCAGCCGGTCAATTCCGGGCCTGCCTTGCACCGGACCTATGCCGCTGGCGGGTATCCGGGCAGCCAGCCCGCGGTGGCCGTCTTCCGCGCGGTCCGGCCGGGCCGGGCGACGGTCCATTCGGTGACCGACTTTGCCTGCCTGCACGCACACCCGCGGTGCATGGTCGCCCAGCGGGTGTGGGCGGTCCCGGTGGCGGTTACCGGAGCTCCGTGAGCCGGGCCCAGGGAGTGGGCACCGGCTAGGGCTTCACCGCGAAGTCGGGCCCTGGGCCTGGACCTGCTGGCCTGACCTGGCCAGGACTAGCCGGACCTAGCCGGCCGGAGGTGCGGCCCGCCCTTTGACCCGCACCCCCGCCGGGTCAAAGGGCGGCCGCAGGCTCACGGTGACCGGGGCGACCTCGCCGCCCGCGTTCACTTCATAAGAGCCCCCGCGCAGGTGATCGGTTGTGACCGGCTCGCCGCCCGGATGCCGGACGTAGGCCAGCCCCACCGGGCCGCCCAGCGCCTCGCCCCAGGCGGCGGAGGTGACCTGGCCGACCGGCACCCCGTCCCGCAGCACCAGCTCACCGCCCCACAGGGCCGGCGCGGACGGGCCGGCCACCAGCGACACCAGCCGCCGCCGGGCGCCCTCCGCACGGGCCTTCTCGACGGCTTCCCGGCCCAGGAAGCTCACCGGGGAGGAGAGCTTGCAGGCGAACGTCAGCCCCGCCTCCACCGGGTTGTAGTCCGGCGTGAGCTCGCGGCCGAAGGCCCGGTAGCCCTTTTCCAGCCGCAGCGACTCGATCGCGTAGTAGCCCGCGTTGACCACCTGGTGGTTCGTTCCCGCGGAGAAAAGCAGTTCGTAGACCCCGACCGCGAATTCCGCCGGCACGTACAGCTCCCAGCCCAGCTCGCCGACGTAGGTCAGCCTGGTCGCGCGGACGGTGAAGTACCCCAGGTCGACCTCGCGGCTGGTCCCGAAGCCGAACGCCGCGTCGCTGAAGTCGGCCCGCGACAGCGACGCCAGCAGCGCGCGGGAGCCCGGCCCCATCACCCCGAACACGGCGTAGGCGGAGGTCACGTCCACCACCGAGGCGTGCAGGCCGGGCGGCATCCGCCGGGCCAGGTGGTCCTTGTCGCGCTCGGTGGTGGCGGAGCTGCTGATCAGCAGGAACTCGGTGGCTGACAGCCGGGTGACGGTGAGGTCGGACTCGTAGGTGCCGCGCTCGTTCAGCATCCCGGTGTACACGGTGCGCCCCGGCGGCACCGCCACGTCTGCGGTGCACAGCCACTGCAGCGCCTGCTCGCTGTCCGCGCCGGTGACCAGGTACTTGGAGAACGAGGTCTGGTCGAACACGGCCACGCCGGACCGGGTGGCCCGCTGCTCGGCGGCACACCAGGGCAGCCAGTTCTGCGCGCCCCAGCCGTACTCGATGACCGGCGCCTGGCCGGGCGGGGCGAAGAAGTTGGGCCGTTCCCAGCCCATCCGGCTGCCGAAGCAGGCGCCGGACTGTTCGAGCAGGTGATGCACGGGCGAGCGGCGGAACGGCCGGGCGGTGGCGAACTCCCGGTTCGGCCAGGGCACCGCGTAGTGCAGGCCGAGCACCTCGCCGACCCGGTCGCGCAGCCAGCGGCTGTTGCCGTGGAAGCCGGCGAACCGGCGGATGTCCACGGCGGTCAGGTCCAGGCCCGGGTCGCCGGTCAGGATCCAGTCGGCCAGCGCCCGGCCCGCGCCGCCGGCCGAGGCGATGCCGACCGAGTTGAACCCGGCCCCGACAAAGAAGTTCCGGCACTCCGGCGCCTCGCCGAGGATGAACTGGTTGTCCGGGGTGAAGCTCTCCGGGCCGTTGTAGAACTTCTTGATGCCGGTCTCGGCCAGCGCCGGGATCCGCAGCTGCGCCTGCTCCATGAGCACCGAGAAGTGGTCCCAGTCCTCGCCGAGCAGCTGGAACTCGAACGGGTGCGGGATCTCCTCCGGCGCGACCCACGGCTTGGCCTCGGGCTCGAACCCGCCGACCACCAGGCCGCCGACCTCCTCCTTGAAATAGGTGTACCCGTCCGGGTCGCGCAGCACCGGCAGGTCCCGGTGCACCCCGTCGATCTGCTCGGTGACCACGTAGAAGTGCTCGCACGAGTGCAGTGGCACGGTGACCCCGCACCAGGCGCCGACCTGCTTGGCCCACTGCCCGGCGCAGTTGACCACGATCTCGGCCTCCACGTCGCCGCTGGCGGTGCGCACCCCGGTGACCGCGCCGCGGCCGGTGAGGATGCCGGTGACCCGGGTCCGCTCCCGGATCGTGACGCCGCGCCGGCGGGCACCCCTGGCCAGCGCGTAGGTGAGGTCGGCGGGGTTGGCCTTGCCGTCGTCCGGCAGCCAGATCGCGCCCGCCAGGTCATCGGCAGCCATGACCGGGTAGCGGTCGCGGGCCTGCGCCGGGGTGATCATCTCGGCGGCCAGGCCGAACGCCGCCGCGGTCGCGGCGGTGCGGCGGAGCTGGGTCAGCCGGTCGGCGGTGCGGGCGACGATCACGCCGCCGCAGCGGCGGAACCCGGTCGCCTGCCCGGTCTCAGCCTCCAGCCGGGAGTACAGCTCGGTGGAGTACTGCACCAGCCGGGTGCCGCTTTCGGAGGCCCGCAGCTGGCCCACCAAGCCGGCCGCGTGCCAGGTGGTCCCGCACGACAGCTGGCCCTGCTCCAGCAGCAGCACGTCGGTGCAGCCGCGCTCGGCCAGGTGGTAGGCGACGCTGGTGCCGATCACGCCGCCGCCGATGATGACTACCCGGGCACGGGCGGGCAGGGCCGGGGCCCCTGGCTGGGGGAGGTTCATGCGCGTCCTCAGTCGTCGCGTTGCACGTCGGTCAGGAGCTGGCGGAAGGTGCTGCTGGTCAGCCCGGCGGCCGCGCCCTCGAAGCGCTCCATCGCCCAGGACCAGAAGTCGAAGTCGAGCGGGCTGGTGGCGGCCTGGATCGCGCCCCACAGCGCCCAGCCGTACCTGCCGACGTCGGCCAGCAGCATGGCCCGGGCGATCCGGCTGCGCCGCGGCCGCCCGTAGTAGGCGGTGACCAGGTCTGCCAGGGCGCCGTCGGGCAGGTGGCACTCGCCGGCGATGTTGCCCAGCTCGAAGCAGGGGTCGTTGTTGCCGGAGTACTCGTAGTCGATGAGCCAGATCCGGCTGCCGTCGTCGATGAAGTTCGCGGCCAGCAGGTCGTTGTTGCAGGGCACCGTCGGCTCGGCGCGGACGGCCAGGGCCTGCCGGGCCGCCTCCAGCTGCGGCGTCAGCCGGTCGTAGCCGTCCGGGACGCGGAACCCCTGCTCGGCGGTGACGGCCGCGTAGCGGCCCTGGATGCGGAACATGTCGAAGTCGCTGACGAAGCGCGGGCCCGCGTGCAGCCGGCGGCAGGCCTCGGCGATCCGGGGGATGTTCTGCGGTGCCTGGACGTCGGTGTTGGCGAACGTGCGGCCGTCGACGTAGCCGAGCACCAGCAGGCCGTCGGCCGGGCGGTAGTCGATCACCGGGGCGCCCACGCCCGCCTGCGCGGCGGCGAGCGAGTTGCGGTACTCGTGGTCGCGGTTGATCGCCAGGAAGTCCCCGCGCGACCAGCGCCGGACCACGAACGCGCCGGCCGGCGTGGTCACCTTGAAGTTGCGGTTGGTCAGCCCGCCGGGCAGCTCCGCCACCGCCCGGGGCCGGGCGGCGAGCTGGGGAATCTGGTCGAGCAGCGCGTCCAGCTCGTGCAACGCCGGCCTCCCTGCCGCTCAGCCGCCCGGCGGGGGAGCCGGGCGCTGGAAGGCAGAGTAGGGGGCCGGCGCGCAAAGGTCTAGACGAAATAGCGAGAACTTTGCCCGGCTTGCCGTGTTCCGACCGAATCCGCAGGGATACCCCGGATGAGCGCTCTGTTACGCCTGCGTGAGTCGGGCGGAAGAGTCTAGACAGTACCCTCGCAGGGCCCTACGCTACGGCTCAATCTGCGCCGTGATCAGCGGCTCCCCGGACACGCCGCCCGGCCGTCAGAGAGGACCAGGCTTATGACCGCTGACCCCAAGCCCGAGGCCGACCGCCACCATCATCAGCACCTGCATGACATCGCCGACCTCGCCCGCTTCGGCTACAAGCAGGAGCTCAAGCGGTCGCTCGGCGTCTTCAGCTCTTTCGCGGTGGCGTTCAGCTACATTTCGCCTTCGACCGGCATCTTCACGCTGTTCGCGCTGGGCCTGGTCACCGTCGGCGGCGTGTTCATCTGGACGTGGCCGATCGTGGCGCTCGGGCAGTTCATCATCGCGCTCAACTTCGCCGAGGTATCCAGCCACTACCCGATCGCCGGCTCGGTGTTCCAGTGGACCAAGTACCTATCCCGCCGGACCTACGCCTGGTTCTCCGGCTGGATCTACCTGTTCGCCGGCATCCTGACGGTCACCGCGGTGGTGGCCACCCTGCCGCTGGCGCTGATCCCGGCCCTGAACGGCCTGGGCTGGCACAGCCTCAACGGCGGCAGCCTGGGCACCCAGCTCACGGTCGCGCTGGTCACCCTGGTCGTGATCACGGTGCTGAACATCTACGGCGTCCGGCTGGTCGCGATCATCAACAACACCGGGGTGCTGTTCGAGATCCTCGGCATGGTCGTGTTCGCGCTGATCATGATGGCGTTCCACAACCACCAGGGCTTCAAGGTGATCACCAACAGCGCGGGCCTGCACGTGGGCCCGAACACGTTCCTGATCGCCATGTTCATGTCGCTGTTCGTGATCTACGGCTTCGACACCGCGTCCACCCTGGCTGAGGAGACCCGCGACCCGCGCCGGAACGCGCCCAAGGCGGTGCTGTACTCGATCATCGGCGCCTTCGTCATCGGCGGCATCTTCCTGCTCGGCACCCTGATGGCGATCCCCAACATGCACAAGGCCATCACCGGCAACGGCGGCCTCGGGTTCGGTCCCGCGCAGATCATCGAGGCGAACTTCTCACCGGCCTTCGCCACCATCTACCTGCTGGTGGTGTCCGCGGCGATCTTCGTCTGCTGCCTGTCGATCATGGCGTCCACCATCCGGCTGTGCTTCGGCATGTCCCGCGACAGCCAGCTGCCGTTCTCGAAGCACCTGTCCAAGGTCGCCCCGAGCCTGCACACCCCGGTCTGGGCCTGCATCGCGGTCGCGGTGGTGGCCGCGCTCCCGTTCATCCAGTACACCGGCGCTGGCATCATCGCGATCGCCGCCACCGGCATGATCTACACCTCCTACTTCCTGGCCAACATCGCGATCCTGGGGGCCAGGCTCAAGGGCTGGCCGAAGACCCCGGCACCGTTCAAGCTCGGCCGCTGGGGAATGCTGGTCAACCTCCTCGGCCTCGCCTACGGCGGGGCGATGCTGATTAACTTCGCCTGGCCGCGCGCTGCCAGCAACCCGACCCCGGCCCAGAGCGGCGTGCTGCACCTCGGCTTCCTGGACGGCATCCCGATCCTGTGGACCGTGTTCGTGTTCATCGCGCTGATCGGTGTCATCTACTACGCGGCGGCCGGGCGGAACAAGCACTTCGCGCCCGTCACCACTCCGGCCGGGGACGACGCGCCGCTGGTGGCCGAGTCCTCCGTGCAGCCGGAGGGGTGACCCGGGATGGGGTGACGATGGCGGCAGCAACTCCGGCCCCGGCAGCGTCGCCGGGGCCGGGCATCCCCGGCCTGGCCCCGCCGGACCTCGTCCGCAGCAGCGGCAGCACCGTGCACGCCCAGATCGAGGACTGGCTGGCCGAGGCCATCGGCGCGGGCCGGATCGGGCCGGGCGAGCGGATCCCCGCCGAGCAGGACCTGGCCGCGTGGCTGGGGGTCAGCCGGATGACCCTGCGGCACGCGCTGGCCAGCCTGGCCCGGCGCGGGCTGGTCACCCGGGCGGTGGGGCGGCGGGGCGGCACGTTCGTGGCCGAGCGCAAGCTCGAGCAGGACCGGACCTCCCTCACCGGGTTCTCCGAGCAGCTGCGGCGGCACGGCATGGTGGCCGGGGCGCGGGTGCTCTCGGCCACCGAGCGGCCGGCCGGGCCCGCCGCCCAGGCCGCGCTGGAGCTGCGGGACGGGGACCGGGTGGTGGAGGTCCGGCGGGTCCGGCTGGCGGACGGGCGGCCGATCGCGGTGGAGCACTCGCTCTTCCCGGCCGCCGCGTTCCCGGGGCTGCTGCGGTGCCGGCTGGACGGCTCGCTCTACGAGCTGCTGGAGACCCGGTACGGGCAGCGGCCGCACCGGGCCCGGGAGAGCCTGGAGCCGGTGATCGCCGGGGTGCGGGAAGCCGAGGCGCTGGAGGTGAAGGAGGGCGCCCCGCTGCTGCAGGTGGAGCGCATCGCCTACGCCAGGGACGGCCAGCCGGTCGAGTTCGCCCGGGATCTGTTCCGCGGCGACCGGACCCGGATCGTCATGTGGACCTCGGAGCTCGCCGGGGTGCTGTGACCGCCCGCCCGGCCAGCTGGCTGGCTTCGGTATCCGGGAGGAGCGCGGCGAACCGCTCGCCCGCCCGCGCGAGCTGCCCGGCGATGCGGGCCTTCACGTCGTCGCTGAGCGGGGTGTCGGGCCGGGCGATCAGCTCGGCGAGCACCGGCACCAGCGGCGCGTACTTGGCCGCCAGCGTCCGCAGCTGCGGCCCGGTGGTGTGGATCAGGCCCACCCCGTTGTCGGTGAAGTCCGACACCTTGATCACCCGGGCCCAGGGGGACCGGGCGAGGCTGCCGGCGACGTGCTCGCGGTACTGCTCGTGCCGGTCGCGGCCGGGTTCGGGCTCGGGGTTGGTGACCGCGCCCACCAGCTCCGCCACCCGGCTCCCGAACCGCTGCGCCAGCACCGCCAGCGCCTCGCCGCGCTCGTCCCGCGCCGCCCCGTCCCCCTCCGGCGCGTCCCTCTCCGGTCCGGGGCCGGCCAGCTCCGCGGGGTGATCCTCGACAGCGTCGTGCAGCAGCGCCGCGCAGATCACGTCGGGGTCGCGGACCCGGTAGTGGCTGCTGATCCGGATGGCGACCCGGAGCAGGTGATTGACGTAGGGCTCGCGCTGCCGCCGGTCGGTGGCGTGCAGCCGGCCGGCCAGTGCCAGCGCCCGGCCGATGCGGGCCTGTGCGGTCGCTGGCAGGCCCTCGGTCTCGATCGCCAGCCGTTCCCGCAGCCCGGCCTCGCCGTGGGCAGCGGTGATCGCGTGCAGCGGCGTCGCCGCCAGCAGCCGCCGCTCGCCGGGATCCATGCTCTATCACTAGCAGACAGCGCCGTCACCGCGCAGCGCGGCGGCGCCAGCCTGGCGGCCAGCGGCGCGAGCGGTCCGGGCGCCGGGGGAAATCTGGCAGGCTGGGGGCATGTGCCGGAACATCACCACACTCCGGGGGCTGGAGCCGGCGGCGACCAGCGAGGAGATCGAGGCGGCCGCCCGCCAGTACGTGCGCAAGGTCAGCGGCGTGCAGGCGGTCTCGGCCCGCACGGAGGACGCGTTCGAGCGGGCCGTCGCCACGATCGCCGCGGCCACCGCCGAGCTGCTGGCCGGGCTGCCGCCGCGCAGCCAGCCGCCGCCGAGCCTGCCGCCGCTGCGGCGGATCGCCGCCCGGCGCGGGTGACCTTCGGCGGGGCGGGCGGGACGTGCGCGGCCGCCGGCAGCCGCCGCGTGTCCTTAATGTCAGGAATGTGAGGACAGGGCTGCTCGCCCGGGAGGCGGCTGACGCCGCAGCGGCAGCGCTGCTCGCCGCGTGCGGCGCCCCCCCGGGCGCGCACCGCCCCTCCGCGCGCACCCCGGTGCCCGCCCGGACAACGCCCGCC
>JBLMWU010000282.1:0-21118 GCA_050257395.1 Gemmatimonadota bacterium | reverse complement strand
GCGCGTGATTCCTGACGTGTTCGGGCCCGCGCAGCTGGGCCCGCTGCGGCTGCGCAACCGGGTCATCAAGGCCGCCACCTTCGAGGGCCGGACCCCGCACGCCCTGGTCACCGACGACCTGATCGACTACCACCTGCGGCCCGCCCGCGGCGGGGTCGGCATGACCACCGTGGCCTACTGCGCGGTGTCGCCCGAGGGCCGCACCGACCGCCATCAGCTCTGGATGCGCCCCGACGCGGTGCCCGGGCTGCGCAAGCTCACCGACGCGGTGCACGCCGAGGGAGCCGCGGTCTGCGCCCAGCTCGGGCACGCGGGCCCGGTCGCCAACGCCGCCTCCAACCGGCTGCCCGCACTGGCGCCGGCCCGCCAGTTCAGCCCGCTGGGTTTCCGGCTGACGAAGGCCGCCACCGCCGCCGACCTGGAGCGGATCACCCGGGCACACGCCGCCGCCGCGCTCACCGCGCGGCAGGCCGGGTTCGACGCGGTGGAGATCCACCTCGGCCACAACTACCTGGCCAGCGCGTTCCTGAGCCCCCGGCTCAACAAGCGCGCCGACGAGTACGGCGGCAGCCTCGCCAACCGGGCCCGGCTGGCCCGCGGCATCGCCCGCGCGGTGCGTGACGCGGTCGGCGGCCAGCTCGCCATCACCGCCAAGCTGAACATGGACGACGGGGTGCGCGGCGGGTTCGGGCTGGACGAGAGCATCCAGGTCGCCCGGTGGCTGGAAGCCGACGGCAGCCTGGACGCGCTGGAGCTCACGGCCGGCAGCTCGCTGCTCAACCCGATGTACCTGTTCACCGGGGACGCGCCGGTCAGGGAGTTCGCCGCCGCCTTCGGCCAGCCGCTGCGGACGGGCCTGCGGCTCGCCGGCGGCCGGTTCCTGCGCTCCTACCCCTTCCAGGAGGCCTACCTCCTCGACCGCGCCCGCCGGTTCCGGGCCGAGCTGAGGATGCCGCTCATCCTGCTCGGCGGGATCACCCGCAAACAGACCATGGACCTGGCCATGGCCGAAGGGTTCGCCTTCGTCGCCATGGCCCGCGCGCTGCTGCGCGAGCCCGACCTCCTCCAGCGCATCCAGGCCGATCCCGCCGCCAGCTCGCTGTGCACCCACTGCAACAAGTGCATGCCGACCATCTACCGCGGCACACACTGCGTGCTCGCGGAACCCGGGAGGCCGCTCAGCGGGCGTGCCGGGCGCGGTAGCGCTGCGGCCCGTCGATCAGATCGGCCATCCGCTGCATGACGGGATCACCCTCATCGGCCAGATAGTCGTGGGCACGGGTGGCGTCCACGCCCGCGCGGACGCCGAACCACCGGCACAGCAGCGTGCCCACGACGGTCACCGCCAGGTTCAGGGCGAGCGCGACCAGGCCCGAGTACATCGTGAGCGCGGTGTGCAGGCCCAGGTGGGCCAGGGGCCAGGAGTCCCCGCCGAAGTGCGCGCTGATGACCACGCCGCCGGGCCCGATGCTGGGGATCTGGTAGAGCATGAAGATCCCGCTGGCCAGGCCGGCCAGGGTGCCGGCCACCAGCGCCCAGCGGTGGAACCAGTTCGTGTGCAGGCCGAGGAAGGCGGCCGGCAGGATCTGCAGGATGATCACCCCGCCCATGAGCTGGAAGTCCACGGCGAACTGCGGGGTGAGCAGGAGAACCACGGCGAGCGCGCCCAGCTTCACCACCACCGAGGCGATGCGGCTGACCAGGGTCTCCAGGCGCGGGCTGGCGTCAGGCCGGATGAACGGCCGGTAGATGGCCCGCGTGAACAGGTTCGCCGCCCCGATCGACATGATCGAGGCCGGCACCAGCGCGCCGATGCCCAGCGCCGCGAAGGCCAGGCCAGCGCCCCAGCCGCCGAGCGAGGTCTGCAGCAGCTCGGGCACGACGGCCGTGACGTTGCCGCCGGCGGGCCTGATGCCGGCGGCGATCGCGGCGAACCCGAGCAGGCCGAAGAAGCCCAGCATGAGCGTGTAGACGGGCAGCGTCGACAGCGTCATCTTGACGGTGGACCGGTTCCGGGCGGCCAGCGCGCCGGTCAGGGTGTGCGGGTAGAGGAAGATCGACAGCGCCGACCCCAGCGCCAGCGACACGTAGCTGAGCTGGGTACCCGGCGGCAGCAGGAGGGCGCCGGTGCCGGGCGGCCTGCGGGCGAACGCGGCGCTGGAGACCGCGAAGATGTGCCCCCAGCCACCCAGCGCCACCGTGAACCACAGCAGCAGCATCAGCACCGTCAGCACCAGCAGGATGTCCTTGAGGATGGCCAGCAGGGCCGGCGCGCGCAGACCCGAGCTGAACGTGAAGAAGGCCAGTACCGCGAAGGCCAGCGTCAGCGGCAGGTCACCGCCGATGCCCATCGCCTGGAACACCACCCGCAAGCCGATGAGCTGGAGCGCGATGTAGGGCAGGGTCGCGACCACCGCGATGACCGCGACCAGCACCGCCAGCGCCGGCGACCCGAACCGCGCCCGGACGAACTCCGCCGAGGTGACGAAGCCGTGCGCGTGGGCGACAGACCACAGCCTGGGCATGGTCAGGTAGACCAGCGGATAGCCGATCACCGCGAACGCCACCGCGAAGAACCCGGGCGCGCCCACCGCGTAGACCAGGGCGGGGACCGCGATGAAGCTGTAGGCGGTGTAGAGATCGCCGCCGAGCAGGAAGAACTGCATGGTGCCGCCGAAAGCGCGCCCGCCCAGGCCCCAGTCCTCCAGCCCCCACTTCTCCTCCAGGGCCGAGTCCGGCCGCCGCCACCGGGACGCGGCGTACCCGAGCACGACGATGAGCCCGAACACCACGCCGACGACGGTCAGTTCCGCGCCGTGACCTGCCTGCAGGGTCATGGCCGGCGCCTCTTCGTCGCGAGATGGATGATGGCGGTCACCAGCATGGCCAGGCCGGTGAAGGCGATCTGGCCCCAGTAGAAGAACGGCAGCCCCAGCAGTTGCGGCTGGACGCGGTTGTACAGCGGCGTCAGCAGCGGGATCAGCACGGCGGCGAGCAGCAGCCAGTGCCAGCGGCTGCGTTCCCCGGCCCGGGCGGCGGCGAGCCGGTGCTGTGCCGGGAGCCTGCGCTCCGGCACTGGCGGGTAGCTGGCGGGCGGGGGCTGCTGGGGCGGCGGGTATGCGGCGGGCGGGTTCCCGGCCTGCGGGTATCCGGCTGCCGGGTCCGCGGGCGGCCACGGGCCCTCCCCGGCCGGCGGCCGTTCCCACGCATCCCAGGGCGGGGCCGCATCAGGCCATGGCTGACGGGCGCCAGGCGTCTCGTGCATGGCTGCCTCCGCCGGGAGCGCTGTCAGGGTGGCAACAGCATGATGCTTGAGGACATCCCCCTTACACCAGACAATCTTCGGCAACTTCGGCAAATCGTGGCACTTACCGCACCGTGACGTGCCTGCTGGCCATCAGCTGGCGGCGAAGTCGACGTCCCCGGTCCCGACCGTCCCGGCGGTCCGCCCCGGCGCGGTCTGGAAGGTCCAGTACAGGTTCGTGTGCGCGATGACCTGGTCCGGCGGCGGCGCCCCCCACTCGGTCTGGTCCCCCGTGGTGTGGGCGTCGCTGACCAGAATCGCGTCATAGCCCCGGGCGAACGCGCCGTGCAGCGTCGAGCGGATGCACGCGTCCGTCTCCGCGCCCGCCACGAACAGCCGCCCGACCCCCAGGCCCGACAGCACCGTCTCCAGGGCGGTGTCCTCGAACGAGTCGCCGTAGTGCTTCTCCACCAGCGGCTCGCCGTCGCCCGGCGCCAGCTCCGGGACGATGTGCCAGTCCTCGCTCCCCCGCAGGAGGTGGTCGTCGGAGTGCTGGACCCAGATCACCGGCACCCGTTCCCGGCGCGCCTTCCCGACCAGGCTGTCCACGTTCGCGACGACCGCGTCCCGCTCGTGAGCCCCCCCGACCACGCCGTTCTGCACGTCGACGACGAGGAGTGCGGTGTTCGGCCGGTCCGGCAGCGTGGTCATGGCCACCTCCTGCGTTCCTGCTGGGATCCTGTCCCCACACGGTAGACCTGCCCGCCGACAGCCGCCCGCGGGGCGATGGCCGGCCGGCCGTAGCATGTGCGGGCGGCGGCGGCCAGCACGGCCCGGCCGCGGGCCGGAACGGAACGGGCCGGAACGGAAGGGGTCTCGTGGAGGTGGATGCCGCGTCCGCCGCGCTGCCCTACCGCTGCGCGCCGTGGACCCGCGCCCAGGGCGCCGACCCGATCGGGTCCGCGCTGACCTGCGACACCCTGGTGCTCATCGAGGTACCGCCACCGTGGCCACGGGACGTCGGCGAGCTCCCGGCCTTCGCCAGCCTGCTGCGGCACGGCCTGCGCCGCACCAGGCTGCTGGCGGTCAGGCCGGCGGCGGATCCCGGCGGGCCCGCCGCCCCGGATGCGCTGCCCGCCGGTGACCAGCCGGGAGCGCCAGGGGTGCGGGTGACGATCTGGCGCCGGGCAGCCGGCGGCCAGCTCGCCGGCACGGACCACGTCGTGCCCGCGGCCGGCCTGGCCGGCGGGGTCGCCGCGCTGCTGGCGGCGCCGGCTGCGGACCCGGCGGGCCGCCCGGCGCCCGCCGAAGTGCTGCTGTGCGGGCACGGCGCCCGGGACGGCTGCTGCGGCCGGCTGGGCACCCGGCTGGCGCTGGCCGCGGCCGGAGCCTGGCCCGGCGTGCGCGTCCGGCGGTGCAGCCACACCGGCGGTCACCGCTTCGCCCCGACCGGCTTCACCCTGCCGGACGGCCGGTCCTGGGGCTACCTCGACGCCGCGGTCCTCGACGCGATCGTGCGCCGATCCGGCCCGCCGCCGCTGCGCGGTCACTACCGCGGCAGCACCGCGCTGGACTCCTGGGGGCAGGTGGCTGAGCGGGAACTGTTCGAGCGGGCCGGCTGGGCCTGGCTGGACCAGCAGCTGGTCTCCTCGCGCACCGAGCTGGCACCCGGCGGCCGGTCGGCCACGGTGGAGCTGTCCTGGCGCGGGCCGGCCGGCCGGGGAACGGCGGCGGCGAGGATCGCCGTCGCCCGCGAGCTCCCGGTCCTGGTCTGCGGCGAGCCTCCCGAACGGGCCGCCAAGACCGGGCCGGAGCTGGCGCTGGAGTCGATCACCATCCGGTGACCGCAGCGCCCGGGCTGGTCAGGCCGACACCAGGTCACACACGAAGATCAGCGTCTCGCCCGGCGCGATGACCCGCCCGGCGCCCCGGTCGCCGTAGGCCAGGTCCGGCGGGATCACCAGCTGCCGGCGCCCGCCGACCCGCATGCCCTGCACGCCCTGGTCCCACCCGGCGATGACCTTCCCGGCGCCGAGCTGGAACTCGAGCGGGTCGCCCCGGTTCCAGCTGGCGTCGAACTCCTCGCCCGTGGAGAAGGCGACCCCGACGTAGTGGACCTTGACCATGCTGCCCGCGGTCGCCACCGGGCCGTCGCCTTCCCACAGATCCGTGATCTGCAGTTCCGCCGGGGGCTCCCCGCCGGGGAAGTCGACCTCGGGCTTGCTGATGCTCATCCTGGCGTCTCCCTCGCTAGCGCACTGGCCGCCGCCGGGCCGCAAGCGATGATAGCCGTGCGGGCACGGTGATCCCCGCAGCAGGCCTCAGCGCGGCGGCACCGGCCCGGCGGTGACGATGCCGCGGGGCGGCGGATCGGTGTAGAGCAGGCCGATCAGGGCGGCCCGGCTGGCGAGGACGTGGCGCTGGTTGATGTAGCCCTTGTCGGTGATCTCGCTGGCGTCCAGGTCCGGCGGCCGGGCCATGACCGCGAGGCGCTCGATCCGGGCGGCTGACCCTTCGCCCGCGTTGTGGGCGGCCAGCGCCTGGGCGAGGGTGGCCAGGAGTTCCTCGTTCACTATCAATTCGCCGTCCCGCTGCGGTTCCTCACCCAGCAGGGAGCGGGCCTCAGCCGCGTTGAGCCAGGCCAGCGCCGCCACGTACGGGCGTTCCTCGCCGGTGATCACCGCGTCGGCCAGCACCGGGGCGCACGACAGCAGCGCGGTGCGCAGCGCCCCGACCCGCACGAACGTGCCGGTGGCGAGCTTGAAGTCCTCGGCGGTCCGGCCGCGGAACACCAGGCCCGCATTCGGGTCACCGGGGTCGGCCAGGGCGACCGCGTCGCCGGTCCGGTAGAAGCCCTCGCCGTCGAACGCCGCCGCGGTCAGGTCCGGGCGGGCGAAGTAGCCCGGGGTCACGTTCGGGCCCTTGACCCGGATCTCATAGCCGCCCTCGGCGGGGGCGAGCTTGACCAGGGTGCCCGGCAGCGGCACCCCGATGCACCGGGCATCGTCATAGGGGAAATGCGCCGCCGTGACGGCGGGGGCAGTCTCGGTGGCACCCCAGGCGCCGGTCACCGGGACCGCGCGGCCGGTGCTCGCCACCGCGAGCGCGGCCAGCCGCTCGCGCAGCGCGGCGGGCAGGGCCGCGGCGGCGTTGAAGACCAGCCGCAGCCGGGAGAAGAAGCGGGCCGCGAACGCCGGGTCGGCTTCCAGCGCGGGCACCAGCTGCGCATACCCGGCGGGCACGTTGAAGCAGATGGTCGGCGGGACGTCGGTCAGGTTGGCGACGGTCTGGCCGAACAGGCCCGGCGCCGGGCGGCCGCCGTCCACGTACAGGGTCCCGCCGGCGGTGATGACCATGTTCACGTTGTGGTTGCCGCCGAAGGTGTGGCTCCACGGCAGCCAGTCCACGATCACCGGCCGCTCGGCGGCCAGGAACGGCCACACCTGCCGGATCATCTGCTGGTTGGCCGCCAGCATCCGGTGGGTGTTCAGCACCCCCTTCGGCAGCCCGGTCGAGCCGGAGGTGAACAGGATCTTCGCGATCCCCTCCGGCGCCAGCGCCGCGAACGCCGCCGCCAGCCGCGGGCCCGGCACGGTGGCGGTCAGCCCGGCCAGCGCCGTCGCGCCCGGCCGCTCGCCAGCGGCCACGATGGCGGGCACCTTGCCCACCGCGTCCAGCGCCGCGCCGAACCGGCCGGCGTCGTCCGCGAACACCGCACCCGGCCCGATCAGCTCCGCCACCGCCCGGATCCGCGCGTGGTCGCGGCTCTGCAGCGAGTACGCCACGCTGACCGGCGCGACCGGGATCCCGGCCGTCATCGCCCCCAGCGTCATCAGCAGATGATCCACGCCGTTGCCGGACAGGATCAGCAGCGGCCGGCCCGGGCCCAGCCCCATGTCCAGCAGCGCCTGCCCGATCGCGTCCGCCGCCGCCACCGCCCCGCCGTAGCTGCACGTCCGCCACGAGCCGTCCGCCGCCCGCTCGGCCACCAGCGGATGGCCCGGATATGCCAGCGCCCAGCCCCGCAGGCTGTGGATCACCGACACCGGGTAAGCGCCCAGCGGCTCCGCCGAGCGCAGCAGCAGGCAGTCCGCACCGGCCGGCTCGGCGACCACGTCCGGCGGCGCGAACAGCGCCGTCTGGCTGGACTCCATGACCTTCTCCTGCCTGCGCTGGCAGCCGCGCGGCCCGCGATTATTCGACTGAACCTGTGCCCTTCGTCACGTCTTTGTAGCGCTTGACCGCGGGCCCGGGCAAGACCGGGGTGCGCGGCACCGCGCCTTGTGCCTGGTATACCCCGGTATATGCCTCAATGGGGCAACCACTACAGTGGCGGCGCTACAGCCAAGCGCGCGAGGAGGCCCGGAAATGACCGAGCTGGTCCGGGAGCCCGCCCTGTACCTGGGCGGCGAGTGGGTGCCCGGGGGCGGCGGCGACTGCGAGGTGGAGAACCCCGCGACCGAGCAGACCACCGGGGTCGTGACCCAGGCCTCCGCCGCCGAGGTCGAGCAGGCGGTGCTGGCCGCCCGGGCCGCGGCCGGCGGCTGGGCCGCCACCCCGGTGCCGGACCGGGCCGCCGCGCTGCGGCGGCTGCACGCGGTGATCACCGACCGCGCGGACCGCTTCGCCGCCCTGATCAACCGGGAGCAGGGCTCACCGCCGCCGGTCGCCCGCAAGCTGCACGTGGACACGCCGCTCAGCGTGATCGAGCGGACCGCGGACGCGCTGGCCGAGTTCCCGTTCCGCCAGCAGCTCGGCAACTCGGTGATCCTGCGCGAGCCGGCCGGCGTGGTCGCCGCGATCACCCCGTGGAACCTGCCGCTGCACCAGGTCGTCGTCAAGGTGGTGCCCGCGCTCGCGGCCGGCTGCACCGTGGTGCTCAAGCCCGCCGAGCTCACCCCGCTCACCGCCTTCGAGCTGGCCCGCGCGGTGGCGGACGCCGGGTTCCCCGCCGGGGTGTTCAACCTGGTCACCGGCAGCGGCCCGGACGTGGGCGGCCAGCTGGTCCGCAGCCCGCAGGTGGACCACGTGTCGTTCACCGGCTCGACCGCCGTGGGCCGGCAGGTCGCGGCGGCCGCGGCGGAGACGGTCAAGGGCCTGACCCTCGAGCTGGGCGGGAAGTCGGCCAGCGTGGTGCTCTCGGACGTCCCGGACGAGCTGCTCGCCACGGCGGTCAAGGTCACCGTCGCCAACTGCTTCCTCAACGGCGGCCAGACCTGCACGGCGCTGTCCCGGCTGATCGTCCCGGCCAGCCGGCTGGCGCAGGCCGAGGAGCTGGCGGCGGCAGCCGCCGCCCGGTACGTCCCCGGGGAGCGGCTGGGGCCGCTGATCTCGGCCGGCCAGCGCGAGAAGGTGGAGAGCTTCCTGGCGCCCGGGCCCGCGAGGCCGGTCACCGGCAGGGCGGAGCTGCCGGCCAGGGGCTACTACGTCCCGCCCACGGTCTACAGCGACGTGGCGCCGGACTCGCGGCTGGCGCAGGAGGAGATCTTCGGCCCGGTGCTGTCGATCCTGGCGGCCGGCTCCGACGAGCACGCGATCGAGCTGGCCAACGACTCGATCTACGGGCTCGGCGGCGCGCTGTGGACCGGGGACCCCGGCGGCGCCCTGGACTGGGCGGCACGCATCCGCACCGGCCAGGTGGACGTCAACGGGGCGCCGTTCAACCCGCGGGCGCCGTTCGGCGGCTACAAGCAGTCCGGCGTCGGCCGGGAGATCGGCGACTTCGGCATCGGGGACGTGCTGCAGGTCAAGTCGGTGCAGCTGTGAGCGGCGGGTACCGCGTCGAGGTCAGCGCCGGCTGGCGGGCCGCTACGGCAGGCTGAGCTTCTCCACCGCTTCGACGTACTCCTCCACCAGGCCGAACATGACGTCCCGCACCGGCCGGACCTGGTTCATCCGGCCCACGATCTGGCCGACCGGGGCGAACGCCAGCTCCTTGCGGCCGGACCGGGCGATCCTGGCGTTGGCCTCGGCGGTCAGGATGTTCTGCAGCGGCATGCCGAGCGGGCCGGGGCCCGCCGGGTCGTCCCAGGCCTCGGTCCACTCGTTGCGCAGCATGCGCGCGGGCTTGCCCGTGTAGCAGCGGGAACGGACGGTGTCGCTGGAGGTCGCCTCCAGGTAGGCCTGCACGGTGGCGGACCCGAAGTCGTTCTCGGCGGTGGTGAGCCAGATCGAGCCCGTCCACACGCCCTGGGCGCCGAGCGCCAGCGACGCGGCGATCTGGCGGCCGGTGCCGATCCCCCCGGCGGCCAGCACCGGCACCGGGGCGACCGCGTCCACCACCTCCGGGACCAGCACCATGGTGGCGACCTCGCCGGTGTGGCCGCCCGCCTCGTAGCCCTGGGCGACCACGATGTCGACCCCGTTGCTGACGTGCCGCTGGGCGTGCTGGGCCTGGCCTGCCAGCGCGGCCACCTTGACGCCCGCCTCGTGGGCCCGGTCGATGATGTCGACCGGGGGCGAGCCGAGCGCGTTGGCGATCAGCTTGATCGGGTGCGCGAGGGCGATCTCGACGTGGGCGCGGGCGACGTCCTGCGCCCAGCCGATCACCCCCTGCGGGTGCTCGCCCTCGGGCAGCGGCGGCAGGCCGAACCGGTCCATCAGCTTGTCCACGTACCGCCAGTGCTCCTGGTCGATCATCGACCGGATCTGGGCGACCAGCTCGCCGGGGCTCTCCCCGTGCACATCGACGGCCTTCTGCGGCATGACGATGTCCACCCCGTAGGGCTTGCCCTCGACGTGCTCGTCCAGCCAGTTCAGCTCGATCTCGAGCTGTTCCGGGCTGAAGCCCACCGCGCCCAGCACCCCCAGCCCGCCGGCCCGGCTGACCGCGGCGACGACGTCGCGGCAGTGGCAGAACGCGAAGATCGGGTACTCGATCCCGAACATGTCGCACAACGGCGTCCGCACGATGACCTCTCCGATCAGCTCAGCACCACTCGTCCAGTGGCGCCCGCGCACCACATCCGGAAAGCCTACCGGGAAACTAGAACACGTTCTACTGCCAGTCCCGGGCCGGCCGCTGCGCGCGGGCAGGGCGGGGGCCGGGCCGGCGCCGGTGACGCGGCGCCCGGCTCACGGCCGCGGCCGCTGCTTCACCCCGGCCGCGAGCAGGTCCACCACCTCGGCGATGCGCGCCGCCCGCAGATCCGGGCGCCGGGTCGTGGCATCGATCCAGCGCAGGTACGCCTTGCGGTAGAACTGGGCCAGCGTGTCGAAGAACGCGGCGGCCTCCGGGCTGGCCGCCAGCGCGGCGGCGATGTCATCGGCGAGATCGCCGCGCTGCGGGCCTTCCGGCACCAGCTCGGCGGTCACCTCGTCGCCGGCCGCGACGCCCGCGTCCCGGGCCCACATGGGGGTGAGCGTGAACAGCCAGCCGCCGCCGCCCGGGGTGATCCGCCCGCGCACCGGCCTGCCGTTGATGGTGCCGCCCACCGGATGCCCGGCCTTGGCGCCCCACACCCGGTCCGGGTCGAACGGGACCGGGACCACCGCGTGACCACGGGGACCGGCGGTGACCCGGGCGCTGAACCGCTGCCCACCCATGGCCCTCATCGTGACACCGGCTCGGCGGAGCCGGGAGGGTGCGCGCCGGTCGATGCGCGCAGCCGCAGCGTCGCCGGGAGGTGCCGGGGGGCTTCCGGCTCACCGCCGTCGAGGCGGGCGAGCAGCATCTCCACCGCCACCTCGGCCTGGCGCTCCGGGTGCAGGTCGAGCGCGGTCACGGGCGGGTCGCCCTCCCGGGCCTGGACGCTGTCGACACCGGCCGCGATCAGCAGTTCTCCCGGTACCCGGCGGCCTGCCGCGGTGGCGGCCCGCAGCACGCCGCGGATGAACCGGGCGGCCACCACGAAGATCGCATCGGGCGGCCGGCGCCCCGCCAGCAGGCGCCCGGCCGCCGCGAAGGCGCTCTCCTCCCCCGGCTGCATGGCAACCGGGACGACCAGCCGGGCCGCGCCGTGCTCGCGGGCCCACGAGTCGTAGGCGCCGAGGGTCTCGGTGGCCCAGCCCCAGTCCGTCTTCGGCACCAGCAGGGCGATGCGCCGCGCCCCCTGGGCAGCCAGATGGTCCAGCACCTGCCGGGTGTTGGCGTCCGTCTCCGACGCGACGTACCAGCGGTCGTCCGGCCGGGCCAGGTCCCGCTCGATCGTGACGACCGGGAGCCCCTGCTCGGTGAGCAGGCTGACCCGCGGATCCAGCGGCGAGGGGTCCACCACGATCCCGCCGTCGACCCCGAGCCCGCGCAGGCCGGTCTGCACGATCGCGGGCGGCAGCAGCATGAGCGCCTGCTCCTGCGCAAAGGCCGTGGCTGCCGCGGCGCTCGCCAGCCGCATGTAGAAGTCCAGGCTCAGCGCCTCGTCCGCCTGTGTGCCGGCGCGCACCGGCAGCAGCAGCGCCAGCGCACCCGAACGGCCTGAGCGCAGCCCCCGGGCGTGCCGGTTGGCGCGGTACCCGAGCTGCCGCACCACCTGCACCACCAGTGCCCGGGTCGCCGGATCGACTCTGCCCTTGTCGTTGAGGGCGTGCGACACGGTGGTGACGGAGACGCCCGCCGCCTTGGCGACGTCGCGGATGGTTGGTCGGGTTGCCATCGGTCCTGCTCAGGGAGGTTGCTGAACAGCCTGAGCATACGGTGCCCCGGAACCCGGCCGCTGCCGGCGAACCGTTTCCCGGCTGGCACCGCGCCGGGCCGCCCGCCGGGCCCCCTTGACACCGCCGGCCGCCGCTCTTACGGTCTGCCAAAAGGTTTTGGCATCCCGGCGGTCACCCTGGTCGCCGGGCACCGAGAGGCGGCTCGCCATGCAACCTCAGAGATTCCGCGTTCGCCAGATCACCCTGACCTGCACCACCGTCACGGCGGCAGTGCTGCTGGCCGCCGGCTGCGGCGTCAGCCCCAGCAACACCCCGGCGAAGACGACCGCGGCCGTCAAGGTGCCCGCCAGCGCTCTCGGGCAGGCAGGGGCCATCCGCTACTGCTCGGACATCTCCTCTCCCCCGCTGGAGTTCTACGTCAACGGGCAGCAGCCGGCCGGGTCGGACATCGAGCTGGGCAACGCGATCGCGCACGAGCTGGGCCTGCGGCCGGTCTGGGTGAACACCGCGTTCGCCGGGATCATCCCGGCGCTGCAGGCGGGGCACTGCGACGCGATCTTGTCCCAGCTGTTCGACAAGCCGGCCCGGCGGGCCGTGGTGAACTTCGTCGACTACATGAACTCCAGCGAGGCGGTGCTGGTCCGCAAAGGCAATCCCCGGCACGTCACCGGCGTCGCGGGCCTGTGCGGGCTGAATGTGGCGGCAGAGACCGGCACCACCGTGACCGACTATCTCGCGCAGCAGAGCAAGGCCTGCGTGGCCCACGGCAAGAAGCCGATCGCGGTCCAGACCTTCCTGCGGGACAGCGACGCGCTCAACCAGCTCGCGCTGGGGCATGTGGACGCCTACGGCACCACGGTAGAGACCGGCGGCTATGACATGTCCAGGAACTCCGGCATGTTCCAGATCGCCGGCCCGCCGTTCGGGCAGATTCTCACCGGGATCGCCACCAGCAAGCAGAACGCCGCTTTGCACCGCGGCATCGCGGCGGCGTTCGCAGCCCTCCAGCGCAACGGCACCTACCAGAAGATCATGACCAAGTGGGGTCTCAAGCTCGACCTCCTGCCGGGCTGACCGCATGCACTTCGACTGGCAGTTCTTCCAGCACCTGCTCTTCCACCCACCCGGCGCCTTCCTGCAGGGCGCGGTGCGCACCGTGTACCTCGCGGTCATATCCCAGGCCCTGGGCGTCGTGCTGGGGCTGGTGCTCGCCCTGTGGCGGCGCAGCCGCCAGCTGCCGCTGCGGGTGTTCGCGAGCGGATACATCTGGCTGGTCCGCGGCACCCCGCTGCTGGTCCAGGCGGTGATCATCTACGACGGCAGCGCGGCGCTGGGGCTGTACTCCTTCCGCCCGCTGAACCTCTGGGTGCTCTCGGTCCCCGGTGTCGTCCAGGCGGGCATCGTCACCCTCGCCCTCAACGAGGGCGCCTACATGGCGGAGATCATGCGAGCCGCGATCGACTCGGTGGACAGGGGCCAGACCGAAGCAGCGGAGTCACTGGGCATGCGGCGGCGGCAGGCGATGCGGCATGTCGTGCTGCCGCAGGCCATGCGGGTGGTCATCCCGCCGCTGGGCAACGAGTTCAACAACATGCTCAAGGTGACCTCGCTGCTGAGCGTCATCGGCCTGCAGGAGCTGTTCCTGGCTGCCCAGGACTACAACTCGGCCACCTTCCGCACCTTCGAGATCTTCCTGGTGACCGCGCTGTACTACATCGCCATGACCACGATCTGGTCGTTCATCCAGAGCGCCATCGAACGCAGGCTGCAGGCCAAGGGCGGCGCCACGATCACGAACGTGCCGCTGCGCCAGCGGCTCTTCGGCGGCGGAATCCTGGCCCCGGGCGAGCAGCTGCGGGGTGCCCGGTGAACGCCGGGGCCAGTGCCCGGGACGCTGCCCAGCCGGGCCTCACCGCGGCCCCGGACAGCCCGCTGGCGGTCGAGGGGTCCGGTATTCACAAGTGGTTCGGCCAGGTGCACGTCCTGGACGAGGTCTCGTTCGGGGTGGCCAGCGGCGAAGTCGTGGTGATCATCGGGCCGTCCGGCTCCGGCAAGACCACCCTGCTGCGGTGCATGAACCATCTGGAACGGATCGACCGGGGGCGGCTGCTGGTCAACGGGCACCTCATCGGCTACCGCGAGAACGCGAAGGGCGGGCTGACCGAGGAATCAGAGCGGGAGATAGCGCGCCAGCGGCAGGAGATCGGCTTCGTGTTCCAGCAGTTCAACCTGTTCCCGCACCTGACCGCGATCGAGAACGTGGCGCTGGCGCCGGTCCGCGTGCGCAAGGCCGCCAGGGACCGGGTGCTGGCGGAAGCCCGCCAGCTCCTCGGCCGGGTGGGAATCGAGGACAAGCGCGATGCCTACCCCCGGCAGCTGTCCGGCGGCCAGCAGCAGCGGGTCGCCATCGCCCGCGCGCTGGCGATGAAACCCCGGCTGATGCTCTTCGACGAGCCGACGAGCGCGCTGGACCCGGAGATGGTCGGCGAGGTGCTGGAAGTCATGCGGGAACTGGCCCAGGACGGGATGACCATGGTCGTCGTCTCCCACGAGATGGGCTTCGCCCGGGGCGTGGCCGACCGGATGATCATGATGGACCAGGGGCGGATCATCGAGACCGGCCCGCCCGGCCAGCTGCTTGACCAGCCAGCCCAGGAACGCACCAGGGCCTTCCTCTCGAAAGTGCTGCACTGACGTGTCGATTACCCGCTATGCCCCGGTCGGTGCCGTCGCGGCGGCCAGCCACCTCGCGGCCGCCGCCGGCGCCCGGATGCTGGACGAGGGCGGCAACGCGGCTGACGCCGCGCTCACCGCCGCGGCCGTCATGGCCGTGACCTCCCCGCACATGTGCGGGCTGGGCGGCGACCTGTTCGCTCTGGTCGTGACCGGTGACGGCGAGCCAGCCGCGCTGAACGCGTCCGGCCGGGCCGGCTCCGGCGCCGACCCGCAGCGGCTGCGCGCGGAGGGCGCCCGCGAGATGCCCTTTCTCGGCGACATCCGCAGCGTCACGGTGCCGGGCTGCGTCGACGGCCTGGTGGCGCTGCACGAGCGCTTCGGGTCGCTGCCGCTCGCCGGCCTGCTGGCCCCGGCCCGGCAGCTGGCCGGAACCGGGTTCCCGGTCTCCCCCACCCTGGCCGCCGCGTCCGCTGAGCTCGGTCCGGAGGAGCGCGCCCTCGCCTTCGGGACGGGTGACCCGCTGATGCGGGGCAGCCGCCTCGTGCTGGCGGGGATCGGCGAGGCGCTGCGGGCCGTCGCCGATCACGGGCGCGCCGGCTTCTACGAGGGCCCGGCCGGCGCGGAACTCATCGCGGCCGGCGCGGGCGAGTTCACCGCGGATGACCTGCGCGCCCGGCACGCCGACTGGGTCACGCCGCTGCGGCTGCCGGTCTTCGGCCGCCAGCTGTGGGCCATCCCGCCCAACTCCCAGGGCTACCTGGCGCTGGCCGGCGCGTGGATCGCCGAGCAGGTCGGCGTGCCCGCCGACCCCGGCGACGAGCGCTGGGCGTTCCTGCTCGCCGAAGCCGCCCGGCAGGCCGCCTTCGACCGGCCCGCGGTGCTCCACGAACACGCCGACGGCCCGGCCCTGATCACCCCGTCCCGCCTGCGCCCGCGCGCCGCCGCGGTGACCGGACGCGCGGCCCGCGGGCTGGCCGACGTCTACGGCGACGGCGGCACCACCTATCTCTGCGCGGTGGACCGCCAGCGCATGGGCGTGTCACTGATCATGTCCAACGCCGCCGACTTCGGCTCCCGCCTCATCCTCCCCCGGCACGGCATCTTCCTGCACAACCGCGGCATGGGCTTCTCACTCCGCCCCGGCCACCCCGCCGAGTACCGGCCCGGCCGGCGCCCCCCGCACACCCTGACGCCGCTCGCCGTCACCACCCCGGACGGCGCGCTGGACGGGGTGCTCGGCACCATGGGCGCCGACGCCCAGCCGCAGGTCCTGCTCCAGCTCCTGGTCCGGATGCTCGCCCTCGGCCAGGACCCGGGCCAGGCTATCGCCGCTCCCCGGTGGGTGCTCAGCCGCGAACCCACCACCGCGTTCGACATCTGGCAGCCCGGCGACCCGCCGCTCGTCCGCCTCGAACACGACGCACCCCCCGGCTGGGCCGCCGGACTGCGCGCCCGCGGGTACGAGGTCATCCAGAGCCCGCCCGGCGACCAGATCTTCGGCCATGCGCAGGCGATCCGCGTCACCGCCGACGGCATGCTCACCGGCGCCGCCGACCCCCGCTCGGGCGACGGGGCGTTCGCGGCGCGCTGAGCGGCCGGCCGGGTGAACGGCCCGCCGCCGCCGTCCGTGGTGGTGGGTGAGCCGGAATGGGCGGCGCCGGGCGGTGAGGAGTCATGCGGGCACGGGTCTGGGCGATCCCGGTACTGGCCGCTGCCGCCGTCACCGCCGCCGCGCTCGCCGTCATGGCGGCGCCGCGGGCCGGCCCCGGGAAGCACCGTCCGGCCGGGCGCGCTGCCGCGCATCACCGGGCTGGCAGCCGCACGGTGACCGCGGCCGAGCACGGCAGCGGGCGGTACGGGTCGCTGACCGTGACCGATCCCTTCGCGGCCGGATCGAAGCTGCGGAAGGCCGAGTACCACCTGCGGGACGGCTACAGCAAGCGGGTGATCATCCCCGGCGGCGCCTACGTGCTCGGCGAGGACATCGCGATCTGCGGCGAGGCGGGCAGGCACTACCCGGACAACGGGTTCACCGGGACCGGGCTGCCCTGCAGGCCGGCCCTGCACCCCGCCGAGGTCTTCTACCACCAGCGCATCGGCGACCTGGCCGGGCGGTTCCGGCCGCACCGCAACCACGAGGTGACCGAGATCGCCAGCGGCCGGGGCCGCTACCTGACGGTCGGGCACATCGACCACGGGGCGCTGATGAGCATCGAGTACTACTGGGTGAACGGGGAGCACCTGAGCGTGCGGCTGCGCGGTGACGTACTCATCAACCACATCCGGCTGGTCACCAGCGGAGGGAGGCTCGGCGCGGCAGTGGCCCGCCACCCGTGATGCGCAGGAGGCGCTGGCTGCACGGCGGCATCGGGGCCGCCGTCGCGGGCTGCGCGGTGGCCTGTGCCCCCGGCTGCGGCGCCGGGCCCGGGCACGCCGCAGCGGGCACGCCCGCGGCCCACCTGGGCAGCCCGGCTCAGCGCCGGCTGGTGGCCGGTCCGGGCCGGCAGGCGGTGGCACGCCGGTACCTGGTGATCGCCCGGGCGGGGAACCGGCGGCTGGACGCCAGCCTCGGCGCGCTGGCCGGCCGGGACCGCGACCGCATCGGCGCGGCCCGCGCCGACCTGCGGGACGCGGCAGCCACCGAACGGCTGTTTGACCGGCGGCTGCTGCGGATCCCCTTCCCGCCCGGGGCCGGGGCGGCCGCCCGCCGTCTGTACCGGGTCAACCAGTCCCGGGCGGCGCTGACCGCGGCCGTGGCGGCGGCTGGCTCGCTGCCTGCGCTGCATGCCGGGGAGCGCGCGCTGACCGCGGCCAACGCTCCGGTCGAGCAGTCCGCGCGGGCGATCCGCTGGCAGCTGGGCCTGCCGGCCCCGGGGAGCTGAGCGGGCGGGCTCCACAGCTGAACCGCGGGTCATGCATGATCGTTTTACGGGATGTGGTGCCCCTGTCCGATTTGCACGGCCGGGGATCGCGCAAGCAGTTCCCTGGGCCGGCCCCGGGGCGGCCCGCCAGCGCCGGCCGCCCCGCCCGTCCGCCCCGCGCCGCGGGCGCCGGCCATGACCGGTGACTGCCCGGCGGTGCGCCGGGAACTCGGGGTCTACCTGCTGGGTGCGATCGATCCCGCCGGCCGCGCCAGCGTCGACCAGCACCTGCGTTCGTGCGCCCGGTGCCGCGAGGAGCTGGCCGGCCTGGCCGCGCTGCCCGCCCTGCTGCGGCGGGTGCCGGTCGCTGAGGCCCTGCTGGCCGGCACCGGCGGTGACAGCGGCGCCTGGCCGCCGCCCAGCGAGCTGCTGGACGACCTGCTCACGAGGGTCAGCCGGCTGCGCACGCGGCGCCGGTGGCTGCTGGCTGCCGCCGGGGCGGTGCTGGTGGCCGCGGCCAGCACCGCCTGGGGATGGCAGGCAGGCGGGCAGCCAGCCGCACCGGCCGGCGGCGGCTGGGCGGCGGCGGCGGGCACGGACCCGGCGACCGGCGCCGGCGCCACGGTGCGGTACTCCCCGCGGCCCGGGGGAACCCGGCTGGAGGTGCACGTCACCGGCGTCCCGGTGGGGACCACCTGCCAGTTCTGGGTCACCAGCACGGCCGGGCAGCTCATCCCGGCCGCGGCCTGGGCCGTCCTGCCGGGGCAGCAGCACGCGTGGAACCCGGCCTCGGTGCCGGTCCCGGCCACGAGCCTGCGCAGCTTCGACATCACCAGCGGCAGCCGGGTGCTCGTGGTCATCCCGGTGCGCCGGCCGCCAGGCCGGAGCGGCACCGGGCCCGGCAGCGGCCCCGGCGCCTGAACGGCGTCACCGCCGGTCACGTGTCTCAGGGTAGGCAGGCAATCTCTCGGGGAAACGGAGGCAGCTATGCGCATCCGATGGCTCGCACCCGCAGGACTGGCCCTGGCCGCCCTGGTGGCGGCCGCATGCGGCACCTCAGCGAATACCGGCACCAGCGCCGCGTCCCCGGGCACGTCCGGCACCATGCCGGGATCCGGCGCATCCGCCGGGAACATGGTCAAGACCGCCACCGTCTCCGGCGCCCGGGTCCTCACCAACGCCCACGGGTTCACGCTGTACTGGTTCGCGCCGGACACGCCAGCGATGTCGAAGTGCAATGGCAGCTGCGCGGTCCTCTGGCCGCCGGTGAAAGGCCCCGTCACCGCCGGCAGCGGCGTGCACGGCACGTTCAGCGTGGTCAAGCGGGCAGACGGCACGATGCAGGCCACCTACAACGGGCATCCGCTCTACACCTACAAGGCCGACACCGCCCCCGGCCAGGCCAGCGGCAACGGCCTCAACGCGTCCGGCGGCGTCTGGCACGAGATGACCGCGACCGGCGGGGCCACGCACGCGCCCGCCCGGCCCAGCTCGCCCGCGAGCTCCGGCGGCGGCGGTTACGGCTACTGACGCCCCCAGCGTGGCGGGCCGGGCCGTCAGGGTGCGCGCAGATGCTCGAAGATCAGGCTGGTCTCGGTGAACGCCACATCCGGGTTGGCACTCAGGTTGTCCACCACGAAGTCGCGCAGGCCCCCGGTGTTCTCGGCCGCGACATGGATGTGGAAGTCCATCGCCCCGGCCAGGAAGAACACGCTGAGCACCCCCGGCAGCTGCTGCACCCGCGCGGAGAACTCGCTCAGGTGCCCGCGCGAGTGAGGCTGCAGCCGCACGGCGATCATCGCCTGGATGGGCCGGCCCAGCGCGCTGGGGTCGATGTCCGCGTGGTAGCCGCGGATCACCCCGCTCTCACGGAGCGCCCGCACCCGGCCCAGGCAGGTCGAGGGGGCGATGCCCGCCCGCTCGGCGAGCGCGTTGTTCGGCATCCGGGCGTCGGCGGCGAGCAGGGCCAGGATCCGCCGGTCGGTGTCGTCGAGCACCGGCGCCGGCGGCTGAATCTTGTTCGGCAGGCGTCCCGCCCCGCGCACCGGATCTGAAGCTCTGGATGGCATACCGCCAGTTTAGAGAATCATATTCACAAAACTAGCAATTCACCTCGTAATAATTCAGCATTTCTGGTGTCGGCAGTCACGGCACGCTGGAGGCACCAGTCATGAAGGTCGGTATCCCCCGCGAGGTCAAGGACCACGAGTACCGGGTGGCGATCACGCCGTCCGGCGTCCGCGAGCTCACGCAGCACGGCCACGAGGTGTTCATCGAGCGCGCGGCCGGGGTGGGCTCCGCCATCCCCGACGCGGACTACCTCGCGGCCGGCGCCAAGATCCTGGACACCGCTGACGACGTCTGGGCCGAGGGTGACCTGCTGCTCAAGGTCAAGGAGCCGGTACCGGCCGAGTACCACCGCCTGCGCGGCGGCCAGGTGCTGTTCACCTACCTGCACCTGGCCGCCGCCCGGTCCTGCACGGACGCGCTGCTGGCTGCGGGGACCACCGGCATCGCGTACGAGACCGTGCAACTGGCCGACGGGTCGCTGCCGCTGCTCGCCCCGATGTCGGAGGTGGCCGGGCGGCTGGCCGCGCAGGTCGGCGCCTTCCACCTGATGCGGCAGGGTGGCGGCCGGGGCGTGCTGATGGGCGGCGTCCCCGGCGTGCACCCCGCGAACGTGGTGGTCATCGGGGCCGGGGTGTCGGGCCAGAATGCGGCCGCGATCGCCATAGGGATGGGCGCCCAGGTGCTGCTGCTGGACCGCAGCGTGCCCCGGCTGCGCCAGGTGGACGCCGTCTACCACGGCCGGTGCCAGACGGTCGCCGCCAGTTCCTATGAGATCGAACGGGCGGTGCTGGCTGCCGATCTCGTCATCGGTGCGGTGCTGGTCGCCGGGGCCAGGGCCCCCAAGCTGATCGGCAATGAGCTGGTGTCGCGGATGAAGCCGGGCTCGGTGCTGGTGGACATCTCCATCGACCAGGGCGGCTGCTTCGAGGACTCGCGCCCGACCACCCACGCGGAGCCCACCTACCGGGTGCACGACTCGGTGTTCTACTGCGTCGCCAACATGCCCGGGGCGGTCCCGCACACCTCCACCCATGCGCTGACCAACGTCACCCTGCCGTACGCGCTGGAGCTGGCCGACCGCGGCTGGCGGGACGCGCTGCGCGCCGACAGCTCGCTCGCCGCGGGCCTGAACACCCGCGACGGGCAGCTGACCAGCGCGCCCGTGGCCGCGGCGCACGGCTACCAGGCGGTGCCGGTCAGCAGCATCCTCGCCTGAGGCAGCCGACGGCGCCGCGACCGCGGCGGTTCACTGATCGAGGCGGCTGAGGATCTCACCCAGCGCCTGGCGGTCGCTCACCGGCAAGGGCGCGAAGAGGTCCTCGGCGGCGCGCCGCCGGGCCTGGCGCATCTCGTCCCGGACCGCCCTGCCGTGCTCGGTCAGGTGCAGCCGGATGGCCCGGCGGTTGCGCGGGTCGACCTCGCGGCGCACCAGGCCGGCCCGCTCGAGCGCGTCGATCACGGTCGTGACCGACCGGGGCGCGATGCCGAGATGGTCGGCGAGCTCGGTCATCCGGGGCGGCTCCTGGCTGCGGGCGATCATGCGCAGCGACGCGTTGATCGCCCTCGACTGGCGGCTCACCATCGCGTCGCTGATCATGCTGCCCGTCTTCGTCTGGGTGAGCCGCCGCGTCGGGACGGAACGCCGCCGGATCACCCGCGACCGCCAGCGCCAGCT